>QHTD01000120.1 GCA_003220675.1 Candidatus Rokuibacteriota bacterium | reverse complement strand
TGTCGCTACAGGCGCGGCAGGAGCAGCTGTCATCACCCGCCAATTTCCGCTGCTCCTCCTTGAACACGGCGAACGCGTCCGCGAGCAGGGCGGGCAGGACGCTGCCATCGGGCAGAGCGCCGTCGGCGCCGATGGCGAACACGGCGTCCCCCTCGAGCTCCTGGATCTCCAGCGGCGGTGAGAGCCGACGCATCACCGCTTCGAGCAGGACGCCGGTGACGAGCGCGCCGTGCTCCAGCTCGGTCCCGGCGACGAACGCGGTGAACCCGGAGATGTCGGCCAGGATGAGAAAGCCCGCCTCGGCCCGGATGTCGTCGCTCATGTCCCTGCCTCCTTCCTGCGACCGTTAAGACACCGGACGAGCACCCGTGTGAAAGGCCGATCTGCGGGTAGAAACCGCCCGGCAAATCAGGGTGGTGGCCAAAAGGTGGCTCGAAGAATTCGTCCCACCTGCTTGGCGGTACGCTACGAGTGACTGGCTCTCGCTTCAACCGTCGCGAGGAAGCCGTCCACGATCCGGTTGAACAGGTCCGGCTCTTCGAGGTTCACCTGGTGGCCGGAGTTGGGGAACACGCAGAGCTGCGATGATGGGATGGTTCGCTTCAGGAACACATTCGGCTCGATACAAGGGTCGTCCGAGTCGCCAACGATGATCAGCGTGGGAATCGTCATTTTTCGAAGGTCGGCTTCCCAATCCATGACGGAGGGACGCGCCTTTTGGACGCCGCGTTGGGTCAACGCGCAGCCTACTGCCGAGTGCTCGGACATCATGCGCACGAACTCGTCCCACCCGCGCGGATCCTTCGCTCGGAATGGGCGCCGGTAGGGCCCAGCCGCATACTGCTTCGCTGCGACTTCGGCGCCCTCGGTCTCGAACAATCGCGCGAGCGCTTCTGAATCGTCCTGCCATTTCGCTCGCTGCGCCGGCATGGAGCCATACCCGCACCCGGCGACGACGAGCGAGCGCGCCAGCATCGCATGGCGGAGGCCGAGATAGAGCGTCGCGAAGCCGCCCATCGAGAGACCGACGATGTGAGCGCTCGGGATTCGCAGATGTCGCAGAACGCTGACGAGATCGTCGGTCGCGATCGCCTGCGAGTACGCTGACGGCTCCTTGGGAACGTCGGAGGGGGGATAACCTCGGGCGTTGTACGTAACGCAAAGGTACCGGCGCGAGAAGTACCGAACTTGCGGCTCCCAGCTTCGGTAGTCCCCGCCGAACTCATGGACGAACACGAGCGGGAAGCCGGCGCCGGTCGCTTCGTAATACAGCGACGCCCCGTTTGCGCTCGCAAACGGCATTGTTACATCTCCGACCGGGTCGCTTGCTGCTCGGCGCGGCTACTTGCCGAGCTCGAGCCCCGTGGCCTCCTCCGCCAGCGTTCGCAGCCGCGCTGCGGCTTGACGCATGGCGATGAACGTTGCCTCACGTAGCTCGTCCTCACTTGCCCCCGATTGCTTCGCAACTGCGAAGCGATTCTTGCTTCAAGGTAGTCACCCAGCCATCAGCGCGCACGCGTATGCCAACAGCGAGTCGGTCTTCTTGTCCAGCGACCCCGGCGTAAACCGGAGGCCCACAAACTCCTGCCGTGCTCGGGCCCCGACGGCTGGCTCCATGTGTCCGTTCCTCCCGGGGAATGCTCGAACCGCGCTCCCGCTGCCCTGCGTTTGGGATTCGCTGATGCGACGAGACGTTAACGAATCCCGGACGCGCTTGTCAAGAAAGCCCCGTCCACCTGAAGGCTCCGCGCTCAATCCGTACGCAGGGGGCACGAGCATGCTCGAAGTGAAGGCATCTTCCCGAGCGTTCGCGTTCAGTGTAACATCCTGCCGGGCCAGCGTTTGTCGGCAAGTCAGGGTCGTGGCATTCCCCTTGCTCGACTGCGCCGTCGTCAACAGTATTCAGAGTGCACTGATCTACCCCGAGAGATTGAGAGGGAGGCGTACGATGACCGCGCCCTTGAGCACCCGTCGTTCGTTAGCGCTCGGCCCGCGGATGTCCCTGGCTTCATTTGCCGTTGCTCTGTTGATGCTGCCAGCATGGCCGAGCAGCGCGAGCGCGGCCTCGCTCGAGGACATCAAGAAGCGCGGATACATGATCGTGGCCACTGAGGACGACTACCCGCCGTTCGAGTTCGTGGTCGATGGCAAGCCCATGGGTTATGACCACGAGCTCCTGTCCATCCTCAGGAAATCGGCCGGCTTCGAGGTCCGTCAGGAGATCCTCCCGTGGCAAGGCATCCTGCCCGGCGTCGCGTCGGGCAAGTATGACGTCGCGCTGTCCGCCGCCGTCATCACGGACGAGCGGGTAAAGTCGCTCGACTTCACCGTGCCCATCTCCGAATCAACGATGGCCTACGTGAAGCGCAAGGGCGACGCGTCGATCAAGAGCCTCAAGGATCTGTCAGGTAAGACCCTCGGCGTGCAACAGGGCGGCGCGTCCTTCCAGGTGCTGCCTGAGCTCGAGGTCGAGCTCAAGAAGACCGGCGGCAAGCTCGGCAACGTCGTCCAGTATGGCGCGTTCTCGGAGGCGTACCAGGATCTCGTGAATCGGCGGCTCGACGCTGTGATCCACAACATCGTCTCGCTCTCGACACTGGTCAGTGAGAAGCCCGACGTCTTCGAGTTCGGCCAGCGGGTCGGTCGCAAGTCGTACGCCGCCTGGGCCGTGCAGAAGAACAACAAGAGCCTCGTCGACTTCCTGAACGCCTTCCTGGCCCAGCAAAAGAGCAACGGCACCTACAAGCAGCTCCAGTCGAAGTGGCTGAGGATCACGTTCGACGATCTGCCGAACCAGCCGCTCCTCCCGGGTGATCGACCGATCAAGTAGCGTCGCGGCGGTGCCAGGGCAGGTGCCGCGATGCTGAAGTGGTCCACCATGCTGGACCTGCTCCGGGGCGCCGGGATGACCGTGACGGTGTCCTGCCTCGCGATTGCCGCCGGCGTGCCACTCGGCCTGCTCCTCGCTCTCGCCCGGACCCGCCGGGCGCGGGGTCTGCGTTGGCTGTCCGCGGTCTACTCCAGTTTCGTGCGGGCAGCTCCGGTGGTCACCTTCACCATGCTGATCTTCTTCGGTCTCCCCGCCCTCGGGGTGTCGCTCGACCCGCTGCCGGCGGCGGTGATTGCGCTCACGCTCAATACGGCCGCGTTCAACGCCGAGATCTGGCGGGCGGCGATCATGGATTTCCCGCGGGGACAGCTCGAGGCGGCGCTGGCCATGGGCATGACCGGGAGCGTCGCCTTTCGGCGCATCGTGTTCCCCCAGATCTGGCGCGCGAGCCTCCCCGCGCTCGTGAACGAGATGACGCTCCTCATCAAGGCGAGCCCGGCCGTCGCGATCATCGGCGTCGTCGACTTGACCCGGAAGGCGCGTCAGATCGCGGCCACGACCTACGAGCCGCTGCCGCCGTTCGTGGCAGCGGCCGTGGTGTACGGGCTGGCCCTGGCGCTGCTCGTCGCCGGCGCGCGGACGCTCGAGCGCTCGCTGCGGCGACGATACGGGACCCTATGACGCTCCGGCTGGACGTCATCTGGAAGGAGTGGCTCCAGTTTGCGCTGGGGCTCGGCAACACCGTGTGGCTCTGCGCCGTCTCGATGCTGCTGTCGCTGCTGCTGGGGGTGCTGTTCGTGGTACCGCTCATGTCCCGGCGCCGCGCCGTCCGCGCGGTGGCGCGGACGGCTGTCGACAGCGGCCGCTGCATTCCCTTCCTGCTCCTCACCTACCTCGTGTACTACGCGCTCCCCTCGCTCGGCCTCAGCCTCGACAAGTGGACGGCCGCCCTGATCACCTTGGTGATCTACAACACTGCCTACATGGCGGAAATCCTGCGGTCCGCGTGGGTGCATCTGCCGCCGGGCCAGACCGAAGCGGGCCGGGCCTTTGGATACACGGGCATCAGACTGTTTCGCCGGATCATCCTTCCGCAAGTCCTGATCGCCGTGGGACCCGTGGTCGGAAACCAGTTGATCCAGCTCATCAAGGACTCCGCGTTCCTGTCCATCATCACGCTTCCCGAGCTGACCTACGCGGCGAACTCCGTCCAGTCCTTCTATTTCGTGCCGTTCGAGTCATTTCTCGTCGCCACCCTGCTGTATTGGGGCCTGTGTGGCGGCGTCGAGTATCTCGTGCAGCGCGGTGAGCGGCTGGCCGCCATGGTGCGGCGCGGTCATGGCCACTGATCCGGTACCGGCGGTCGAGCTGCGCGGCCTCGTCAAGCAGTTCGGCGGACACGAGGTCCTGGTCTCCATCGATCTCGCAGTCATGCCGGGCGAGACGGTGTGCATCGTGGGACCGAGCGGCTCGGGGAAGTCGACACTCCTGCGATGCATCAACTGGCTGGAACGGCCCGATCGGGGAAGCGTCTTCCTGCACGGCGTGCGGGTCGGTTATCGCCGGTCGGACGGCGGCAATGTCCTCATGTCCGATCCCGAGCTGGCGATGCTGCGCACGCGGGTCGGGATGGTGTTCCAGCACTTCAACCTCTGGCCCCACATGACGGCCCTCGGCAATGTCATCGAGAGCCCGATTCACGTCCTCGGCCGCCCGCGCGGCGAGGCGGTCGCGGAAGGCGAGCGGCTACTCGAGAAGGTGGGACTCGCCGACAAGCGCGACGTCTACCCCGCCTTCCTCTCGGGCGGGCAGATGCAGCGGGTGGCCATCGCCAGGGCGCTGGCGATGCGCCCCGAGGTGCTCCTGTTCGACGAGGCCACGAGCGCGCTCGATCCGGAGCTGGTCGGCGAGGTGCTAGCCGTGATGAAGGATCTCGCGCGCGAGGGGCGGACGATGATCGTGGTGACTCACGAGATGAAGTTCGCGCGCGAGGCGGCGAGCCGCGTCGTATTCCTCGACAATGGCCGGATCGTGGAGATCGCGCCGGCCGAGGTATTTTTCGAGAAACCTGCCAGCGAGCGGGCCCGGCAGTTCCTGGAGCGCTACCGATAACGGAGGCCCCCATGGACATCGAGTTCCTGACGAATCCCGACGCCCCACCCCCACCGCCGACCGCAGCCTACAGCCACGCCGTGCGCGCGGGGGACTTTCTCTTTGTCACCGGACAGCTCGGCGTTGACCCGAAGACGGGCGCCCTGGTGCCGGGGGGCGCGGCCGAGCAAACGCGTCAGATCATGCAGAACCTCCAGACCGTCCTCCGCGGCGCCGGGACGAGCTTCGAGCGCGTGGTGATGGTCCGAATCTACCTCGTGAACTTCGCCGCTGACTATCCGGCCGTGAATGCGGTGTACGCCAGCTACTTCAAGGCGGGGCGCTTCCCCGCGCGGACGACGGTGGGCGTGACCAACCTGGCCTTAGGGTCGCTCGTCGAGATCGATCTCATCGTGCGGTGCTGAGCCGGCAGTATGACTGACACAGCCCGGGTCGTCATCATCGGAGGCGGAATCTGGGGATGCTCCATCGCCTACCATCTGGCCCGCGCTGGCGTCTCCGACGTGCTGGTGGTCGAGCGCGGGGAGCTCGCCTCGGGCAACACGTCGCAGGCCGCCGGCCTGGTCGGCCAGCTCCGCGCCTCCGAGCTCATGGCGCGCTCCATCATGGCCGTCGTGGACAGGCTCAGCCGATGGCAGGCCGAGCACGGGGAGGATCCGGGGTTCCGACAGGTCGGGAGCCTGAAGCTCGCGCTGACGGACGCGCGCGTGCGCGAGCTCGAGGCCCAGGTGGCTCAGGCGCAAGGCTGGGGGCTCGCGGTGGAGCTCATCGCTCCGCGGGACGCGCAGGTGCGGGTGCCGCTTCTGGAGACGAAAGGGGTGAAGGCGTGCGCGTGGGTTCCGACCGACGGCTATGCCGAGCCCTACACGCTGGCGATGGCCTTGGCGCGCGCGGCCCGTCGTCTCGGCGTCAGGATGCGGACCCAGACACCCGCCACTGCGATCACGATCGATCGCGGCCGGGTCACCGGCGTCGAGACCGCGAACGGATCGATCGCGTGCGAGACGGTCGTGGTCGCGGTGGGACCGTGGAGCGAGCTGATCGGCGCAGCGCTGGGGCTTCGGTTCGACACGATCCCGATCCGGCACCAGCTCTGGGTCACCGCGCCCATGGACGGGATCCCGCGCGAGATGCCAGTGGTCCGGGTGCCGGACGCGTCCGTCTATCTGCGTCCGGAAGTCGGCGGCGTGCTCATCGGAGGGTTCGAGAGCGCGCCCAAGAGGTTCGCCATGGCCGACCTCCCCGCCACTTTCACGATCGAGGAGACCGAACGGGACCAGCGAGTCCTGGAGGAGCTTGGCGCTGGACTCACGCGCGCCTTTCCCGCCCTCCAGGCGGCACCCATCATACGCGGATGCGCGGGCCTTCCGACCTTCACGCCCGACGGGAACTTCCTGGTCGGACAAGTGCCTTCCATCCGCGGGCTGTTCGCGGCCACCGGGTGCAACGCCCTCGGGATCGCCGGCTCGCTCCTGATCGGACAGTGGATCAGCGAGCTGATCGTGGAAGGTAAGCCGAGCGCGGACCTCTCGACCCAGGCGCTCACCCGCTTCGGCTCGCGCTATGGCAGCCGGGGACGGCTCCAGGCCGACTGCGAGTCCATCTACGCGAACTTCTACGCGCTCGACAAGGGCGCCTTCTGAGCGGCCGGGCCGGTTGACGTCGGTGCCACATGGCGGTAGTATCAATGCCATGTTGCACAGGAGGCACTGAATGATCTCGACCGGGCGGCTCGTCCAGACGCTGGGCGGCAAGGGCGTGTTCAGGGAGCGTCAGGCGACGTTTGAGGCGATCATCGACAAGGCCCGAACGGGGTTCCCGTACGCGACCCTCGAGGCCCTCGCGACCCGCTTCGAGATCCCCCGGGAGACGCTCGTCCGCGTCCTGCACCTGCCACCCCGCACGCTGGCTCGGCGGAAGAAGGCGCACCGGCTGAGCGCGGATGAGTCCGACCGGCTCCTGCGCCTCGCCCGCGTCGCGGCCCGGGCGGAAGACGTGTTCGGCAGCCAGGAAAGGGCCGGCGCCTGGCTGCGCGGAACGGTCCGGGCGCTCGGGTCGGTTCGCCCCCTCGATCTGCTCGACACCGACCTCGGGGCGCAGCAGGTCGAGCGGATCCTCGGTCGCATCGAGCACGGCGTCTACAGCTGATCCGCGTCTGGCGGATAACGCGTGCGCGGCACGCGGCCTTCGACGGCGAAGGGGCGCGCCGTCACGGGGGCCGCTGGAACCAGCCCGGGATCCCGGTCGTCTACACCTCGGCGAGCCTCGCGCTGGCTGCCCTCGAGCTCTTCGTCAATCTCGAGCGGCCGGAGCCGCCGGGCGACCTGGTCGCGATCGCGGCCGACATTCCCGAGATGCTGACCATCTCCCGGGTGCCGGCGTCCGAGCTTCCGGCGAACTGGAGAAGCTACCCCCCACCGGAGGCGCTCGCCGACCTGGGAGCTCGCTGGGCGCACGAGTTAAAAAGTCCGGTGCTCGCCGTGCCCTCGGCCGTCATCCCCCAGGAGCTGAACTACTTGCTCAATCCCCTGCACTCGCACTTCAAACGCATCCGGACAGGCAACCCCGAGGCGTTCCGATTCGATCCGCGCCTGAGGCGCCGCTGAGCGTCACAGATCACCGGCCATGCGTCACTCGTCGCGCGGCTCCTTGCGGATGAAGTTGCCGGTCCGTAGGTCTGCCAGCGTCTGCTCGATCTCTGCGCGCGTGTTCATCACGAACGGCCCGTAGCGCGCGATCGGTTCGTGAAGTGGTCGAGCCGCCGCGAGGAGGAAGCGCCCGCCGCTGGAGCCGGCGGATGCCTCCACGAGGTCGCCGTCACCGAAAATGACGAGGGCGGGCGCATGCGTGGAGGTCTGCTGCGGCCCGAAGCGAACCTCACCCTGGTCGACGTACGCGAACGCGGTGTGGCCCCGTGGCACCGTCTCGCGGAACGTGGCGCCAGATGGCAACGTCACGTCGATGAACTTCGGCGCGACGGCCAGGCCTTCGACCGGTCCCGCGAGCCGCCCGTCGCCCGCCTCGCCGGCGATGACCCGAATCCTCGCCCCTCCCTCCGCCGCCGTCTCCGTGAGACGAGACGCCTCCAGATCGCGGTACTTCGGGGGGCTCATCTTTTCGCGCGCCGGCAGATTCAGCCACAGCTGTAACCCGGCAATCCCTTCGGGACGTCTCTGAGGCATTTCCTCGTGGAGGATGCCGCTTCCCGAGGTCATCCACTGGATGTCGCCGGCGCCGATCGTCCCACGGTGCCCCAGCGAGTCGCCGTGCCGCACTTCGCCTTTGCGAACGAGCGTCACCGTCTCGATTCCGCGGTGCGGGTGATACGGGAACCCTGCCTCGTAGTCCGCCGGATTGACCGACTCGAAGTGGTCGAGGAGCAAGAAGGGGTCGAGGTGGTCGAGTTTTCGAGTGCCGATGCTCCGTCGGAGATGAACGCCAGCGCCTTCGACGACCGGCTCCGGCGTGACGACCTGGGCCACTGGACGCGACGATTGGCTCATGCCTCGGACCTCCTTCGCCA
>QHTD01000119.1 GCA_003220675.1 Candidatus Rokuibacteriota bacterium | reverse complement strand
TACCACTTGACCAACGTCGGCCAGACGAGCTGGCACGGCTTCGCCCGGCGCGTCTTCGAGCTGGCGGGCGTCGCCGCGGAGGTCGTCCCCATCACGTCGGAGGAGCTCGGCGCGAGGGCGCGGCGCCCGGCGTACTCGGTCCTGGCCCATGCGAATCTCGCGGCGCTCGGCGAGGACGACCTGCGCCCGTGGGACGCGGCCCTCGCCGCCTACGTCGCGGAGCGCGCGTCGTCCTTGTAGCGCTCGGCCAGGGCGAGCTGGGCGTTCACGCCGATCAGCTCGTTGAAGTCGCGGAACGGCATGTAGCGGTCCTTGAGCGAGAGCACGTCGTCGCGCGCCTTCAGCGCGGCGAGGAAGTCGCGGATCGACTGGACCGCCACGAGCAGCGTGTCCACCGGCAGCAGCACGATCGCGAAGCCGAGCTGCCGCAGCCGCGCGAAGGGCAGGAGCGGCGAGCGGCCGCCGGGCGCGTAGTTGTAGAGGAGCGGAGTGTCGAAGGCGCGCGCGACGCGCTCGACCTGCCCCTCGTCGCGCGGCGCCTCGATGAACAGCACGTCCGCGCCGGCCTTGGCCGCGGCCTCGCCGCGGCGGAGCGCCTCGTCGAAGTCCACGGCCGAGGTCGCGTCCGTCCGCGCGATGACGAGGAGATCCGGGTCCGTCCGCGCCTCGACCGCCGCGCGGATCTTGCCGATGAACTCCCCCCGCGGGATGACCTGGTGGCCGGCGAGGTGGCCGCAGCGCTTGGGCGTGATCTGGTCCTCGATGTGGAGCGCGGCGACGCCGGCCGCCTCGTACACCTGGACCGTCCTGCGGACGTTGAGCGCGTTGCCGTAGCCCGTGTCCGCGTCCGCGATCAGCGGGATGTCGAGCACGGCGACGAGGCTCCGCGCGTGGTCGGCCATCTCGGCGAGCCCGGCGAAGCCGAGATCGGGGAGCCCGAGGCGCGACGCCGAGGTACCGTAGCCGGTCATGTAGACGGCGGGGAAGCCCGCCTGCTGGACGAGCTTCGCGGAGATCCCGTCGTAGGCGCCCGGGACGATGAGTCCCTGCTTCGCCTCGACGAGCGTGCGGAGGGTGCGGCGACGTGTCATGCGAGGCCTCCTCTGGCGCGCGCGATCCGCCGGTCGAGCGCCGGGTGCGAGTAGAGCACGAGCTCTTTCAATCGGCTCGGCCGCCGCTCCGCGAGGTTGAGCTCGGCGAGCCGCTCCATCGCGGCGATGAACGCCCCGGGATTGCCCGTCGTCGCCAGGGCGAAGTCGTCGGCCTGCCGCTCGACCCAGCGCGAGAAGGCGTTGCCGAGCGGGAGCGCCACGAGCGAGAGCGCCAGGAGCACGAGCGCGAGCCACGGCATCCCGGCGGGATCGGATGCTCCCGCCAGCCCGAACGCGGGCGCGCCGGCGCGCAGCAGCCCGTTCGCCAGCCAGAAGCTCGCGAGCGTCAGCGCGCCCTGGACGGCGAGGCCGCGGCGCGCGTCGCCGTGGACGTGGTGGCCCAGCTCGTGGGCTAGCACGGACTCGATCTCCTCGGGCGTGAACCCCGCGGCGAGCGTGTCGAAGAGCACGATGCGCCGCGTGCGGCCGAGCCCGACGACCGCGGCGTTCGCGGTGCGGCTCTTCCGCGACTGGTCGACGATCCACACGCCGACCACCGGGACGCCGGCGCGGCGCGCGAGGGTGAGGAGCCGCTCGCGCAGCTCCTCGTCGGCGAGCGGCGTGAGTCGGTAGAAGAGCGGGACGATCCACACGGGGAAGACGAAGGCGAGCGCCACGTTCGCGGCGAGGAACACGGCCGCCGCCCAGAGCCACCAGAGGGGCGTCGCGCGGAGGAGCGCGTAGACCACCTCGACCGCCGCGAGCCCGAGGGCGCCCGCGAGGAGCGCGGCCTTGGCGCGATCGGCGAGCCAGCCGCGGAGACTCTGGTGGAGGAGGCCGTAGCGTCGCGGCAGCCACCACCCCCGTGTCCACGCGAGGGGGAAGGTCAGGAGGGCGTGCGCCGCACCGAGGATGGACGCGACGAGCGCGACCTGGCCCCACGCGGTCGCCGTCGCGGCGGCCGCGGCACCGGCCAGCGCATGCGCGGCGCCCATCAGGAGCGCGGCGAGGAGATAGGCGGTCGAGAGGGCGAGCCCCGCCGCCGCCAGGACGAGCTGCAGGCGATGGTAGCGGGCCGCGTCGGGCATGGGGCATTGTACCCGCTGCCCGCCGGCGGGGCGCGCGAGGGTCTAGTAGTCCGCTTTCGTCTGCACGGACTCCAGGAACGCCTTGATCTTCCAGATCGCGTCCGGGTCGAGGACGCCGCCCGCAGGCGGCATGCCCTTCGTTGGCCGGCCCTGGGTGACCGTCGTGTAGAAGACCTCATTCCGTCGCTCGCCGTATCTGAGACGAAGGCGCCGGAGATCGCGCTGGGGGTCCGGGCTCGCGGCGTTGGGTGAGTGACAGTGCGAGCAGTGAACATTGAAAAGCGTTCGGCCCTCCGCCGCGGCCGTCGGGTCCCCATCGAAGGGGATGGGCTTCGTCGAGGGAGCCTCGAGGTCCACAGGTTCGTCCAAAGGGAAGTGATACTTTTCACCCAATTTGAGGACCGCTCCTCGGAGTTCGAGCATCTCGCGATCGAGACGCTCTCGGAGCGCCTGATCCGCTCCGCGCAAGCCGATGGCGGCCGGGGCTCTCAGCCCGAAGCCTGCCGTGGAGACGATCTTGTACTCGCCGAGCAGACCGAGCCGAGCCGCTCGGTAGCCTCCGATCGGCCCCCACACGAAGGCGACCTCGATCTCCCGCCTGGCGAGGGCGTCCACCGCCGCGTCAGCGGTCCGGAACGTCACCATGCGGATCGCGTCGCGTGATGAAAGCAGCGTCTGGGGGGTCGACGCATGCTGAACGCCGACGGTCCGACCATTGAGGTCCTCGAGCTTGCGGAACATAAAGGCCTTGGGAGCCACCAGCGCATAACCGACCTCGAGAAACGGACGGGTCAGCCGGATGCTCCTCCCGGGCGGCTCCTCTCCAGTGAAGGGCAACCCGAAGAATACGTCGCAACGTCCGGCGAGCAGGGTCGGTCGCAGCGCACGGAGGCCGACGTCCGGGAAGTAGACTGGCTCCATCGCGGTGCCCATGCGTGCGGCGATCAACTCGGCGAGCTCGAGATAGAGCCCTCTCTCGTTCGGGTTCGAGCTCGTGAACGGGAGGTTATCGGGATCGGCACACACACGCAGCGGCGCCGCCGGGACCGTGGGGGCGAGGGCCAGCACCACGACGCTGCATGCGGCGACGGCGGTCAAGACACGCGAGGCCATCTCCTGCCTGATCCACGCCGACCGGGCGAGAGGGAGCGGCAGAGGCGGATTCATCACGCCTCTGCCGCAGGCGGACCCTAGTCAGACAGCGAGAACACGAACAACGCCCCGCCCTCGGCGCTCGCGCTCATCATCTTCCGCCCGGTTTCCCCGAAGAAGGGTGGGATGCTGTGGGTGCGCCCGGAGACCACCGCCACGTATTGCTTTCCGTCGAGCATGTAGGTCATCGCTCCCGCATGGATCCCAGAGCCCGTGTTGAACTTCCACAGGAGCTTGCCAGTCGTCTGGTCGAGCGCCTTGAACCAGCCTTCGGTATTTCCGTGGAAGACGAGCCCACCGGCGGTGGCCAGCATCCCCCCAACGTAGGGAAGCTCCTCCTTGTTGCGCCACAGGGCGACCTGCTTCACCGGGTCCCAGGCGATCGCCTCCCCCATGAACCCGCCCGGCCCGGGCTTGCCGATCTCGAAGTCCGCCGCCAAGTAGAACGCGCCCCGCTTGTACTCCTGGGGCACGAACTCCATGTCCATGCAGAGGTTGAACGTCGGCACGAACACGACGCCGGTATTGGGATT
The DNA here is from genome assembly GCA_003220675.1 of Candidatus Rokuibacteriota bacterium. Classification (GTDB taxonomy): domain Bacteria; phylum Methylomirabilota; class Methylomirabilia; order Rokubacteriales; family CSP1-6; genus 20CM-2-70-11. Next base: position 4,388 of record QHTD01000119.1, on the reverse strand, counting down.
CAGGGCCATGGGCATCCAGTTCTTCGCGCCAATGGCGGCCGGGCACACGTCCTTGGCCCGAAACCCCTGACGCGGGCGCTTCTCTGCGACCTCGATCGGCCGACCTGTCGCAAGGTCGACCCCCGTGGCCCAGGTGATGTACTGGAAGGCCTTCGCCGAGATCAACTGGCCTGTCTGCCGGTTGATGACATAGAAGAACCCGTTCCGATCGCCCTTGAGCACCACGGGCGTCTTCTTTCCGTCGATCGTGACGTCGGCGACCAGGAGCTCGTTGACGCCGTCGTAGTCCCAGGCGTCGTGCGGAGTGGACTGGTAGTGCCAGACGATCTTTCCGGTGTCCACATCGAGCGCGACGCTGGCCGCGCTGTAGAGATTCGTAAACTGGCCGTACTCACTCTTGTCGGGCCCGCGCACAGCGGCGTTCCACGGGCCAGGGTTACTGGTGCCATAGAACACGAGATTCAGGGTGGGATCGTAGGAGCCGAGGGCCCAGGCGACCGCCCCGCCGGTCTTCCAGGAGTCGCCCTTCCAGGTCTCGTTGCCCGGCTCGCCGGGGCCGGGAACCAGCCAGGTCCGCCATACCTCGGCGCCCGTGTCCGTGTCGTACGCCTGAAGGGATCCCCGGACCCCGTATTCGCCACCCCCGTACCCGATGATGACCTTGTTCTTCGCGACCACCGGGGGCGACGTGATCACGGAGCCCTGCTTGTAATCCACCACGACCGATGTCCAGAGGTCCTTGCCGGTTCGCGCATCGAGGGCCCGCAACCGACCGTCGAGGAGGCCGACGAAGAGCTTGCCGTTGGCATAGGCGAGACCCCGGCTGTTCACATCGCAGCACCCGTAGGGGTCGACGTCTGCCGCGATCTCGGCATCATGCCGCCAGCGCAGCTCGCCGGTCCGGCCGTCGACCGCAAAGACGTGCTTCGGGCCGAAGGAGGACGTCACGTAGAGGGTGTCGCCGACGACCAGGGGCGTCGACTCCTGAGCCCGAAGCGTCCCGAGCTGCAGGACCCACGCGGCCTTCAGCTTTTGCACGTTCGCCGTGCTGATTTGCTTGAGCTCGCTCCAATGGGTGTTGCCGGGATCGCCTCCGTAGTGTCGCCAGTCAACGTTCTGAGCATCGGCCAGGTGGGGCGTGGTCAGAAGCAGGAGCATCAGGGTTGCACGAGCGATGCTAGCTCTCATCGAGGTCCTCCGTTCGACGCTGAGCCCAGATTGCTACGGCACGACCATTCGAAACGCGCTCACCTCCCTCGGCGCTGATGCGCCCTGCGAGCGGCGGGATTATAGCCACGCCGGAACTCCGAGTCAAACGCGGCGGGGACAAACCAGACGAGCGCGCGGCCGGAAATCCGTTACAATGAACCGTAATTCATCGCGCAAAGGGAGCCCTCATGTTCGAGTCCGTGGAGGATGTCCAGGCGCGTTTCCGGGATGCGCGCTACATCGCGAGCCGCCGGATCGGCACCGTCGTCTACCTGGCCGCGCGCATGGGCCGCCCCGTGCTCGTCGAGGGCCCGGCAGGCGTCGGCAAGACCGAGCTCGCCAAGACGCTGTCGGACGTCACGCGTCGCCCGCTCATCCGCCTGCAGTGCTACGAGGGGCTCGACGAGGGCAAGGCGCTCTACGAGTGGAAGTACGCCAAGCAGCTCCTCTACACCCAGCTCCTCCGCGAGCGCATCGGCGAGCTGATCGCTGACGCGCCGTCCTTGCCGGATGCGGTGTCCAAGATCGCCGGTCAGGAGGACGCGTTCTTCTCGTTTCGGTTCCTCTCGCCGCGACCGCTCCTGTCCGCGATCCTCTCGGAGGAGCCGGTCGTTCTCCTCGTGGACGAGATCGACAAGGCCGAGCCGGAGTTCGAGGCGTTCCTGCTCGAGGTGCTCTCCGACTTCCAGGTCTCCGTCCCCGAGCTCGGCACGGTGGTGGCCAAGCACATCCCCCTGGTCGTGCTGACGTCGAACAACGCCCGCGAGCTCTCCGACGGGCTCAAGCGCCGGTGCCTGCACCTCTTCATCGACTTCCCGTCGCCCGCCGAGGAGCTCGAGATCATTCGCCTCAAGGTGCCGGAGGTCCCCGAGAAGCTCGCGCGCGCGGTGGTCGCGGCCGTGCAAAAGATCCGCGCGATGGATCTGCGGAAGCTCCCGTCGGTCTCCGAGTCGCTCGACTGGGCGCGTTCGCTCGTGATCCTGAACGCGCGGGAGCTCTCGCCGGAGCTTGTCGAGTCCACGCTGACGATGCTCGTGAAGCACGAGAAGGATCTCGAGCGCGTGAAGGGCGCCCTCGACAAGGTCCTCGCCGACTAATCGTGGACGAGCGGATCCTCGAGTTCATCGGCGACCTCCGTCGCGCGGAGATCCGCGTCTCGCCCTCGGAGGCGCTCGACGCGCTCGCCGCGAGCGCCGAGGTCGGGCTGGCCGACCGCGAGGCGTTCAAGTCCACGCTGGCGGCGACGCTGATCAAGGAGTTCCGGGACCAGCCGACGTTCGACCGGCTCTTCGACCTCTACTTCCTGGACCTCGAGGCCCTGGGCGAGGGGCTCAAGAAGGCGCTCGGCCCCGAGGACCCGCGCGTCCAGGATCTGCTCGACCGGATGCTGGCCGCGGAGGGGATGGAGCTCGACGACCTGACCGAGCTCCTCATGCGCGGCGGCGGCAGCGAGCTGGAGATGGCCATCCGCGCCTCGGGCCAGAACGCGGGGCTCGAGCGCCTCATGTACTTCCTCCAGGTGGGCTTCTTCTCGCGGCGGATCTCCGACCGCTTCGACTGGTCGACGATCGAGGCCGACCTCGAGAAGATCATGGAGATGCTGGAGGCGCGCGGCCTCGACCCGGGCCAGCTCGCGCGCATCCGGAACTACCTCGAGCTGCGGCTCGAGGCGTTCAAGCGCATGATCCGCCAGCACGTCGAGCGCGAGCTCGAGCGGCGCGCGTACCGCCAGGGCGAGAAGCTGACGCGCGAGGTCCTCTCGGACAAGCCGCTCTTCGCGCTGACGCCGGACGAGATTGCTCAGATGAAGAGCGTCGTCGCGCGCCTGGCGCGAAAGATCAAGGACGCGCTGGCACTGCGCCAGCGCCAGGAGCAGCGCGGGCGGCTCGACACGCGGCGGACGATGCGCAAGAGCCTCCAGTACGACGGCGTGCCGATGGAGGTGGTCCTCAGGCGGCGGCACCGTGAGAAGCCCAAGCTCGTCACGATCTGCGACGTCTCGGACTCGGTCCGGAACGCCTCGCGCTTCATGCTCCAGCTCGTCTGGAGCCTCCAGGAGTGCTTCAGCCGGGTGCGCTCCTACGCGTTCGTGTCGGAGATCGCCGAGGTCACGCAGGCGTTCAGCATCTACCCGGTCGAGCGGGCGATCGAGTGGGCGCTCAAGGCCGCGCCCGTGGACTACCACTGCCGCTCCGACTTCGGCTACGCCTTCAACCGGTTCGCCAAGACCGAGCTCGACTCGCTCGACCGCAAGACGACCATTCTGATCCTCGGCGACGCGCGTAACAACTACAACGATCCCCAGGCGTGGGCCCTGCGGCACATCCGCGAGCGCGTGAAGGGGATCATCTGGCTCAACCCCGAGGGGCAGTGGGGCTGGGGCATCGGCGACTCGGTCATGCCGCTCTACGCGCCCGCATGCGACTTCGTGCGCGAGTGCCGGACGATCGGCCAGCTCGGCGAGGTCGTGGACAACCTCGTCCACCACTGGTGGCGTCGGGGGCGGTGAGGACGCGCGCGGCCGTGCTGGCGGCGGCGTGGCTCGCCGTGGGCGTCGCCCCAGCGGTGGCCCAGCCCCCAGCGCAGCCGGCGATGTCGCCCCAGTGCATCACGCTCGAGGACTTCGCGAAGGCCACGGTCGGCGAGTTCCCGACGGACTGGAAGCCGCGAAAGGACGCGGGCAAGGACGTCTACCGGGTCCTGGAGGAGCAGGGGCTCCGCTTCCTGCGCGCCGCCTCGAAGCGCCTCGGCATCCAGGCGGCCAAGCAGGTCGAGTGGGATCTCGACGCCTATCCGATGCTCGCCTGGTCGTGGCGGCCGCGCCAGTTCCCCACGGGCGCCGACGAGCGCGTCGCGTCCACCAACGACAGCGCGCTCGCCGTCTACCTGCTCGTGCCGTATTCGCGCATCGCGGGGCCGAAGGCGGTCAAGTACATCTGGAGCGAGAAGGTCCCCGTCGGGACGCATCTGACCTCCAACTACGGGCTCACGCAAGTGCTCGTCCTCCGGAGCGGCGCCCCGGGCAAGGACGAGTGGGTCGAGGAGCGCGTGAACGCGCTCGCCGACTACAGGAAGTACTTCGGCGAGTCGGACACGCCCAAGCCGGCGGGCGTCGCCGTGCTCACCGACTCCGACGACACCCGGTCGACCGCGCAGGGCGATTACGCGAACTTCCGGGC
>QHTD01000421.1 GCA_003220675.1 Candidatus Rokuibacteriota bacterium | reverse complement strand
TAGGTCAGATGGCCCCAAAGAGCGCCGTTCTTGATCCCACCTGCCACACCGAAGGTCCCTTTCGCACCCGATGGTGTCCCGGTGATCCATCCGCCACCGGTCACGAAGTCCCCACCGGGGCAGACGGGCCCGCCGCAGGTGATATCTGCGTGCGCAGAGGAAATGATGACATCCGCAACCCCGTCGACCATGACGTGCAGGGCATTGACAGTGATGTCGCCTGTGTTGCCACTCACCGAACTCTGTTGCTCGTTGATGATGACGCGACCGACCGGCAAAGATATCGTCTGATTGGGTTGCCCAGAAACGACGACCGCTTGTCCGTTCACCACTAGGTCGACAATCTCTGAACTCCCGCTGACTGACGCCGTTCCGTTGTGACATTCTGCTGTTGCCCGTGCCCTAAGAAGCCCGGCAGATATGGTGTTCCCGCCGACAGTCAAGGTCACATTCGCCACTGATGCTTCCGAGCTACTCCGCTGTCCCTGACCAACGGTCGAAGCATGGAGAACTTCGGCCGTCAGCAATCCAGGGACATTCGCATCGAGAAGCGACGCCTCTCTCGCGCCTCCTGTGCTGTCCAGCGCCCCGGTATCGGAGAGGACAATTGGTGGGAGGCCCAGAACCGTTGCTTGCACCACCGTGGCCTCGCCGCTAAAAGTCGTGTTGTTAGCCGAAGCGCTCTGCGCAGGCCAAGACAGCAGACTCAACAGAAGGCTGACCGTAAGAACGCCCGTACCCTTTCCCTTCATCCATGCTCTCGCCCTCATCGAGGAGCCCTCCTTCGTCGTCTGTTTTCGAGAAAAAGACCTCGCCTCACCCGCGTTGACTCGCAAAGCCCACCTCCGGCGGCCAAGAGCCCGAGAAGGGGCAACCCACATGCCAGGTGCGGGCCAGGGATCAATGCGTTGTAAAGTCGCTTCAAATGAGACGTTTCACGAAAGAGACGAAAGAGCCTTCTCCGGAAAGTGCCGCACGATCGCGGCACCACGCGGGGCCAGAGCGTCAGAAAATTTTATTGCCCGAGGATTTCATGCTGCCGCGCAGCTGCGACACCCGGTTCAACTATGAGGCAGAGATGTTCCACCTCCGCATGAGGCGCTGGAGCGTCGAGCGGTGAATATCGAGAGCCTTGGCCGTGTGGCTGACATTCCCGCTGTGCTCAGCGAGGGTCTTCTCGAGAAACTCCTTTTCCAGCCGCTCGAGGGTCATTTGCTTCCAGTCGCGGAACGTGTACCTGTCCTGACGTCGAGCGCTTCTCACAACGACCTCGGGAAGCTCCTCCGGCGTGATAACCGGTCCCTTGACGTACGCGACGGCCCGTTCGATGACGTTCTTCAGCTCCCGCACATTGCCAGGCCACTCGTACCCGGCCAACAACTCCACGGCTTCACGGGTCATCCCGTCGATCTCTCTGCCGTAGCGCGCCGCATAGCTCTCCAGAAAATGAGCGGCGAGGAGGGGAATATCTTCGCGCCGCTCCCGCAAAGGGGGGACATGGATCTCGATG
>QHTD01000420.1 GCA_003220675.1 Candidatus Rokuibacteriota bacterium | reverse complement strand
CGGAGGGATCGGCGATCGCATCAGCCCGTCCGGTCACGAATCGCCGTTTCTTCACGACCCGAGCCTCCCCCCGAGCGTCGCCGACGGCATCGAGGGCGTGCGGACAAGAGTCCGCACGATGGTCCGCGCGGGCGCGGACGTGATCAAGTGCGCCACGACGGGAGGCGCCAGCTCGCGAGCCGGTCACGGCCCGAAGGATCGCGCGTTCAGCCTGGACGAGATGAATGCGCTGGTGGACGAGGCCCACGCCCTCGGGCGACGGGTCATGTGTCACGCGGTCGGCGGTCCTGGCTTGCGTGTGGCGATCGAGGCCCGGGTCGATTCCATCGAGCACGGCTGCTACCTCGACGAGGACCCCGACCTGATCCCGATGATGGCGGAGCGCGGCATCTTCTTCGTCCCGACCCTGACCGTCTATGAGTACCATCGCGAGTCGACCGCCCCGCACGTCCGCGAGCGCGCCCGGGCCCTGCGCTCGCATCACATCGAAAGCGTGAACCGGGCGTTGGCGGCGGGAGTCAAGGTGGTGGCCGGGACCGATGCCGGGGGGCACGGTCATCCAAACAACGCGCTGGAGCTCGAACACCTGGTCGCGGCCGGCATGACCCCGATGCAGGCCCTTCAAGCGGCCACGCGCCTGGCGGCCGAGTGCCTCGGGCTCGAGCAGGAGATCGGGACGATCGAGAAGGGCAAGTGGGCGGACCTCGTCGTCGTCGAGGGCGATCCGCTGCGCGATATCCGCGTGCTGCAAGACGCGCGACGCATCAAGCAGGTGATCAAGGGCGGGGTCGCCCTGACCCCTCCATGACGGGGCCCAGCGCGCGCCGCCGGAAAACGGTCGCGCTCATCCTCTCGGGAATCTTCCCGGGGCTCGGCCAGTTCTACAACCGTCAGCCCATCAAGGCGATGGTCTTCCTGGCGCTCGGCATCGTTCTGAGCTGGCTCGTCAGCCGCGCCGCTCCGACCGATGCGGACGCGCTCACTCGACCGGGGGCCGCACTGGTCGTTCCGCTGTGCGCCCTGCTCGCGGTGTCGTTGTGGTCTGTCATCGATGCGTGGCGGACGGCCGCCCGCTGAACCGTGCGCTCTCGGTCGTCATCATGGAGGCTCGAGGTCTGGCACGCGCAGACCGCTGCTCGAGCGCCGTGGAGATCAAGAGCTTGATGTACCCGAACTTGAAGGGCTTGGGGATGTAGGCCAGCGCGCCGTTCTGCGAGGCGTCGACAAAGTCGGCCAGGTCAGTGCTCCCACTCACCATGATGACCGGGATCCCTCGGTCGATGCGTCGAATGTGCTTGAGCAGCTCCAGACCGTTGAGGCCCGGCATGTTGATGTCGAGAAGGACGAGGTCTGGACGGCGGCGCTGGACGGCCGCAAGTCCGCTCTCTCCGCTCGACGCAGTCTCGACGATGTACTCCCCTTCATCCAGCTGAAGAAAGGCGCTCAGGACTCCGATCACTCCGGGGTCATCGTCGACGATCAGGATGCGTGTGGCTGAAGATTCGTCGCCCGGCGCCCCGTGCGGGTCGTTTTCATTCGAGACGCGACGGGCTGCCACGGGCGGAGACGACGTGAAGAAGGAGCGACCGTCGGAGTTCAGTTCAGAGGCGGGACGGACCAGTGCAACGCCCGCGCGACGGAGATCATCGTCGATCATCTGACGCCGTCGGTCTGGTGGGCGGCGCTCGAGAGACGATTCGGCGTCGGACCCGGCCCCGCGTCCGAGCCGGCGATCCAGAATGACCTCGACCTCCGAATCGAGGACAAACGCCCGCTTCAGCGGTTCGTATCGCTCCGAGCGGTCATGGGCGACGATGACCATGAGCCGGCCCTTGAGCAGGTTCCGCAGGGCAGTCGCCTGACGGGTGGCTATCGCCGTGAGCTGCGCTCGGCGCTCACTGCTGAACTCGGGCGATTCCGCGGCTCCGAGGAAGCCGACCAGCGTCGTCATCAGATCGCAGGCCTGGCGGACGTGCTCCTCCTCACGCCGGCCCCGCCGGAGGCCCTGGTTACTCGTGGACGTGAACCAAGGCGGCCGGCGCACCCGCGTCGAGAACGCCTCGAACCTTTTGTCCGAGCGTCTCGCAGCTGAAGGGCTTCTGTAAGAACGCCGGTTGCTGATCACCGGCGGGCTGGGAACGAACGAAATCGTTCGTGTAGCCGGACATGTACAGGACCTTCATCTCGGGGCGGCGGGGAGCGAGCTGCTCGGCGAGCTCGCGACC
>QHTD01000419.1 GCA_003220675.1 Candidatus Rokuibacteriota bacterium | reverse complement strand
CGAGCAGCCCCGCGTAGCGCTCCTGGATCTTCCTGCCGATCGTCTCATACGTCCCGGTCACGGCGAACGTGTCCACCATCTCGTCGGTGATCAGGTTGGCCATGCCCGTCCAGTCCCCCTCGATGGACTTCCGGTGGAGCGCGGGTGTCAGGTCCTGCCAGCCGTGCGCGGCGAGCACCGGCTCATAGGTGCGCGTCGAGGCGTAGAAGGCGATCTGCTGCTTGACCGCCTGCCGGTTCTGCGCGAGCTCCTGCTCGGTGTCGCCGACCACGACAAACGTCGAGGTGACATAGGTGAGGTCCTCGCGCTTGCGGCCCGAGGCCTGGAGCCCGTCGTTGACGGCGGGCTGGCCGTACTCGCGAAGGTACTTCGGGCTGTTGAACGGGTGGACGTGCAGGCCGTCGCACACCTCGCCCGCGATCCGGCACATGTACTGGTTCACGCCCGCAATGTACACGGGGATCTTCGGGTGCTCGATCGGTCCGGGGTTGAAGAACGGCGTCATCAGGTCGAAGCGGTAGAACTGCCCCTTGAAGTCGAGCCTGGTCCCGTTCTGCCAGGTATCCCAAATGGACCGGAGCGCCTGGACGATCTCGCGCATCTTCGGCCCGGGCGACTCGAACTTCACCGAGAAGCGCCGCTCGTTGTGGCCCTTCACCTGCGTGCCGAGGCCGAGGATGAACCGGCCCGCGGAGGCCTTCTGGAGATCCCATGCGATGTGCGCGAGGACCATCGGGCTCCGGGGGAACGCCACCGCGATCGCCGTACCGAGCTTGATCTCCGAGGTCACGGTGGCCGCGACGGCGAGCGGCAGGAAGGGATCGTGTTGCGTCTCGGAGGACCAGAGGCAGTCGAACCCCATCGCCTCGACCTTGCGGGCGTAGCTCGGGATCGACCCGAGATCGCGGGTCAGCATGCCAACGTCGAGCTTCACGGGCGTCTCCTTCCGCGGGGTGCCCCTCGAGAATACTCGACGCCCGGTGAGGCGTCTAGCATCGCGCGCCGCGCGCGCGGCGCCACGCGGCGCGCGTGACGCGCCGCTAGGTCAGGCGCACCCTTCGCGGGAGCGCGTCCAGGACGGCGCGCGCCTCGCGGATGACGCTCTCGACCACCTCGCGCGCGCCGGGAAGGTCGTGGATCAGGCCGACGCTCTGGCCGGCCATCATCGGGTAGTATTCGGCGTTGCCTTGCTTGAGCGCGGCGACGTAGACGTCACTGGCAGCGGCCCGCTGGACGAGCGGCGGCAGAACCGGGGCCCCGGACGTCGCGTATTCACGCGTGAACGTGTTGGCGAGCGCCCGTGCCCAGAGGCCGGTGAGGACGTCCGTCATGGTGGTCGCGCCGCTCTCGCTCTCGAGCACGCGCTTCTTGTACAGCTCGGGCGCCATCGACTCGCGCGTCGCCACGAAGCGCGTGCCCAGCAGCACGCCGCTCGCCCCGAGGGCGAGCGCCGCGACCAAGCCCCGGCCATCGGCAATGCCGCCCGCCGCCACGACGGGCACCGGCACCGCGTCGACGACCTGAGGGAGCAGGGCGATGATACCCACGCTCGTCGCCTCGGGCGACGCGGGCTTGCCGTCCAGCGAGCGGTGACCGCCGGCCTCGCTGCCCTGAGCGACGATCATGTCCGCACCGTCCGCCGCCGCGGTGCGGGCGTCCTCCACGGTCGCGACCATGGCCATGACCTTGATGCCGCGCCGATGGCATTGCTCGACGAGTTCGCGCTCGAGCCAGCCGAGGGCCGCCGAGAACACCGGCGGCCGCTCGTCGAGGATGACCGCGATCGCGGCGTCTACAAGGTCGGGCGCCCGACCCGGGCGCGCCGCCGTCGGGGGAATGCCCAGCTGCTCGCGAAAACGACCGAGCATCGTCTGGGCGCCGCGCAGCGTCTCCTCGGGCACGCTGCCAGGATCGATCGGCGGCCG
>QHTD01000418.1 GCA_003220675.1 Candidatus Rokuibacteriota bacterium | reverse complement strand
TGCGGGCGGCGCGCTTGGCGACGACGAACGTGCCAAAGCCGGAGATGGTGACGCGTCGGCCGCGCCGGAGCGACTCGACGATCCCGCTCACCATGGCTTCGATGGCGCGCTCCGCGGCGGTCTTCGAGCCGCCGGAGGTCTTCGCCATGATCGCGACCAGGTCCGCCTTGGTCACCTCTCCTCTCTAACCGCGGGGGCGGACGGTGTCAATGAAATCGTCACGCGCCGCACGGCGCGCCGCGTGGCGCCGAGGAGAGAACGCCCCTGTGCCATAATGTGTGGCGGCCGAGCGCGCGAAAGGAGCCGCGATGCGCCCACTCGTCGATCCCTCCACGATCGTCCTCGTCGTGCTGGCGCTCGTCCTCGCGGCGGTCGCGTACCTGAAGGATCCGGGGCTCCCGCTCATCGGCGCGAAGAACGGCTTCTCGATGCTCAGGTTCATCCTGCCGCGCCTGGTGCCGGCGCTGATGCTCGCCGGCCTCATGCAGGTGCTGATTCCGCAGGAGGTGGTCTCGCGCCACTTCGGCCGCGCGGGCGGGCTGCGCGCGATCCTCATGGCGACCGTCGCGGGCGTGCTCACGCCCGGCGGCCCGATGGTCAGCGTGCCGTTCATGGTCGCGCTCGCCCACTCGGGCGCCGCGCTGCCGTCGCTGGTGGCCTACATGACGTCGTGGTCGCTCTTCGGTATCCAGCGGATCATCGCCTGGGAGGCGCCGCTGATGGGCTGGCGGTTCGTCATCGTCCGCGTCGTCCCGAGCCTCGCCTTCCCCGTCGTGGCGGGCTGGCTCGTCGCCGTCTTCTACCGCGAGTGAGCGCGATCCGCGAGTGAGCGCGTTCCGCGATCTCCGGGAGCTCGTCGCCCGCCTCGAGCAGACCGGGCGGCTCCGCCGCGTGACCGTCCCGGTCTCGCGCGACCTCGAGATCACCGAGATCACCGATCGCGTCTCGAAGGGCCCGGCCGACCGGAACCTGGCCCTCCTCTTCGAGCGCGTCGAGGGCTTCGACATGCCGGTGCTCGTCAACACGTTCGGGGCGGCCGATCGGCTGGCGATGGCGCTCGGCGTCGGCCATCTGGACGAGCTGGGCGAGCGCGTCGGCAAGCTCCTCGACGTGAAGCTTCCGGGGACGTTCGCCGAGCGGCTGCGAAAGCTCGGCACGCTCTTCGACCTCGTGAAGGCGGGGCCCCGGCGCGTGAAGGAGGGACCGTGCCAGGAGGTGGTGGAAACCGAGCGCCCGTCGCTCGCGAGCCTGCCGGTGCTGCGCTGCTGGCCCAAGGACGGTGGCCGCTACATCACGCTGCCGTGCGTCTTCACCCGCGACCCTCGCACCGGCCAGCGCAACGTCGGGATGTACCGACTCCAGGTGTTCGACGACCGGACGCTCGGCCTGCCGCCGGGCGTGGACGAGGTCGTCTTCGCGGGCTGGCTCCGCGGGAGCGGCGTGGAGATGGTGGCGTGCCGGACGATCGACCTCGAGGCGCCCGCGCACGCCGAGATCGTGCTCGAGGGCTACGTGGACCCGCGCGAGCGCCGGCTCGAGGGACCGTTCGGCGACCACACGGGCTACTACTCGCTCGCCCGCGACTACCCCGTCTTCCACCTGACGGCGATCACGCGCCGCGCGCGGCCGATCTACCCGACGACGATCGTCGGCCGTCCCCCGGAAGAAGACTACTGGCTCGGCAAAGCGACCGAGCGGTTGTTCCTGCCGATCATCAAGCTGCTGCTGCCCGAAGTCGTCGACATCAACA
>QHTD01000417.1 GCA_003220675.1 Candidatus Rokuibacteriota bacterium | reverse complement strand
ACACCTCGCGCACCTGCGGGCTAGCCGATTGCGGGCTCGCGGGGGGAGCGCTCGCGGGCGGAGCGCTCGCGGCGGGAACGCTCGCGGGGGGAGCACTCGCAGGGGGCGCGCTCGCGGGGCTCGAGGCGGGCACGCTCGCGGCCCCGCCGCCCCCGGAGGAGAACAAACCCGCGAGCGTCGAGAGCGGGTTGGATCGGGCCCGGTCCGGCGGCGCAGACACTGCCCGGTCCCCTGCGGAGGTCCGGGAGCTCCCGGCCTCGATCCGGTCAGGCGCAGATCCGCCCTTCTGCCGGGTCGCGGGACCCCGCTTCGCGGCACGCTGGCCCGAGTCGATATCCGCAGGATCAATCGCCACGTCGTCCTCGTCTGAGGGCGCTGCCACGTCCTCCTCGTCTGAGGGCGCTGCCACGACGCGCGCCACGGGGCGGCCCACCCGTGAAGTCTGTCGCAGGCGATCTTCGCCTACGTCCGGTGCCTCACCGAAAAACCCGCGCTGAACCGCCCACGACAAGGAGAACAACATGAGGCACGAGACGAGACCGTAGAGGACGCTTCTCGCGACGCGCATCGGGCCTTCCCTAGAACCCCGTCGAGAACGTGTAGATGTGGCCGTCCGTGGCCCCGACGTGGATCTTGTTGAGATCGTAGTTGAAGGTCGGGTCGCCCATCGTGCCCGAGACCCCGGTCGCCGGCACCTGGGCCGCGTCGCTGCCGTCGCTCACGAGGAGCCGGTGCACCTTGCCGTCCGAGCCCCCGATGTAGATGTTGCCCGCCCCGTCGTCGACCGGCGTCGACACCGTGGCCGGCGCCCCCGTCGGCGTTGTCACCCAGTTCGAGGTGAACGTCGCGCCGTCGAAGTCCACCGAGTGCACCGTCGCATTCCGACTGAAGATGATCGTGTCCGTGCTCTTGGTCCGCAGCTCCAGCGCCGCCGCCGCCCAGTCAGTGCTCTGGCCCGCCGTCACGGAATTCGTCACGCTGGCTGGCGACGCGCTAGGGTTGTCGGTCAGCGCGCCCTTCACCCAGTTCGAAGAGCCATTCGACACCTTGACTTGCCTGAGAGTGCCCGTCTGCGCGCTCAAAGTGCCGGTTGTCCCTCTCTGCGCGAAGCCGCCTACCACCCAGTTATTGTTGTCCTGCGTCGTCAGGCTCACGGTCAGAGCGCTCCCGCTGCCCGAGTTCGTGCTCGTGCGGCCCAACGCCCCCACGCCCGAATACTGCGCCACGGCGCACACGACCTCCGAGCCCGCCGCGAGGTTGACCGTCACCGTCGCCGAGGCCCCGGCGGCCACCTTTGCGCTCCAGATCTCGGTCCGCGCCAGCGTGGCGTTGTCCATGTAGACCTCTCGGCTATAGATGGAAGCCCCGTCGGAGATCGTGGACACGGGAGCCGCCCC
>QHTD01000410.1 GCA_003220675.1 Candidatus Rokuibacteriota bacterium | reverse complement strand
GAGAAGATGACGCTGCTGGGCGAGAGCGCCTCGAGGGCGAGCTTCCCGGTCAAGCGCTCATAGGTCTCTGCGGCGTCCTCGACCATGATTCCGCGCGCCCGCGCCTCGAGGAGCGCGTAGAGCGGTAGTCGCCCCCGTCGCTCGGCGAGCCCGACGACGATGCGATCGGGCCGGGTCGCCTGGACGACGCGACCGAGGTTCTTCGCGTTATCCACCACGCCGACCACGGCGTATCGGAGATCCGGCCGCCGCTCGATCGCCTCGCGGGTCTCGCGCGCCAGGGCGCTCGTCTCAGCGGCGCCTCGGGGGCGAGGGTCCAGACGGTGCTCATCGATTCACACGTGGGCCCGGCGGCCGCCGCGCCGGTCCTATACCCACTCCACGCGCTTGACCGCCAGGTCGCACAGGATCAGCCCTAGTTTGTCGGCGGCGTGCCGGACGACTGGCCCGGGCTCGAGAAGGTCGGCACGGACGATCACCGGCGGCTCGCCGGGTAGCGCGAAGTCGGGATCCACAGGTCTCGCGCCCTCGGCAGCGTATCGGGTGCGGACTTTCGGGGGGATCGGAGTCGTGTTGACGACGACGTAATCGAACACCTCCGGCGGCAGGCCATGGGCGGCCAGGGCACGGAGATGCCCGGCGGCGCCATAGCCATCCGTCTCGCCGCGCTCGGTCATTGCGTTGCACACGAAGATCCGGACGGCCCGCGAGCGCGTCACCGCCTCGGCCACGCCCGGGACAACGAGGGTGGCGAGGAGGCTCGTGTAGAGACTTCCGGGACCCAGGATCATCGCGTCGGCCGCGTGCAATGCCTCGAGCACTCCCGGCGCCGCGGCCGCGTCGGGAGGATCGATCCGGACGCGCTTGATCGGCGCGCCACTCCGCGGGATCTCGGACTCGCCAGCAACCGAGCGGCCATCCAGAAGGTCGGCGACCAGGTGAACCCGGTGCGCGGTCGACGGCAGGACGAGATCGTCCACGCCGAGCAGCTCGGCCGCCAGGCGGATCGCCGTCACCTCATCGGGCGCAACCATGTCGAGCGCCGCCAGGAGAAGATTCCCGACCGGGTGCTGAGCTGTGCCCCCGTCGAACCGATACTGAAGCGCCGCCGACACCTCCGGAGCAACCCGCGCCAGCGCGATCAGGCAGTTGCGGATGTCTCCGGGCGGGAGGACCCCATACTCCTTTCGCAGGACCCCCGAGCTCCCGCCGTCGTCTGCGGCCGTCACGATCGCGGTGACCCGGCAGCTTGCGGGGAGGTGGCGACGCAGCCCGGTGAGGACAACGGGCAACCCGGTACCACCGCCCAGGGCGACGACCATCATGGTTTCCTCCAGGCGCGGCGCCACCGAGCCCCGCGAGACGATCCCACGTGCGCGTGGTAGTAGCCCGAATAGCTGGAACGCCGCACGCTGTCGCCGTTGAACACGAGGCCCACCACCTTTGCCGGCTCCAGCAGGTCCAGCGTCTCCGCCAGCGCGCTCCGCGGCGTTCGATGCGCCGCGACCACGATGAGAAACCCATCGACGCACTTCGCGATCAGCCGGCAGTCCGGGACGGGAACGAACGGCGGCGTATCGAGCACGATGTAGTCGTAACGCTGCCGCGCCTGATCGAGCAGCGCCTCGAGCCTCGAGGATTTGAGCAACTCGTAGGGCGCCAGCGTGGGTCCGCCCGCACGCAGCACCGAGAGGTTGAAGTGGGCGAGATGCTCGACCGTGTCCTCGACCTTGAGGCTCGAATCCATGAGCGCGTCCACGAGGGAGCGTTTCGAGCCGGCGAGCTTGAGCTGACGCGCCACCGCCGGCCGACGAACGTCGATGTCCACCAGCAACACGCGGGCGTCCACGGATTGCGCGAGCGCCCCCGCGAGGTTGATGGCGGTCGTGGTCTTACCGTCTCCGACTCCCGCGCTCGTGATCGCGACGACCTTGAGGTTGGCGCTCTTGCGCAGCGTCTCCATGACGTGGCGAAGCACACCGTACTGCTCGGCCTCGAACGACGCGGGATTGAGCAGGGTCACGAGGTGCGCCTCGGCGCGATCGGAGCGATCGACAGCAAGCTCGGTCGCCGTCGCCGGTGATTCGAAGACGGGCCGCTCGAAGAGCGGTGGACCAGCCGGCTCCACCGCTCCGGACGGTGCTGGCGGTGCCTGCGCCCCGGACAGGTCGGCCGTCGTGCTCGGCGAGGACGCCGGCGTCCTGAGGGCCTGTTCCCTTTCAGCGCGCTCGAGCGCTTCGAAGAATTTGCTCATCGCAGGACCAGGTCGCGCCCGGCGAGCACCGCGGCGGCGACCGCGCCCAAGAGCCAGCGTCCCCACGCTGCCCGGGCCAGCGAAGCGGGCCAACGCGCCGGACGCCGCGCCGCACCCCCGAGCGCCGCGATGGCCTGGTCGACAATATCGACGTCGATCCGTCGCTGCTGGTCGGCGTAACCGACGACGAGGCAGTGGTCGCACAGAATGTTCACGCGGCGCGGGATCCCGCCCGAGTAGGCGGCAATCCGGGTCTGAGCCCGGTGACTGAAGAGCTCGAGGTCGGGTGCGCCCGCAACCCAACTCTGGCTGGCCCACGAGCAGGATCTGCAGGAGCTTCACCGTCGGTGTCTCATAGTTAGAGAGCATGCGGATCCGTTCAAGTGTTGGCGCATCGAGGTTCTGCGCTTCGTCGAGAACGAGCACGGTGTTCTGGCCGGCGCGTCGGCGGTCGAGCATGAAGCGTTGGAGGGCGAGGAGTCGCTGGGCGGGTGAGCGCTCCGGCGTCGGTACCCCCAGTTCCTCGAGCACATACTCGAGTAGACCGTCGAACGGGAGCGTCGAGTCGAACACGTACGCGACCGCGGCCCGGCCGTTGAGTCGCTGGAGGAACGCTTGGAGGAGGGTGGTCTTGCCGGTTCCGACCTCGCCGGTCAACACGAGGAACCCGCGACTCTCCTGTACACTGTACAGGAGCTGGGCCAAGGCCTCGCGGTGTCCGGGCGTGAGGTAGAGAAACCTCGGGTCGGGCGTCGCGTTGAACGGCTTTTCTTTGAGCCCGTAAAAGGTCAGATACATCAGGACGCGCCCCGGGACAGCATCCTGACCAACTGCTCGTTCCCGTGAGCCACGTGATAGGACGCCAGCACGACGAGGGCCAGCCCCAGCGTGATCGACGCCGTCGCGAGCCAGCGCCGACGGGCCAACCGGGCCGTCTCGGCGGCCGTCGCGACATGCGGGATCCTCGCCAGCACCGGCACCTTCGTGAACGACCGGAGGTCGTCGAACGTGTGGAAGGAGGTGTCGAGCCGCTCGGCCAGCACCGCCGCGGCCGCCGCCGCCCCGAGG
This sequence comes from Candidatus Rokuibacteriota bacterium, assembly GCA_003220675.1. GTDB lineage: Bacteria > Methylomirabilota > Methylomirabilia > Rokubacteriales > CSP1-6 > 20CM-2-70-11. The sequence continues at coordinate 880 of QHTD01000410.1, read as the reverse complement.
GACAGCAGGACGCCGACGAGAAGGAGCCGGACCCGATTCGGCGCCAGAGGCTGCTTCGCCGGAATGGCGGAATCCAGGATCCGGAACTGCTCGCCCTGCCGGCTCTGCTCCATGTTCTCCGCCATCTGGGCGTCTTCGTATCGCTTCACCAGCGAGGCGTAGCTCTCTTTCGCCGTCTCGAAGCCCCGCGACAGCTCCTGGAACTCCTGCTCGCGCTGGGGGGAGTTCTCGACACGTCGCTGATACGTGCTGATGTCGCGCCGGAGGCGCTGCTCCTCGGCCTTGAGGGCGTTGAGCTCCGCCTCCGGCTCGCTGAGGCCCGCCTCGGCCGCGGCCGGGTCCTCGTCCGGGTTCGTCCCGGCGAGCTCGCGCTCGAGAGCGGCGATCTCCGCCTTCACGCGAATGACGTCCGGATACTTGTCACTGAAGCGCGTGCGCAGGTCCAGCAGCTCTCGCTTCCGCCTTGCGAGCTTGGCGGTCGCGGTGTCGGCGGCTCCCGCGGCGCCCGCCGCGTCCGACTCACCCTGCTGCCTCACCCGCTGATCCCTCGCACGCAGTTGGTTCGCGCTGTTCAGGTGGAGCTGGGCCTGGAGTCGCTCCAGGGTGGCGAGGTTCACGCCCATCTGCTGGGGCAGCTCGCCGGCGTGGCGCGCCCTGAAGTCCCGGACCCGCGCTTCCTGCGCGTCCAGCCGCTTCCTCGCTTCCGCGAGCTGGTCCTTCAGGAACCGGGTCGTCTGAGAGGCTTGCCGCTCGCGGAGCTTCGAATTTTCCTCGACGTAGAAGGACGCGAGCGTATTGGCGACCGCCGCGACCCTCTCCGGATCGCGCCCCCGATAGCTGAGGTTGAACGCGACCGTGGCACTCCGGCCGCTCATCTGTT
>QHTD01000409.1 GCA_003220675.1 Candidatus Rokuibacteriota bacterium | reverse complement strand
GTGGCGATCGGGGTAGTGGCGACAGAAGTCGACGAGCCAGTCGTTGTAGATCCTGAACATCTCGGCGGCCGCCTCGTGGTCGTTGAGGCGGGTAGCCGCGCCGAGGATGCCGAAGATCACCTCGGCCTGGACGCCGTCGCGGTCCGCGTCCTTCGCGCGCAGGTGGGGATCGGAGACGCGCCGGACGCCCTTCTTGCCGTCATCGTAGAGGCCCGCCGACGCCATGGCATCGACCCGATGGTTCTGCCCCGGCACGTGCTTCTGCCCGGAGGGCCCCACACCGTTCACGAGCCCTAAGGACGTGCCGTTCTTGCAGGTCCAGAAGGGACCGTCCGGGCCTTCGGTGACGTAGGGCATCCGGTCCTTCATGGGCGCCGAAGCGTTCGAGGCGAAGAGGTCGGGCGGTAGCCAGGGGAGATCGATGTGGCAGTCGGCGGAGATCCTCGTGTAGCGCATGACGCCTCCTCGACGATCGGGCCCTCGAGCGTGGCGGCCGTCCCACCGGCCGGGCCTCAGACTAGCACGGTCGGCGCTTTGGCGCGCGGGCCGACCATGCGGCTTACTCAGTCTCGGCGCTCATGGCTTCTTGAGGCGCATGTCCTCGTACGGCGCGGTGAAGTAGAGCAGCGGGTTCAAGCCGATCCCGGGCTCCTCGACCCGTGGTCCTACCCCGTGCAATGTTGCCGGCTCGAAGATCGGCAGGTGCATGACGCGCTCGTGCATGAGCCGCTGGATCTGATGCAACAGCGCCTCACGCTTTTTGCGGTCGCGCTCCTGGGCCTGCTGGAAGAACAGGTCGTCGATGTCGGGGTGTCCGCCGTAGGCATATGCCGAGCTGCTGACAACGAACGCCTCGATGCGTGAGGCGGCGTTGCCTTGGGCTGCCGTGGCATTGGCGATGAGGCCCCCGAGCTTTTTGGCCCGCCAGGATTCGAGGAAGGTCGCCCGCTCCATGGTCCGCACTCGCGTGCGGATTCCCACCGCGGCCAGATTGTTCGCGAAGGCCTCCCCCATGGTGGTGAACGGCGGGAGCGGGGTGAGATCGCCGGCATCGAAGCCGTCGGGATAGCCGGCCTCGGCCAGGAGGCGCTTGGCGCGCGCGGGGTCGTAGGGATACGGCTCGATGCGCAGGGCGAACTCCATGACGCTCGGGATGATCGATCCCGTCAGACGCGAATAGCCCAACCGCTCCGCCTCGTTGATGCCCGGCCGGTCGACGGCCAGGTTCGCCGCGAGCCTGACACGGCGATCGTGCCAGGGCGACTTGGGCTTCCACTGCTCGGGGAATTCCATCCACCACGTCGCTGATGGAATGACCTGGGCCAGGCGCAGCTTGGGGTCCGCCTTGATGGTTGCCGCTTCGAGGCCGACCATCAGGTAGCCGATGTCGGCCTCTCCGGTCTTCAGCATCGCCAGACGCGTCGTGCGGTCGGGGACGCCCTTGATGACGACGCGCTTGATCGCCGGCTTCTTGCGCCAATACTGCTCGTTCGCCTCGAGCGTCAACTCCACGCCGGGGTTCATGCTCACGAACCGGTAGGGTCCGAGCCCCATGGGTTGTCGCCTGAAGCCGTCCTCGCCGACCTTGTCGATGTACTTCTTGGGCACGATCCAGGCGGCACCGGTGGCCGGGGTGGCGTAGAACACCAGGAAGTCCGGCCAGGGCGCATGCAGCACGAAACGCACGCGGTACGGATCGATGACCTCCACCGCCTTCACCCGCTCGTGCAGTAGCTTGGCCGAGACGCCCCGGTAGCGGTGGAAGCTGAACTTCACGTCCTCGGCCGTGAGGGGGTCGCCGTTGTGAAACTTGAGGCCCTCCCGCAGCTTGAACTCGTACACGAGCCCGTCCGGGCTCTCCCGCCAGGACTCCGCCAGGCACGGCGCCATGTCGTTGCCGGGCAGGGGCTTGATCAGCGCGTCGTGCAGGGCATACAGAAACACGAACGGGGTGCCGATCCCGGGGGTCTCGGCGGGATCGAGAAACGAGGAGGCGATCGAGGCGTCGAAGGCGATGGTCAATTGACCTTCTGGCTGGCCTTGCGCGCTGACCTTCCCGCCCGAGGTGGCCACAAAGCAGAAGGAGAAGCACGAGACGAGAACCATCGTGAGCCGGCGGTGGTTGGTCATGGGCATCTCCTTACGAGGTGCTCCGCGCTTGGCCGTAGGGCCGACCGGCAAGCTCATACGCTTGATCGATGAGACGGACGACCCGGGCGCAGTCATGGACACTGATCGGCGGTGCTTCGCCGCGCCGCCAGTGGTCGAGCGCGTCTCGCAGGGCCGTCAAGGCCAGCGGTTCCTCGGGCTGTCCCGACATGGTTTCTTCGCCGCTGGCAGTCACGAGGCGCATGGTGCTATCTTTGAGCACCAGGATGGCGTCGCGGCCCGCGATCTTCCACTCGCCGTCCGTCCCATCGCGCGGGAACGTGTTTCCAACCTCGATGGTTCCGAGCACGCCGCTGGCTGAGCGCACCAAGACTGACGCGT
>QHTD01000118.1 GCA_003220675.1 Candidatus Rokuibacteriota bacterium | reverse complement strand
GGGCGCCGCGCGCGCCGACGCAGACGCCCCCGACCCCTCAGTCAGCGCCTTAGGCCTCAGGGGAAGCCCGCCCCGACGAACTCGCGCGCCGTCCGAGTCGCGACGCTACTGCGGCAGGACCGGCGGCTGGCCGACCTCCGGGTCTATCTCGCCGGTCAGCGCGTGCAGGAACGCGACAAGATCCGTCTGCTCCTCTCGATTCAAGCCGAGGGGTTTGATGTCCTGCGAGAGCCACGGGTTCTTGACGCCGCCACGATCGTAGAAAGCGACGACGTCCGCGAGCGTCTTCTCGCTGCCATCGTGCATATAGGGCCCGCGCCGCGCCACGTCGCGGAGCGTCGGCGTTTTGAAGGCGCCCTTGTCAGCCTCGTCCTTCGTCACCGTGTATCGCCCGAGGTCAGGGTCGGCCTTGTCCATCCCGACGCCGATGTTGCGGTAGCCTTCGTCGGTGAAGTTGAAGCCGGCGTGGCAGGCCACGCAGCGCGCCCTGCCCGCGAAGAGCACCTGCCCCCGCTGGGCCGCCGGCGAGAGCGCGCTCTTCTCGCCGGCGCGGAACCGGTCGTAGGGCGAGTTCCCCGAGACGATCGTCCGGACGTAGCTGGCGATCGCCTTGGCGACCCCGTCGGGGTGGAGCTCGGTCCCGAACACCCGGCGGAACTCGGCTTGATAGGCGGGAACCGACCCCAGGTGCTTCACGACCATCTCGTCGGTCCGGTTGCTGTCCCGGAGCGCCTGCTCCTCGAGCGAGGGCCGGAGGCCAGTCCAGAGCTGGCGATCACTGAAGAGGCGATTCTCGATCGTCGGCGAGTGCCGCGGAGTCGGCTTACCGGCAAAGGTAATCGAGAACTGGCGGGGATCGCTCCAGCCGTGTTCGGGCCGGTGACAGCTCACGCAGGCCACGGTGCCGCTGCTGGACCACCGCGTGTCCCAGAAGAACTTCTTCCCGAGGGCGATCCTCTCCGGCGTCATCGGGTTGTCCGCGGGGACGAAGGCGGAGTCGGCGTCGAGCCCGAGCGGGAGCTTGGGCTTGCCCTGCGCGGCGACGCTCCCGGCACTCAGGAGCATGACCACGCACGAGACGAGAATCGCGATTCGGCGCGCCTGCATGAGAGTGCCTCCGACCAGCGGAAGAGCGTCGCAGCCCAGGGGGAGCCGGCCGCGGTGTTGCACCGCCATACCCGTGCCGACGACGCGGTTCATCGGCCAGTGAACCTGGGCGGGCGCTTCTCGAAGAACGCGGAGACGCCTTCCGCATGGTCGTCCGAGGCAATCGCGAGCGCCTGCGAGGACGCCTCGGCCTCGAGCGCGCTCGACAGGTCGGTCGACGCGGCGCGGTTCAGCATCTGTTTGTCCAGCCGCAGCGCCAGGGGCGGGCCCGCGGCGATCTTCTCGGCGAGCGCCCGCGTCGTCTCCTCGAGTTCGGCGGCCGGCACGACCCGGTTGATCAGGCCCAGGCGCACCGCCTCGGCGGCGTCGATCACGTCGCCCGTGAAGACGAGCTCCTTGGCGCGCGCCAGGCCCACCACACGCGGCAGGAACCACGTGCCCCCGCCGTCCACCGCGAGGCCGATCTTGCAGAAGAGCTCGCCGAACTTCGCGCGGTCGGAGGCGATGATGAGGTCGCAGCAGAGCGCCAGGTTCGCGCCGGCGCCGACGGCGTACCCGTCCACCATCGCGATCGTCGGCAGCGGGAAGCTCACGAGCCGGAGCACCATCTTGTTGAGCATCTCCACGCGTCCGCGCCCCTCGGCGGCCGTGTGACGGGCCCGCATCGTCTTCACGTCGCCGCCCGAGCAAAAGTGGCCGCCCGCCCCCGTCAGGATCACCACGCGGGCGGTCGGGTCGGCCTCGATCTCGTCGAGCACACCGAGCAGCTCGCGTCGCATGGTGAGATCGAGCGCGTTGCGAGCCTCCGGGCGGTTCAGCCTGATCGTCGCGATAGAGTTGGCGCGCTCGACAAGCAGGGTCTGGTCTCCCACGGTCCGCTCCTTCCCGGGTTACGTGTTGATGACCGCGCCGAGCGGCTTCACGTCGGCGAGGAAGCCGCAGAGGCTCCCGAGGTGGGTCCGGTGGACCTGCTCGGCGGAGATCGTCTTGCCCTCGGGCCCCTTCACCCCCATCGCCGCGGTCGCGTCGGAGAGCACGGTGACCCGGAAGCCGAGGTGGGCAGCCTGCCGCGCCGTCGTGTCCACGCACATCTGCGTCATAAAGCCGGCGAGCACGACGCGCTCGATCCCCTGGGCGCGCAGGAGCTCCTCCAGCTTCGTGCCGGTGAACGAGCCCGGCAGGTCCTTCTGCACGACCGGCTCGCCGGACGTCGGGCGCGCGTCGGGGTGGATCTCCAGCGCGGGGCTGCCAGGAGCGAAGATCGCCGCGTTCGGCTTCCGGCTCTCGTGGACGACGTGGATGACCGGGAGCTTCTGCTCCCTCGCCCATTTGAGCGCGTGCGCGATGCGCCTGACCGCTGCGGGACCGCCGGGCAGCACGACCTTGCCGAGGGGCGCGAAATACTCCTGCTGGGCGTCGATCACGATCAGCGCGGTGTTCGGCTCGGCCACCGCTACCTCCCACCCGCCACGACCACCGGCCGCCGCACCTCCGCGCGCGCCCTTTCGTGAAAGACGTGCGACCTCGCCATTGACGCCGCCACTATAGCCGACGGCCGGGCGGCTGACAAATCAGCGCCTCGAGTTGTCGAAGCGCTGCATCTGCCCTTTACCGTCGGGCCGCGGCACGTCCTCGAAGCGCTGGCCGGTGTAGCGGCCGATGACCCGCCGCCAGAACGCCTGCGCCTCGACGTTGCGCGTCAGCTCCGTGAGCTCCCATTTGCCGGGGAACATGTCGAACACGCGCGTGGCCGCGCGCTCGCCCACGCCCCGCCGCCTGTATCTACGGAGGACGAAGAACTCGCTGATCTCACGCGTCCCCTCCCCGGCGAAGTGCGCGCCGTCGCGGATCAACACGAAGCCCGCGAGCCTGCCGCCCACGCGCACGAGAAACGACCGGCGCTTGGGGTCGGTCCAGAAGCCCCCCATGAGCGCCGCCGTCCCGTAGAGGCCGTCGTCGCCGACGTCCCAGCCGTCGATCGTGCCGAGGTCGTAGAGGTAGAGCTGCATCAGGCGCAGGAGGACGGGCGTGTCCTCCCGGCCCGCCTCCCGGAGCTCGACGTCCATGGCGCCATGCTACGCTACCTCCGATGCGACTCGCGCGCACGCTGATCGGCATGCTCCACCTCCAGCCGCTCCCGGGCAGCCCGCGCTGGGAGGGCTCGATGGCGCGCGTGATCGATGGGGCGCTGGCGGACGCGCGCGCCCTCGTCGACGGCGGGATGGACGCGTTGCTCGTCGAGAACTACGGCGACGCGCCCTTCACAGCCGGGCGCGTGGCGGCGGCGACGGTGGCCGGCGTGACGGCCGTTGCGGCGGAGATCCGCCGCGCCTTCGACCAGACCCTGCTCGGCGTCAACGTGCTCAAAAACGACGCGCGCGCGGCCCTCGCCGTCGCCGCCGCTGTCGGCGGCCGGTTCGTCAGGGTCAACGTCCACGCGGGCGCCGTCGTCGCCGACCAGGGGATCGTCGAGACCGACGCCTACCACACGCTGCGCGACCGGCGGCTGCTCGGCGTGGAGGTCCTGATCTTCGCCGACGTCGGCGGCAAGCACGCGGTGCCGCTCGTTCCCGTCGAGCCCGAGCAGACCGCGCGTGATCTCGTCCACCGCGGGCTCGCCGACGCGCTCGTCGTGTCGGGCCCCGCCACGGGCCGGGCGACGCCCCTCGCCGACGTCAAGCGCGTGCGGGACGCCGTCCCCGACGTGCCGCTCCTCGTCGGCAGCGGCGTCACTGCCGAGACGGTCGGCGACCTCCTGTCCGTGGCAGACGGCGTGATCGTCGGCACCGCCGTGAAGTACCAAGGAGACGTGAGAAACCCCGTCGATCGCGCCCGGGTGGAGCGGCTCGTTGCCGCGGCTCGTCGCTGCTAGCCTTCTTGTTCTCGCCGCCGTCGGCTGCCGCACGTATCCGCCACTCGAGCCCGTGCGCCTCGCCGCGCTCGAGGCCGAGCTCGGCCAGCTCCTGCTGGTCGGCTTCGAGGGCACCGACGCCGAGGACAACGCCGCGCTCGAGCGGCTCCTCTGTGAGACGGGCGTCGGCGGCGTCGTGCTCTTCGCCCGCAATATCCTGAGCGACGCGCAGGCCGGGCGCCTCACGCGCGCCATGGCCGCGCGCTCCCGGGAGTGCACCGGGCGGCGGCTCCTGGTCGCGGTGGACGCCGAGGGCGGCCAGGTCATGCGCCTCGGCCCCGATGCGGGCTTCACCGCCACGTTCTCCGCGGAGGAGCTCGGCGAGAGCAACGACTTCACGCTCACCGAGCTCGAGGCGCGCCGAATCGCGCGCGTGCTGAAGAGCGCCGGGATCAACTGGAATCTCGCGCCGGTCGTGGACGTCGGCTGCAACCCCAAGAACCCGGTGATCGTAGGCGCGGGGCGGAGCTTCAGCGCGGACCCCCTGCTCGTCACCGCCCACGCGCGCGCGGTGATCCAGGGATTGCACGCGGAGGGAGTGCTCACCGCCCTCAAGCACTTCCCGGGGCACGGCTCGAGCCACGGCGACTCGCACAAGGGCTTCGTGGACGTCACCGACACCGCAGACCGCTGCCCCGAACTCACGCCGTACCGTACGCTGATCGCCGAGCGGCTGGCCGACGGCATCATGACCGCGCACGTCTTCAACCGCGCGCTCGACCCGGAGTTCCCCGCCACGCTCTCGCGCGCGACCATCACGGGGCTCCTCCGCGACGAGCTCGGCTTCGGTGGGCCGGTCGTGACGGACGATCTCCGGATGCGCGCGATCGAGCGGCACTGGGGGCTCGAGGCCGCTGCCGTCAGAGCGCTGGCGGCGGGCGCGGACATCCTGCTCATCGCTGACGACCGGCTGCCCGACGGTGGCTCCGCCGCTCAGGCGGTCCTCACCAAGATTCGGACGTGGCTCCTGAGCGGGCGGCTCGACCCCGAGGTCGTCGAAGCCGCGCTCGCGCGCGTCCGCGCGCTCAAGGCGCGGCTCGGCGACGGCTGAGCCGCGAGCGCCCGAGGCGACCCTCGGGGTCTTCACGCACCGAGCAGCGTTTCGACCTCGTCCCGACGGGGCAGCGACGGCTGGGCGCCGCGCCGTGTGCACGCGAGCGCCGCAGTCGCGCTGGCGAATCGCAACGCATCCGGGAGCGCGCGCGCCTCGCCCAGCGCCACGGCGAGGCTCGCGTTGAACGCGTCTCCCGCGGCGGTCGTGTCCACGACCGCCACTGGCAGCGCGGGGATGCTGACCTGGCCGTCGGCCGTGCAGGCCAGCGCGCCCTGGGCGCCGAGCGTCACGATGACCGTGGATGCGCCACGCGTCCGGAGCGCGCGCGCCGCCACAGCGGCGGACGCCGGGTCACGCACGGCGACGCCGGAGAGCCGCTCGGCCTCGGTCTCGTTCGGCGTCAGATAGTCGGCCAGCGCCACCAGCTCGCGCGCCTCGTCGCGCATCGGCGCCGGGTTCAGCAGCGACAGGCGCCCCCGACGGCGTGCCTCGCCGAGCACCCACGCGACGGTCGCGACCGGCGTCTCGAGCTGACACATCACGATCTCGGCCCAGGCGAGGTCGTCGACGCGGCGCTCGACCATCTCGACCGTCAGCGCCCAGTTGGCGCCGGGCGCCACGGCGATCTGATTGCGCCCCGCCGCGTCGACAACGATCAGTGCCGTGCCGGTGGCGGCCCGGTCCGTCATGCTCACGCCCGCGACCCCGATCCCTTCCTTCTCGAGTGCCGCGCGGAGCTGGTACCCGGAGGCGTCCTCACCGACGCAGGCGACGAAGCGCACCTCGGCGCCCAGGCGCCGCGCCGCGACGGCCTGGTTGGCGCCCTTGCCGCCGTGGCTCACGAGGAGCGTCCCGCCGGTGACCGTCTCGCCGGGGCGCGGTAGGTGCGCGGTGGCAACGGTGAAGTCGATGTTCGCGGAGCCGACTACGAGGACGCGCGGCGCCGGGGCAAGGCTGGGCACAGGCGATCCAGAAACAGGCGCAGGAACCGGTTCGCGTCGATGCCCTTCGCGATCCGGCAGTTCGGCTCGCCGCTCGTACGCTGCGTCTCGCCCTCGGGGCCGATGACGAGACGCACAGGCTCCCACTCCGCGAGCGTCGGATCGATCGCCAGCGCGAGCGCGAGGGGATCGTGGAGCACGAGCCCCTGGGCACCGCTCGCGTGATCGATTCGGAAGCCGCGCTCGGTGAAGGCGACGATGCGCTCGGCGAGCGGGCCCGTCGCCCGCCGGAGCGCGGACTTGATCCCCGCTCGCGGCAGGACGGCCTGGCGGGTCGCGTCGAGCGGCACGAGGTGCAGTGGCAGGCGCGCGGCGAGCACCCGGTGGGCAGCCTCGGGGTCCACGTACATGTTGAACTCCGCCGTCGGTGTGACGTTGCCCGGCACGTCCACCGCGCCGCCCATCGCCACGATGCGGCCGATGAGGCTCACCGCGCCGGCGTCCGCCTTGAGCGTGAGCGCGAGGTTGGTCAGCGGACCGAGCGCGACGAGTGTCAGCAACCGCTGCGACCGCCGCGCCTGGTCGATGATCACGCTGACCGCGTCGGGCTCGAGCGGCGGCTTCGGAGTCTCGGGCCAGTTCGCGAGGTCGCCGAGGCCGTCCTCGCCGTGGTAGCGCTGGCCGGTCACGAGCGCGCGCGCGAGTGGCTCGGCGGCGCCCATGGCGATGACCGGACGCGGCGTCGGCTGGCGCAGCGCGAGCAGGCGGAAGACGTTGACCATCCCCTGCTCCACGGGGACGTTCCCGGCGACCGTCGTGACCGCTTCCACGCTGATCTCCGGTGAGCTCCAGGCCAGCAGCAGCGCGAGCGCATCGTCGATGCCCGGGTCGGTGTCGATCAGGACCGGCGACGCCATGGCCCGAGTCTAAATCAATTCCTGGCGCAGAATCTCCTTACATTCCGGGCGCATCGAAGTAGTAGAATGAGGTCACCCTTCAGGGGGGAGGACGGGATGGACATCCAGATCAAGTACTGCGGCGAGTGAAACTACTTGCCGCAGGCCTCCAGTTTGCAGGAGGCCATCAAGAAAAAGTACGGCCTTAGCGCCAGCCTGAAGGAAGGCGCCGGCGGCATCTTCGAGGTCTCGATCGACGGCAAGGTCGTCTACTCCAACCAGACGACGTACCGCTTCCCGACGGACGAGGAGATCTTCGAGAGGATCGAGACCGCTAAGAAGCGGTAAGCGCGCGTTCCAGCTCTCCCTGAAACCGTGGATGCGCCACCGCGAGCAGCGCCTCGGCGCGTCCCCGCTCTCCCTTCCCCTTCAGCGCGGCAGCTCCACGCTCGGTCACGACCCAGTCCGCCAGGAAGCGTGGGCTCGTCACGGCGGCGCCCGGGGAGAGACGCGGCACGATGCGCGAGGCCTGGCCGTCGCGCGCGGTCGAGGGCAGCGCGATGATCGCCGCGCCCCACCGCGAGCGTGAGGCGCCCAGGACGAAGTCGAACTGGCCCCCGATGCCCGCGACCTGCCGGGGCCCCAGGCTCTCCGCCGTCACCTGCCCCGCGAGATCCACCTCGAGCGCCGAGTTGATCGCCACGAACCGGTCGAGTCGCGCCACCGTCTCCGGGTCGTGGACGAACGCCGACGAGTCCATGTTGACGAGCGGGTTGTCGTGGACGAAGTCGAAGAGCCGGCGCGTGCCCATGGCCTCGGCGATGTCCATCCTGCCGCGATGGAAGCGCTTGAGCGCGTTCGTGACCGCTCCTCTCTCGACGAGAGCCACGGACGGGTCCACCAGGAGCGAATGGAGCGCGAGATCGCGGTGGTCCACGAGCGCCTCGAGCACGGCCTGGGGGATCGCGCCGATCCCCACCTGCACCGTGGCGCCGTCGGGCACGAGCGCGGCGACGTGGCGGCCGATCGCGCGCTCGACGTCGCCGACGACGGGCGGCGGGTACGGCGTCAGCGGCTCGTCCACCTCGACCCACGCGTCGATCTGGCTCCGGTGGAGGAACGCGTTGCCGAGCGTGCGCGGCATCGCGGGGTTGACCTGGGCGATAACGAGGGGCGCGCGGCGTGCCGCGGGCAGGGTCACGCCCACGGAGACGCCGAGGCTCACGTAGCCGCGGGCGTCCGGCGGCGCGCAGTGGACGAGGACACAGTCGGGCGCCCACGCGCCGCCGGGCACGAGCTCACGCGTGAGGTCGAAGTAGCGTATCGGGAGGAACTCCACGCGCCCCCGGCGGCGCGCGTCGTCGAGGCTCGGCGACATGTGCCACGTCCCGAAGCGGAGCGGCGCGTGCTCGGCCCGCGCCCACGGGTAGTCGCCGAGGTGGATGCCCCCCAGCAGCATCAGGTCGGAGAGCCTCGTGGCCTGACGGCAGATCTCGCCGACGAGCGCCTGCGGCTCTCCGCACGCGGGCGGCAGCAGCACCTTCATCCCAGGCCGGAGGCGGGCGACGGCGTCGGCGAGCGAGCCCTTCGT
>QHTD01000408.1 GCA_003220675.1 Candidatus Rokuibacteriota bacterium | reverse complement strand
GACGCTCTGTCCGGAGTTGCTGAAGAGCACCAGGCTGTCGTTGGGATCGGTCGCCGCGACGCCCATGACCCCGCGGTCCCCGGCGGGGAACGTCGGCGTGCTGACGCCGTCGTTGCCGGTCGCGGCCACGAGGACCACGTTCTTCGACCATGCATAGTCAATGGCGTCCTGGAGGTTGTGGCTGAAGCCGGGGTTGCTGAAGGCCATCACGATGACGTCGGCGCCGTGATCCGCGGCCCAGATGACCCCGGCGATGACATCGCTGTCTTGCCCGAGCCCATTCACATCGAGCACCGTCACGGGCATGATCCGCACGCCCGCATAGGCGACGCCGGCAATCCCCTCGACCGGCGTGGTGTTCGTCTGCGCCGCCGCGATGCCGGCCACCCAGGTGCCGTGGCCGCTCGGATCCGTCGTCCCCGCCGAGCCGTCGAGAATCGATGTGCCGGGGATCACGTTCCCCGCCAGGTCGGGATGCTGGGCGTCGACGCCGGTGTCGAGAATCGCCACGATCGCCGAGCCCGTCGGCATGACAGCGCCGAAGACCTGATCCCAGCCGATCTTCGCGAGCGCCCACTGTCTCGGATAGAGCGGGTCCGTTGGGAACGCCTGAGACTGACGTGTCTTGTTCTCTTCAGCGTTGACGACCTGGGGATCGGCCTGGTAGTTGGCCAGGACCTGGGGGAGATCGGCCGGCGCGACCTGGATGACGTGCAGCCGGAGCGCCGGGATCGAGGAGATTTCCACGCCGCCGTTGCGCGCAATGACGTCGGCCTGCTCCTGCACGCTGAGCCCGTCGACGAGCTTGACCAGCAATGACGATGTCGGGGACGGAGTCTGGGCCGCGCTCAGCGTCGGAATCAGCAGGGCGCACGCGATCGTGAGGAGGGCCGTGACGACAATAGCGCGCTTCAGTAACATAGACGCTCTCCTTCAGAGAATGGAGTGCCGATCGCCGGAATTGGCCAATGGACTCGTAACCGACGAGCCACGCAAGAGAGCGCAAGCCTCGTGCCAGCGCCGCGGGGCGGAGTGCTCAAAGTGAAAAATTCTGCGTATGTGGGGGACTTGTTACGTAAATGCCCCCCTAGCCCACGCGCGCGCGCCTACCGGAAATGGACGGAGATCGGGATCGCGCTGCGAGGCCGGTATGTAGTCCGGGCCTCACTAGGAAAACTTTTTCACACGATCGGATCAAAAGCCGAGCGCGCCGTTCTGGACCAGGACCACGGCGAGCCAGGCGAGCTGGCCGCCCACGAACACCGCGAGCCCCTCGACGCGCCCCGCCCGCACGTGCGCCCGGTAATGGAACAGAGCGCCGAGCAGCGCGACCGGCGCGAAGAGCGGGCCGTGGTAGGTGGAGAGCACGCCGTAGCGCAGGAGGAGGCCGCCCGCGAAGCTCCAGAGGACCCACGCGCCGAGCCAAGCGGAGACGACCGAAACGAAGATCGAGGCGCGCGAACCGGGTCGGCCGAAGAAGCGCGCGGCGGCAGCGACTGCGATGCCGAGAAACAGCAGCGCGGCGATGGTCGCGAGCGCCCAGCGCGTCAAGCGGCTGAGTGTAGCCGGCCCACTCGGAGGTTGTCAATCGCAACAGATTGACCCTTCAGGCGATTTCACCCTAAAATCGCTAGATGACACCCGCCCGCACCCGGCATGTCCCGTCCCTTCGCAGCATGACGGGATTCGGTCGGGCGGAGGTCAGCGCCGGGCCGATCGCAATCACTGTGGAAGCGCGGTCCCTCAACCACCGACACCTCGACGTGACCTTCCGGCTCCCGCGCGCCCTCGCCGGCCTCGAGATGGACGCGCGTCGCGTGGTGCAGGCGCGTCTCGAGCGCGGGCACGTGGAGATCGCCGTCCAGCTCTCCCCCGCCGCGGGCGCCTCCGGGCAACAGGTTTCTGTGGACCAGGCGCTGGCGGCGGAGTACCTCGCACTGGCGCGCCAGCTCGGCGCGGCGATCGGCGTCTACGGCGAGGTGACGCTCGCCTGGTTGCTCGAGCGCCCCGGCGTCGTGCGCCTGGAG
>QHTD01000117.1 GCA_003220675.1 Candidatus Rokuibacteriota bacterium | reverse complement strand
GCCACAGTCCCTTCCCCATCCTGCCCATAGGTCGTCTCCTCTCGCTGAGCGGCCGGTGTGACGGCCGGTAGCTCGCCTGGCGATGAACGGATTCAAATGATATAACACCCTTCCTCGACGGGTTCCGTGTGTCCGTTCGGATCGCGAAGGGGGACGCTCATGGAGAACGCCGCAAACTTCGCCGATGCGGTGCGACAGACCTTCGAGGCCTACACGGAGGCGCTGTCGGCCGTTATGAAAGCGCTCGAGCAACTCCCCAAGGAGGGCGGCGACGCGCACCCGCAGACGGTCGAACAATGGCTCGCCCTCGCGCGGATGAGCAAGGAGAGCGTGGTCGCCGCGATCAACCAGGGGTTCGACCTGTGGGAGCGAGAATGCCGGCGCCTCGTCGGCGCCCCCCACTCCCCTGGGCCGGCCTCGGTCTCAGGCGCGATGATCGACGCTTTGGCTGAGAGTTGGCGGCGGACGCTCGTCGCGTTCGTGCCTGGAGGATCGCCCGAGGACCCGTGGGCCGAGCGCGCGCGGAGACAAGCGGAATGAGCCGGGCCGCCGCGACGAAGCTCTCGCCTCCCATCGCCGACCTCGTTCGGAGCTTCGAGACGTATTTCGCGGAGCATCGCGTGTGCGACGGGCTCGCGGGCAGCATCCTGGAGGTGACCGAGAACGGCGTCCTGTGGGGCGTGGCGTGGCTAGAGTGCTCCGCCTGCAGCGTGCACTGGGAGCGTCGACTGGCGGTATGACTCCATCGCGCGCCGGATCGCGGCAGTCATGGCCCGATCACCTTCGTTGCAATCAGAATCTGCACGACGGTGAGGATGAGGATCGCTGCGGCGACCGCGAAGAGAGCCCACGTCGCTCTCACCAGGCCCCGAGCGAAGGCGACCAGCCCTCGGGTTGCGGCGACCATTCCGTGTGAGACGATCGCCTGGTCAGCCGCAGCCCTCGCCTGCTCTGTCGCGGCTCTCAATTGTTTCTCGATATTCCGCATCTCCAGCATCACGAGACACTGCCTGTGCGTAGGCGAATCCACCTCGTCCGAATGTAGGAGCTCCCAAAGTTCCGCGTCGCTCTTCTTTCGCAAATCTGGCGCCGTCACAGCCATCGGTCTTCCCTCCCAAACGCATCGCACCGGATCGTGCGCTGGAGCGCGTTCGCGTGATGCGGGCGCACTCCGGCTACGACGTCCGCCCAGCAGCGGAGCAGGGCGAGCGTGAGGGCCGTCGAGGGCGAGACGATCCCGCTAGACCGCTATGTGTCGACCGAGCCCGGCTGCGCCGCATGGAGCCGGCGCCCGAGCTCGTCCAGCGGCTGCTGGAGCTGTCCCAGCAAGCCCACGACGCCGCCGACGGTCTCGGCCATCGCCACCCGCTCGCCGCGCAGCCTCTCGAGCTCGCCCTGGAGTGAGCCGAGGTTACGGCGGAGCTCGCTGACCTCTCCGTGGAGCCCCTCGCGCTCACGCTCCCTCGCCTCAAGAGTCTGGCGCAGGCGATCCCGATCCTCGATCAGTGCGGGGATCACGCGGCCGAGTATATGCTGGCTTTCGGCGAGCCACCGGGTCACCTGCTGCGGACTTTCGAGAATCTCCATCTCGCTCATCGGCCGTCGTGCCTCCTCGTAGTGAACGCTGGGTTGCTGTTTCGGACTCGGGGATGCGGTGGTCGTGTCCTCCCGCGCGACCTGGACGAGCTCGTGAGAGGCCCCGGTCGCGAGCCACGACCGGCGTCGCCGGCGCTCGACGGGTGGCGGGCTATCCGTCGATCTCACATCGCGGGCACCGCGCCGGTCGACCACGACCCGGACCCCCGGGTCGCTCTCATGGCGACCTCGCAAGTGCTCGTAGAGCGCCGGCTCATTCCGTGCGACGACGATCAGATAGCGCATCGTGAGCTCTCTTGTCGGCTCGCCGGCACGGGACGCGGGGCGGGAGAGATCAGTGATGACCTCCCGAAGCAGCGAGCGCAGGAGAAAGATGGGCATCGCCGTGTCGTTACAACCTCCCCGACCCAAGATCCAGGACAGGCGCGACTCTACCATCCGCGATCTGGCAGATTCAAGCGTGAAGTAAACGGAGGGCTCAAGGCCGGTCACCTTCGGGTCGACACGAGGTACCAGCCGCGAGCCCGCCGGAAGAAAAAAGTCGTGAACCCCGGGGTGGCCAAGCTATGAAGGTGCTATGGTCCGCGTTGCGCCCGCGGCCGCTCTCGCGCTTGTGCTCGGCCTCTGCTGTGACGTCCTGGCGGGGCCGCCAACCGACACACTCGACGGGGTGTTCATGACGGTGAACCACCTTCTCGACGATCCTGAGCTTCGAGAAAGGCCGGCGAGGCTTCTGACGGCGATCCGCAGCGTCGTCGGCGACCGCTTCGATGTCCGCGAGGCGTCGAGACTCGCCTTCGGGCGCGAGTGGCACGCCCGGACGTCGACCGAGCGAGACGAGCTTGTCCGGCTCTTCGGGGAGCTCCTCGAGCACGCCTACGTCTCTAGGATTGCGTCACGGGCCAACGTGCATCGCGGCCTGGCCATCCGCTATCTCGGCGAGTCCATCGACGGCGACCGGGCCGCCGTCACGACCACGATTGGGTGTCGCGACGGAAGCGAGATTCCGCTCGAGTATCGAATG
The DNA here is from genome assembly GCA_003220675.1 of Candidatus Rokuibacteriota bacterium. Classification (GTDB taxonomy): domain Bacteria; phylum Methylomirabilota; class Methylomirabilia; order Rokubacteriales; family CSP1-6; genus 20CM-2-70-11. The sequence goes on along the minus strand of QHTD01000117.1, from coordinate 9,520 downwards.
ATTCAGCATGGTCAGCGTTGGGCGATCTACGACGTTTCGATCGACGGCGTCAGCCTCGTTGCGAATTACCGAGCTCAGTTCCACAGGATCATCCAGCAGTCGTCATTCGCGGAACTCGTCGCTCGGCTAAAGACCACCAGCCCAAGAACGCCGACCGTTTCGGCTGCGGCCGGCGAGGTTCCGCTCGGTGCACGGGCCACGGAACACGCGTCGCGGGACGAGGTGAGCCCAGCCGCGGTCCTCGAGCGGGACGCCGCCGGTGACAGAGACGACCACGTCACAGAGCTCATCCGACCCCGCCCGCCCGAATTGCAGGCGCGTGTGCCGCCAGCGAGCGCGGCTCCGGTAAGCGCCACATCCTATTGGATTCAGCTGGGCGCCTTCACACGGCCAGACGCGGGTGAGATCGCATCCCGTCTCCTCGAGCAGAGCCTTCCGGTGTCGATGGACAGAGTGGCGATCCCTACGAGTCATCGCGGACAGCTCCTTTTGCGGGTGCGCGTTGGCCCGTTCTCCGATCATGCGGAGGCGGTATCGAAACTCCGGGACCTCCAGACGAATGGCTACCAGGCGTTCATCGCTCGCGAGCCCGATTGATCGGGCGAAGTGCGCCGCCGGGTGATCTCAGGGGGATCAACGATGAGTCAGCCTTGGATTTGTGCGAAGTGCGATCGGCCGATTCTCAAGAGTCAGCCGTTCACGACGGCGATCGTCCCGGGGCGATCGCCCAACCCCGGCGTCGTCTCGGGGAAGGTCCTGGTTCACAAGAACGAGGAGGATTGCCAGAAAGATTGAGTGGCGGAGGGCGAGGGATTCGAACCCCCAAGGGGCCTGCGCCCCGGTGGATTTCAAGTCCACTGCCTTACCAGTTGAGGCTAGCCCTCCGTCAGCACGGATTGTCGCATGGGCGAGCGGCGCCGTGCAGGTCGCGCGCCGGTTCTACGTCGTCGGCGTCAGGCGGGCGAGCCCATCCATATACGGTCGAAGCGCGTGCGGGATCGCGACGCTTCCGTCCGCTTCCTGGTAATTCTCGAGCACCGCGACGAGCGTGCGGCCCACGGCGAGCCCCGAGCCGTTGAGCGTGTGGCAGTACTCGGCGCGGCCGCCGGCGGCGGGGCGGTAGCGGATCTCGGCCCGGCGCGCCTGGAACGCCGTGCAGTTCGAGCACGAAGAGATCTCGCGGTACTTCCCCTGCCCGGCCAGCCAGACCTCCACGTCGTAGCTCTTCGCCGCCTGGAACCCCATATCGCCGGCGCAGTGGAGCACCACCCGATAGGGGAGCTCGAGGCGCTGGAGCACCTCCTCGGCGTTCCGGACCATGGACTCCAGCTCGTCGTTCGACTGCGCGGGCGTCGTGATCTTCACCAGCTCGACCTTGTCGAACTGATGCTGGCGGATCATGCCCTTCATGTCCTTGCCGTACGTCCCCGCCTCGCGGCGGTAGCACGGCGTGAACGACACGTAGCGACGCGGGAGCGACGCCTCGGGGAGGACTTCACCGGTGTGGAGTGCCGTCACGGGCACTTCGGCCGTGGGGATCATGTAGAGCGTGCGGCCTTCGTCGGCCTCGAGCGTCTTGAAGATCTGCTCCTCGAACTTGGGCAGGAGCCCGTTGTTCTGCATCGTCGCGGCGTTCACGAGGTGGGGCACCCACACCTCCGTGTAGCCGTGCTCCCGCGTGTGGAGGTCGAGCATGAACTGCGTCAGCGCGCGCTCGAGCCTCGCCGCCGCGCCCCACAGGATCGTAAACCGCGACTTCGCAATCTTCGCCGCACGCTCGAAGTCGAGGAGCCCGAGCGCTTCGCCGAGCTCCTCGTGGGACTTCGGGGTGAACCCGAACGCGCGCGGCGTTCCCCGCCGGCGCACCTCTACGTTCTGGTCCTCGGTCGTCCCGGCGGGCACCGACGGGTCGGGAAGGTTCGGGAGCTGGAGGAGGAGACGCTCGATCTCGGCGTCGATCGTGCCGATCGCGGCATCGAGCTCTTTGATGCGATCGGCTCTCACCCGCATGTCGTGTCGGACGTCGGCGGGAATCGCCCCGCCGGGGTACTTGCGGGCCAGTTCCTTCGAGGCACGATTGTGGCTGGCCTTCAGCTCTTCGGCTTCGTGGATCAGGCGGCGGCGCTCGGCGTCGCGGGCGAGGACATCCTTCACGAGCTCGGCGCCGCCCCGGTCGGCAAGCCCGCGCGCGACCGCCTCGGGATCCTCACGGATCAGCCGGAGGTCCAGCACGGACGCTACTGCGCTTCGACGGGCGCGGAGCTTTCGGCGTCGACGCGGGCGACGGAGCCGACGTGGTCGTCCGGGTCGAGCTCGATGATGCGGACGCCCCAGGTATTGCGGCCCTGCGAGGAGACGTCGGCGGCGTGGAAGCGGATCATCTTGCCCTTGGTCGTCACGACGAGGATGTCGTCGCCGTCGCGCACCTGGAGGATCGTGACGACGTTACCGTTGCGGCCGCCCGTCTTGATGTCGATGATCCCCTTGCCCGCCCGGCCCTGGAGTCGGTACTCCTCCAGCGGCGTCCGTTTGCCGTAGCCGCGCGCGGTGACGGTCAGGATCGCGACGCCCTCCTGCACGACGTCGGCGCTGATGACCTCGTCGCCTTCCTCCAGCTCGATGCCTTTCACGCCGGCGGCGGCGCGCCCCATCGGGCGCACCTCCTCTTCGGGGAAGCGGATGATCATGCCGAGCTTCGTCGCGATCATCACCTCGCGCTGGCCGTCGGTGCGGCGCGCCGTGATGACCATGTCGCCGTCCTCGAGGCCGATCGCCTGGATACCGCCGGCGCGCGGGTGCGAGAACGCTTCCAGCTCGGTCTTCTTCACCTTGCCCTGCTTGGTCGCGAAGAGGACGTAGCCGCCCGCCCCGAAGTCGCGCACGGGCACGCACGTGGCGACCGCCTCGCCCTCGCCGAGCGACAGGAGATTCACCATCGCCTTCCCCTTCGCCTGGCGCCCGCCCTCGGGGATCTCGTGGACCTTGAGCCAATGGACCTTGCCCAGCGCGGTGAAGAAGAGGAGGTAGGAGTGGGTCGAGGCGACGAAGAGGTCCTCGACGATATCCTCCTCCTTGGTCTCCATGCCCGTCACGCCTTTGCCGCCACGCCGTTGGCTCCGATACGCCTCGACGTGGGTCCGCTTGATGTAGCCGGAGCGCGTGATCGTGACGACCATCTCCTCGTCGGCCAAGAGGTCCTCGATCGTCAGCTCGGTCGTCTCGGTGAGGATCTCGGTGCGCCGCGCGTCGCCGTACTCCTCCTTGAGCGCGAGCAGCTCTTTCCGGATGATCTCCATGAGCTTCCGCTCGGACGCCAGGATGCCCTTCAGCTCCTCGATGAGCGCCAGCGTCTGCTCGTGCTCCTCCACGACCTTGTGGCGCTCGAGCTGGGTGAGGCGCTGGAGCCGCATGTCGAGGATGGCCTTCGCCTGGATCTCCGAGAGGTCGAGGCGGGCCATCAGGGCGTCCTTCGCGGCGTCCGGGCTCTCGGCCTGGCGGATCAGGCGGATCACCTCGTCGAGGTGCTCCACGGCCTTGCGGAGGCCGGCGAGGATATGGGCCCGCTCCTCCGCGCGCGCCAGATCGAAGCGCGTCCGCCGTGTCACGATCTCGCGACGGAAGCGGACGAACGCCTCGAGCATCTGCTTCAGGTTGACGATCTGAGGCCGCCGGTCGACGAGCGCCAGCATGATGATCCCGAAGGTCGTCTGCATCTGGGTGTGCTTGTGGAGCTGGTTCATGATGATCTGCGGGATCTCCCCGCGCCCCAGCTCGAGCACGACCCGGATCCCCTCGCGGCTGGACTCGTCGCGGATCTCCGAGATCCCCTCGATTTTCTTCTCCCCGGAGAGTTCCGCGATCTTCTCGATGAGGCTCGCCTTGTTCACCTGGTACGGGAGCTCGGTGATGATGATCGCCTCGCGTCCGCCCCGCATCTTTTCGGCGTGCGCCTTGGCGCGCAGCGTGATCGTGCCGCGCCCCGTCGTGTACGCGTCGGCGATTCCGGCGGTGCCGTAGATGTAGCCGCGCGTCGGGAAGTCGGGCCCCTTGACCACCTGCGTGAGCCGCTCGATCGGCGTCTCCGGATCGTCGACGAGCATGACGAGCCCGTCGACGACCTCGGCGAGGTTGTGCGGCGGGATGTTCGTCGCCATCCCCACCGCGATGCCCGCCGATCCGTTGACGAGGAGGTTCGGCAGACGCGTCGGCAGCACGGTGGGCTCCTGGAGCGACTCGTCGAAGTTCGGAACGAAGTCCACCGTGTCCCGGTCGATGTCGGCGAGCATCTCGTGGGCGATCTTCGCCAGACGCACTTCCGTGTAGCGCATCGCCGCGGGCGGGTCGCCGTCGATCGAGCCGAAGTTCCCCTGCCCGTCGACGAGCGGATAACGGAGCGAGAACTCCTGGACCATCCGGACCAGCGCCTCGTAGACGGGCGAGTCGCCGTGGGGGTGGTACTTCCCGAGCACCTCACCGACGACGCGCGCCGCCTTCTTGTAGGCGCGGTTCGAGACGAGCCCGAGCTCCTGCATGGCGTAGAGCACCCGCCGGTGGACGGGCTTGAGGCCGTCGCGGATGTCCGGTAGCGCACGGCCGACGATGACGGACATCGCGTAGGCCAGATAGGACTTCCGCATCTCCTCTTCGATCGGAACCGGCACCTGGCGCTCGTTCGGCATGGGCCTCTAGCTCGGGTGGCTCACCACGGCTCAGATATCGAGATTGGCAACGTCGAGCGCGTACTTCTCGATGAACTCCCGGCGCGGCTCGACCGCGTCGCCCATGAGGACCGTGAACATCTCGTCGGCGCCGACCGCGTCCTCCATCGTCACCTTGAGGAGTGTCCGCGTCTCCGGATTCATCGTCGTCTCCCACAGCTGCTCCGGGTTCATCTCGCCGAGGCCCTTGTAGCGCTGGAAGGTGGCGCCCGCCCGCGACCGCTCGAGGGCGGCGTGCAGCAGCTCGTCGACCCCCTTCACCGGGGTCTCGCGGCCCGCCTCGTCGATCAGCGTCGTCGGCCCCTTCGCGGCGGCCGCAATTTTCTCCCAGAGGTCCAGCAGCGTCGCATAGTCAGCCGACCTGAAGACGTCCGTGCTGAACGTGATGGCCGGCGGGCCGGCGATCGTGACCCAGCGCGCGTCGCCGTTGTCGCCGGGCTGGACCGTAATGGTATAGCCGTTGACCGCCGCGGCCGCGGCGACGAGGGCCTCGCCGATCTCCGCGTGCCCCACGCCTCGCTTGGTGCCCCGGAACTTCGTCCGGAGCAGCTCGCTCAGGATCGGCCCGGGGACGCTGCGCTTCACGAGCTTGCCGAAGAGGGCCCGGTACTCGGAGCCCGCGCGGAGGAGCTCGAGGAGCGACGCGCCCGTGAGCGGCGTCTTCGCGCCGGGCACCTTCACCTTCGCGGCCTCGACCCACGCGGTGAGGAAGAAGTCCTCGAACTCCCGCTCGGACATCAGGTACTTCTCCACCTTGCCCCGCTTCACCTTGAACAGCGGCGGCTGGGCGATGTAGAGGTGGCCCGCCTCGATGATCGGCGTCATGTGGCGGAAGAAGAACGTGAGCAGCAGCGTCCGGATGTGCGCGCCGTCCACGTCCGCGTCGGTCATGAGGATGACCTTGTGGTAGCGGAGCTTCGCGAGGTCGAACTCCTCCGTGCCGATGCCCGTGCCCATCGCCGAGATGAGTAGCCGGATCTCATTGTGGGAGAGCACCTTGTCGTAGCGCGCCTTCTCCGAGTTGATGATCTTGCCGCGCAGTGGCAGGACGGCCTGAATCCGACGGTCGCGCCCCTGCTTGGCCGAGCCGCCGGCCGAGTCGCCCTCCACCAGGAACAGCTCCCGCAACCGCGGCTCGCGCTCCGAGCAGTCGGCGAGCTTCGCCGCCAGCCCCTCGTCGTCCACGCCCTTCTTGCGCGTCAACTCGCGCGCCTTGCGCGCAGCCTCGCGGGCCTGCGCCGCGCGCACGCACTTGTCGGCGATCTTGCGCGCGGTCGTCGGGTCCTCCTCGAACGCCTCGGCGAGCTTGTCGTTCACGACCTGCTGGACGAGCCCCTTGATGTCGCTGTTACCGAGCTTGGCCTTCGTCTGGCCCTCGAACTGCGGCTCCGGCAACCGCACCGATACCACCGCGGTGAGCCCCTCCCGCACATCGTCGCCGGTGACGCCCCCCTTGAAGCCCTTGAGGAAGCCGTTCGCCTCCGCGTAGGCCGCGATCCGGCTCGTCACCGCTGCGCGGAACCCGGTGAGGTGCGTCCCGCCCTCGCGCGTGTTGATATTGTTCGCGAACGAGAAGACGCTCTCCTGGTACCCATCGTTGTACTGCAGCGCGACCTCGATCTCGATATCGCCCTTCTTCCCCTCGACGAACAGCACCTTCGGGTGGATCGGCGTCTTGATCTGGTTGAGGTGCTTGACGAACTCGACGATGCCGCCCTTGTAGAGGAAGGTGTGGCTCCGCCCGTCGCGCTCGTCCTCGATGACGATCTTGAGGCCCCGGTTGAGGAACGCCAACTCGCGCAAGCGGTTCGAGAGCGTGTCGAAAGAGAACGCCGTCTCCTCGAAGATCTTGGCGTCGGGCTTGAAGCGGATGATCGTCCCGGTCTTCTTCGACGTCCCGGTCGCACTGAGGGGCGCCTTCGGGACACCGCGCTCGTAGCGCTGCGTCCACTCCTTGCCCCCGCGCCAGATCTCGACCTCGAGCCACTCGCTGAGCGCGTTGACGACCGAGATGCCGACGCCGTGGAGGCCGCCCGACACCTTGTACGCGGAGTGATCGAACTTCCCGCCCGAGTGCAGGACCGTCAGGACGACCTCGGCGGCCGGCTTGCCGCTCTCCTTGTGGATGTCCACCGGGATGCCGCGGCCGTTGTCGCCGACGGAGCACGAGCCGTCGGAGTGCAGGATGACCTTGATGTAGTCGCAGGAGCCGGCGAGCGCCTCGTCCACGGAGTTGTCGACCGCCTCGTAGACGAGCTGGTGGAGGCCGTACGCGCTCGTGTCCCCGATGTACATCGCGGGGCGCTTGCGGACGGCCTCGAGCCCCTCGAGGACCTTGATGTCACTCGCCGTGTAGCTCTCGGCGCTCATGCGGCGGCTACCCCTCCCGCGTGCACGTAGAAGACAGCGGCGCCCGTCACGGTCGGCGGCTCCGGTGTCGTGAGGAAGACCTGCTCGGCGCCGTCGAGCTCACGCACGACCTGCTCGCGGACCGCCGGGTCGAGCTCGGAGAGCGCGTCGTCGAGGAGCAGGACCGGCGCGGTCCCCGCCGCCTCTGTGACCGGCAGCACCTCGGCGAGGCGCAGCGCCAGCGCCACGAGCCGCTGTTGCCCTCGCGACCCGAAGGCGCGCGCGTCGACCCCGTCGATCTCGATCGCGAGGTCGTCCCGGTGGGGCCCGACCAGCGTCTGACCTCGGCGGAGCTCCTCGAGCCGCGCCCGCTCGAGTGCCGCCAGGAGCGCCGCCGCGTCCGACGCCTCCCCCAGCGCGGTCCGGTAGCGGATCTCGACCTTGGAGCGCGCCGCGCACAGCGCCCCGTAGACCCGGGCGAGCTCCGTCTGGAGCGCGGCCACCGCCCGCCGGCGACGATTGACGAGATCCATGCCCACGGTCGCGAATTGGTCGTTCCACGGCTCGAGTTGGGCGCGCGTGGCGGCGTCTCCGGAGCGCTGCTGGAGGAGCCTGTTCCGCCGGGCGAGGAGCTGGCGGAACTCGATCAGCGCCTTGAGGTGTACTGGATAGAGGCGCCCCGCGAACCCGTCGATGAAGCTGCGCCGGGCCAGGGGCGCGCCGTTCACAATCTCGAGGTCCTGCCAGCCGAACGCGATCGCGCGCGCCCACTCGACCGACTCGCCACTGTTCTGCCAGGTCCCGTCGTCGAGCCCCTCGATCGTCCTCCGGACCGTCCGGGGCGCCACGGGGGTCCCGTCGGCACGGACGAGGTCGCCCGTGACCGAGGTGGACCGGGAGCCCCAGCGCGGGATTTCAGCGGTCCTTGGCGTTCGAAACGAGCGCCCGGTTACCAGCAGGCCAAGGGCCTCGAGGAGGTTCGTTTTGCCCTGGCCGTTCGGGCCGCTGAAGACGTTGAGACGCCGCGCCGGCGTCAGGGAGAGGGTGCGATAATTGCGAAAATCGACGGCATTCGCCCGCCCGATCTGCACCCTCTAAACTCCTGTTTTTGAAGGGGAAACTAGCTACTAGATCCGCATAGGCATTATAACACAGCAGTACCCCTCCTCCTCGACGCTTTTAATCACGCCCGGGCTCAGGGAGTCCTTCAACTCGAGGACGATTTGCTCTCGCTCGACGGCCGAGATCGCGTCCAGGAGATAGCGCGAGTTGAACCCGATCACGAGCTCTCCGCCGTGGTACTCGACCTCGAGCACCTCCTCCGCCTCCCCAAGATCCTGACTCGAAGCGGTCAGGCGAAGGGCGGTGGGAGTTAGCGCGAGCCTGACGGGCTTGTTGCGGTCTTCGGCCATGACGGCGACGCGGCGGAGTGCCGCCGCAAACGCGGATCGCGAGACGACGAGCCGGCCGGGATGCCCCTTTGGGATCACTGCCTCATAATTCGGGAACTGCCCCTCGATCAGCCGCGCCGTCATCACGAAGCTCGGCATCTGGAGCACGAACTGATTCTCCGTGATCGCGATCTGGACGTCTTCACCTGCGCCTAAGACGCGCATGATCTCAATGATGGCTTTGCGCGGCACAATGCCCGTCATGCCCCCGACGCCCCTACCGAGGCTCCGCTTCGACGTGGCGAGCCGATGGCCATCGGTCGCGACCATCTGGACGTCCTTCTCCTGAAGCACCAAGAGGATCCCGTTCAGGGCATAGCGCGTTTCGTCGTGGGAGATCGCGAAGCTCGTCTGGCCAAGCATCTCCCGGAGCGTCTTCGTGTCCAGGCTCACCCACGACGCCGGCGATGCCGGAACGACCGGCGGGAAGTCGTCCGGCGACAGGCCGACGAGCTTATACGTTGCGCCGGCGCACCGCAGACTCACGCTCGCGTTGTCCGTCACCTTGAGCGCCACCGGAGCGGTGGGGAGCTCCTTGACGATCTCGGCAAGCTTCCGAGCCGACACGGTGATGGCCCCCTTGGACGCGACCTTCGCGGGGATCGCGACGCGTGCTCCGACCTCCAGGTCCGTCGCGGTGACGCGCACTGCGTCGCTGTCGCTCTCGAGGAGGACGTTCGCCAGAATCGGGAGCGTCTGGCGGGGCTCCACGATGTTCTGCACCATCTGCAGGCCCTTGAGAAACGCGTCACGGTCGATTACGACTTCCATGAGGTTCTCCGTTGGTTTTCAGAGAAGAACAACAATAGCGTAGTCGTAATAGTATGCAGTCGGTGTGGATCGGGAAAGTTGAAGGTAAGTGGCGCTTGCCGCTGAGGTTCCGGCACTCGGTCCCCGTGGATAGCCGTGTGCAGGCCGCGGGGAGACCCGGGGATCACAGGGTGATGCCTTGGATAAGCCCGTCGATGGTCTTGCGCAGTTTGGGATCTTCCTGGAGGAGTG
>QHTD01000406.1 GCA_003220675.1 Candidatus Rokuibacteriota bacterium | reverse complement strand
GAGATCCAAACGCTCCGCAAGCTCATCGAGCGCGGCGACCTCGAGAGCGGCCAGGGCGCGCGGGAGACGCGGAGCCCGCGGGACGACTACTTCGACACGGTGAGCCGGCTGATCCGCCTGGACCGGCGCCCGCGCGTCGTCGTGGACGCCGGCAACGGCGTCGCGGGGCTCTACGCGCCCGAGCTCCTGCGCCGCGTCGGCTGCGAGGTCGTCGAGCTCCACTGCGAGTCCGACGGCAGCTTTCCCAATCACCTGCCCGACCCCGAGGACCCCGCCAACGTCGTGGACCTCCAGGCGAAGGTCGTCGAGGCCGGCGCCGACCTCGGCATCGCGTACGACGGCGACGCCGACCGCGTGGGCGTCGTCGACGAGCGTGGCCGGCGCCACGAGGCCGACCTCGTCCTGATCCTGCTCGCGCGCGACTTCCTCGGGCGCCACCCGGGAGCCAAGATCGTCTTCGACGTGAAGTCCTCGCAGTCGCTGATCGACGACATCCGGACGCATGGCGGCGTGCCCGTCATGTGGAAGACCGGGCACTCGCACCTCAAGCGCAAGATGCGCGAGGAGGGCATCCTCCTGGGCGGCGAGGTGAGCGGTCACATGTTCTTCGCCGAGAACTACTACGGCGTGGACGACGGGATCCTCGCCTCCTGCAAGATCATCGAGACCGCGGCCCGCTCGCCCGAGCCCATCTCGCGTCTCTTCGATTCGGTGCCGCACCTCTGCGCCACGCCCGAGCTGAAGGCGCCGTGCCCCGACGGCGAGAAGTTCCGCGTGATCGCGGAGCTGACGCGCGAGCTGAAGGCGCGGTACGAGACGATCGACACCGATGGGGCGCGCGTGCTCTTCCCCGGCAGCGGCTGGGGCCTCGTGCGCGCGTCGAACACGAACCCCTACCTCACCCTGCGCTTCGAGGCACACACGGACGCGGAGATCGAGGCGATGAAGCGCGTGATCTACGACGCGCTCCGCAAGTACCCCTTCGTCACGCTGCCCGACTGAGTTGACTCGGAGGGGGGCTTCGCCCCCCTTCCGAAGCCTCCCCCCTGGATCGGTTGCGCCGGCGGAGCCGGCGCTCGAACTTCGATCAACAGCCCTTTTCTCCGACAGGCTCCGGCGGGCAGCCGCGACGGGCGATGCGCTCGCGAGCCGCGTGGTCGACGCGGCCCCGGCCCGGAGCCTCCCGGGCCCGCCCGTCCGGCGCCGGCGTTGCGGTCCGCGATCAGCGCTCGGCGAGGATCAGGCGGACCGCGGCGAGGACGTCAGGCGCGCGCGGGCAGTCACGCTCGCCCCATAACCCGGCGGGATCCAGCAGGATCGCGTCGAGCCCGGCGGCGCGAGCGCCGCGCACGTCCACCGAGTACAGGTCGCCGACATAGACGGCCTCGCGCGGCGTGACGCGCGCCTGCTCGACGGCGAGCTGGAAGATCCGCGGGTGGGGCTTCTCCACGCCGACCTCGGTGGAGTCGAGGACGAAGGCGAGATAGGGCAAGAGGCCGAGCGTCTGGAGGATCGCGCGGATGGTCCCATTGGAGTTCGAGACCACGCCTGCGGTGAGCCCGCGGTCCCTCACGAGCTTGAGCGCGGGCTCGGCCAGCGGGTCGGCGACGTTGAAGAGCCCCGCGGGAGCGTTGTACGAACGCCGCCACTCGGCCATCGCCTCCACGACCGCCCGGTCGGTGACGCCGAGCGCCTCGAGGATCAGGCGCACGTAGTGCGCGGCGGTGGCCCGGTTCTCGGTGGAGGCGCCGGGCGCCCGCGCGAAGACCTCCGCGTCGAGCCGGACGCGCGCCTGCCACTCCGCGCGGTGGACCTCCTCCGACGTCGCGCGGACGCCGTGCCTGGCGAGCTCGGCGGCGATCGCCGCGTAGTTCATTCGCACGAGCGTGTTGCCGGCGTCGAAGAAAACGGCGCGGATCACGGCGCCAACCGGAACGCGAAGTCCCCCTCGGTGACGTGCGTGTCCACGGACACGACGCGCCAGATCACTGTGTAGAGGCCGGGAGACAGCGGGACGAGCGAGGCGCGCAGGAGCGCGGGATTCAATGGATCCACCGCGCCATCCGCACGGTCGACCCGCTGCCCGGCCTCGTTCACGACCTCGACGCGGCTGAACGCCGGCTCGAGGCGCTCTGTGAACCAGAGCTTGACGTCCGTCGGGGCCGTCCGGACGGTGGAGCCCACGCGCGGCTCGGCGCGATCGAGGAACGCGTGCGCCCCCACCCCGGCCGCCCCCACGAGGAGGGCGACCAGGAGGAGGAGCAGCG
>QHTD01000405.1 GCA_003220675.1 Candidatus Rokuibacteriota bacterium | reverse complement strand
GAGCTGGATGTTCTGGGCGCCGAGGGCGACCTGGATGGCCTCGGCAACCTTGGGCAGGTTCAGCGGCGACACCTCTGATGGCACGAGCAGCGTGGGCGTGAAGGCCTCGGACCAGCCGCCCTCGGCGAGCAGCGTCTTCACCGCCCGGCGGCTGCCGCCGAGGACGGGCGAGCCCTCCCGCCGCGCCCACACGCCCGGCGGCAAGAACGACTGCAGCGGGACCGCGGCGCCCTCGAGTGCCACGCCGATGACCACCGGATCGAGCGCCGCCGCCACGGCCTGGCGCACCTTCTTCCGCGAGAAGGGGACCTTCTCCGTCTGGAACGCGAGGTAGCCGACGCGGAGGCCGGGAAGCGAGAGCGCGCCTTCGGTGCGCCGCGGCGGCCCCGGCGGGAACCAGATGTCGATCGTCCGCGCGTCGAGCTCCGCCTCGGCCTGGTCGTCGCCACTGACCTCGAGGAACACGAGGCGCTCCGACTTCGGGGGAGCCGCCCAATAGCCGGGCACGGCCTCGAGTGCCAATCGTTCGGGCGACGCGTCGACGACGCGGTAGGGGCCTGTGCCGATCAGGCGTGCCGTGCCGTCACCCCCCGTGACGCTTTTGACGACTCCCAGCCCTGGGTGAGCGAGCACCGTGACCAGCGGTGCGTAGGGCTGCAGGAGCACGATCTGCACGGTGCGCGGGTCGGGCGCCCTCACGTCTCTGACGATGCCGGGCGTCCCCCGAAAGAGTGCGGACCACACCACGGAGGTCCCCGAGGCGTCGGGACGGAGCTGACGCATGAAGCTCGCCACGACCTCCGCCGAGGTGAGCGGGGTCCCGTCGTGAAACCTCACCCCGTCGCGCAGCGTAAACGACCAGGTGAGGCCGTCGCGAGAGACGGACCACCGGGTCGCGAGCGCGGGCTCGACGTCGGTCGTGCCCTCGTGGTAGGCGACGAGCGTGTCGAAGACCTGGTGCGCGATGAGCGGGAGAGTCCCCTCGAGCTCCGTCGCGGGATCGAGCGCCGCAGGAATGCCGAGGGCCCCGACGCGCACTTCGCGCCGGGCGCTGGTCGGGACCGGAGAGCTCGGAGCCTGGGACAGCGCGGACGACGACCACGCGAGGACGAGGGTCAGAATAATGACGGGCAGACGCACCACCGGGACGCGCATCAATCTTCTTATACGTGGAACCTCGGGCATCTGCCACCCGTTGCGAGGGGGAAGGGAGGAGGCCGAGCGGTACGAAACTTGCTCCTCAAACCTGCCAAAGGCGGCGGCAACGCTCGGAATGGGCGCGGAACGGCCAGCGAGGGGGGAAAATGCAGCGAATTCAAGGATTCAACGGGCGGTAAGTATGCGGCCAACCTTGACTTTCTTTTTTCCAGCCGCCTATACTTCGAGCACGAGGCGAGTGGTCGTGCACAAGGGGCGCACACGCGGCAACGTGAGAAGGGATGGGCTATGAAGGAGTTCGACAAGAAGAGTAGCCCGAGTCGCGAAGGGTTCTCGAAATTCCTTCCCGCCTCCATGTCCGATTCGAGCACACGCCGCCGGCTCACGGAGTATGAAATCCAGGTCCAGGACCTGCAGGCCTACATCCGCTCGCTCGAGGCCGAGACCGTCCACCTCCGCAAGAAGCTCGAGGACACGCCCAAGGACTTCATGATCCTCGAGAACAAGCTGCGGGAAGCGAACCGCCAGCTCGTGCAGGCGTTCAACCAGAATGAGAAGCTCGTGAACGCCCTCTATGAAGCCCGCGAGCAGATCACCGCGCTCAAGGAAGAGGTGGACAAGCTCTGCGCGCCGCCCTCGACGTACGGCGTCTACCTCTCCCCCAACGAGGACGGGACCGTCAACATCCTCTCGCAGGGTCGGAAGGTCAAGGTGAACCTCCACCCATCGATCAAGTCCGAGGCGCTCAAGCCCGGGCAGGAGCTGATCCTGAACGAGGGGCTCAACGTCATCGAGGCGGCCGGCTACGAGATCCAGGGTGAGGTCGTCGTCCTCAAGGAGCAGCTCGATCCCGAGCGCGCCGTCGTCACGCTCCGCGCGGACGAGGAGAAGGTCGGCATCATCGCCGACCCGCTCCGCTCGCAGCGACTCAAGACCGGCGACCACCTCCTGATGGACGCGAAGTCGGGCTACCTCCTCGAGAAGCTCCCGAAGAGCGATGTCGAGGACCTCGCCCTCGAGGAAGTGCCGGACATCGGCTACGACGACATCGGCGGCCTCACCGACCAGATCGAGGCCATCAAAGACGCCGTCGAGCTGCCCTACCTCTACGCCGACTACTACAAGGAGCACAAGCTCACGCCGCCCAAGGGCGTGCTGCTCTACGGCCCGCCCGGCTGCGGCAAGACCATGATCGCCAAGGCCGTCGCCAACAACCTCGCCGAGAAGATCTCCGAGAAGC
>QHTD01000404.1 GCA_003220675.1 Candidatus Rokuibacteriota bacterium | reverse complement strand
GTGACGGCATCATTCATCCTTGTTCTCGTGGGGCATGTCAGGCAATGTTCCTGGCGCCTGGTACTCCTCGTGCGTCCCGAGGGGCTTCTCGGCAACGGAGGTGACCCCTGACAACCGTCTTGCTCGCTCCACAAGTTCGTGGCCGCCGCGCCTGGGTGCAGGGCACGATCTCGGAGTCCGATTGGATGGTGCCCTTCCCGAAGGCCGCCGTGGACGAGCTGGAGCAGGCGCTCCAGAGACTCCGCCGCGATCCGCTGCCGCTTCTGCTCCTCTCGCCGGCGCAGTTCGCTCTGTCGGCCTGCGCGGCAGTGATGACCGCGGTGGGACGGAAGCTGCGCCGGGGCGTCGGGCTTGCCGTGATCGACCGCATCCCGGTAGAGCGTTTCTCGGTGGACGAGAACTGCGCGCTCTACTGGTTGCTCGGGTCGCTCCTCGGCCGGCCGGTCGCGCAGAAGTGGGACGGCACGATGATCTACGACGTCCGGGACACGGGGAAGGCGCTCGAGTACGGGGTGCGCCGCTCGGTGACCAACCTGGAGCTTCAGTTCCACACCGACGCTCCGTGGCTCGCGCTCCCTCCCGAGCGCGTCGGGCTGCTCTGCCTGAGCCCGGCGCGCGAGGGCGGGGTGAGCCAGGTCGTCAGCCTCGCCACGGTGCACAACGAGCTGCGGCGCCGACGTCCTGATCTTCTCCCGCGGCTCTATCGTCCGTTCCCCTGGGACCGGCAGGCCGAGCATGCGCCCGGTGACGACAAGGTCGCGTGGCAGCCGGTGTTCCACTCGGCCGGCCGGGACCTCGTGGCTCGCTACAACGAGACCCTGATCGGGAACGCCGAGACGCTGACGGGCGCGCCGTTGGATCGCGAGGGACGAGAGGCCCTGGCCGGAATGCGCGCGATCGCCGACTCGCCAGAGCTCCGGGTGGAGTTCACGATCGAGAAGGGACAGATCCAATATCTCAACAACCTTTGGATCGCCCACAGCCGCACGGCGTTCAAGGACGCCGAGGAGCCCTACCTCAAGCGCCACCTGATTCGCTTGTGGAGCCGTGACGAAGGGCGCCGGACCTTCCACGGTTAGTCGCGCCGCTCCAAACTATTCCGTTTTTTCGCCTTTGAGCCTCTGCTCTTGAGCGAGCGCCTGGCCCAAGCCGTTCTGGGCTTCGGCAAGGCCAGGCGTGATGCGCAGAGCCTTGCTGTAGTGCTCGATCGCCTCGCTCGGCTTGCCCAGGTCAATGAGTGCCGAGCCCCAGTTGGTGTGGGCGAGGGCATCGTCAGGATGGATACGCAGGGCCTGCTGGAAGTGCTCGATCGCCTCGCTCGGCTTGCCCAGGTCAATGAGTGCCGAGCCCCAGTTGGTGTGGGCGAGGGCGTCGTCAGGATAGATGCGCACGGCCTGGCGGAAGTGCTCGATCGCGTCGGCCAGCTTGCCCTGCTGGATGAGCGCGACGCCCAAGTTCGTGTGAGCGGAGGGCTCGTCAGGTCTGAGTTGTAGGCCCTTCTGGAAGTGCTCGATCGCCTCGGTCGGCTTGCCCTGCGCACTAAGCACAATGCCGAGGCTGAACTGGGCTAAGGAAGAGTTGGGGTGAATTGCAACGGTATAGGTCCACAGCCTCTCGGAGTCATGCCAGATGTGGACCTGGTTCCAAGTGAGAACTCCCAACCCGGCGACGACACATATGGCAACGCCTGCAATCGGTAAAGTTGTCGGTGTCCCTGTCGTCGACGTTCTTGAGATTCGCCAGCAGAACAACAGGCAAGCGCCGGCCAAGATCGCCCATCCGAGGCTTGCCAGGTAGGTATATCGATCAGCAGCGATCTGCGGGCCGCTCTGAAAGATCCCGAGCACCGGCAAGAGGACCACCACGTAGGCCGACCACGCCGCTGGCAGGCCCGGCACTCGCCGGCGGAGGGCCAGGGCGATCGCCGTGATGGCGAGAACCATGGTGTAGCTCAGGACGAACGGCATCGCCCATGGGTTCACTATGGGCGACAGCGGGTAGAGAGGCGACAGGTTCAAGGGCACGACCATCTTCCAGAGGTAGAAGCTCAAGCCGTATGCTGAGACCGCCACCCTGCCCGGCACGCTCAGTTGAGCCAGCGAGGCTGCGGCGTGGACAGAAAGCTGCGCCATGACTGCGATGGCAGCTGCCGCAGCCGCCAGGAGCACGAACGGGATCTTCTCGACGTAGACCCGCCGCGCGGGCTCGCTCCACCACCCGATGGCCCCGCCGAGGCGGCGGAGGGGATAGACGTCCAGGATCAAGAGCACGATCGGAAGATTCACGACCATCGATTTGGACAACAGCGCGCAGGCGAACAAGCCAACGGCCGCCCAGTACCACCCTCGGCCGCGCTCCCCGCGCTCGCAGGTCCGGAGGTAGATGAGGATCGCCGACAGGT
>QHTD01000259.1 GCA_003220675.1 Candidatus Rokuibacteriota bacterium | reverse complement strand
GGAGGCCGAGGCGCGCTCCGTCCTCGACTTCGGCTTCCACTTCATCCTGAACCACGAGCCCCACATCCTCGACGGCATCCCCGAGGCGTTCCGGCTCGGCGTCACGTCGTTCAAGCTGTTCATGACCTACAAGAAGCGCGGCAAGCGCATGGTCTCAGACGAGTTCATCGCCAAGACCATGGAGCGTCTCGCCGCGCTGGGCGGCATCTGCCAGCTCCACTGCGAGAACGGCGACATCCTGTGCTACCTCGAGGACAAGGCGATCGCCGAGGGGCGCACGGCGCCCACCGACTTCCCGCCGACCTGCCCCGACTGGACCGAGGAGGAGGCGATCAATCGCGCCGTCCTCATCGCGCGGCTCACCGGGTGCCCCGTCTACGTCGTGCACCTCTCGACGAAGGTGGGTCTCGAGCGCATCAAGCGCGCTCAGGCCGAGGGCCAGAAGGTCTGGACGGAGACGTGTCCGCAGTATCTGCTGCTCACCGACAAGGAGATGGAGCGCTGGGGGCCCTTCGCCAAGATCGGCCCGCCGCTCAGGCCGGCTGAGGGCCCTGACCGCGCCGCGCTCTGGGAGGGCTCTGCCGCGGGCGCCATCGCCACCGTCGCGAGCGATCACGCGCCGCGCGTCCCGGCGGCCAAGGAACCGGGGAGGACGAACATCTTCGTGGACCCCGAGGGCAAGCCGATCCCGTTCGGCGCGCCGTCGCTCGAGACTCTCGTGCCGCTCGCCTACAGCGAGGGCGTCGTCAAGCGGGGACTCCCCATCACGTGGCTCGCACGCGTGCTCGCGGAGAATCCGGCGCGCATCTTCGGTCTCTACCCGAAGAAAGGCGTGATCCGACCCGGCGCCGACGCCGATCTCACGATCTGGGATCCGAATCCCGAATGGACGATCCAGCAGTCGCACCACCTCTCCGTCGCCGGGTTCACGCCCTACGAGGGCTGGGCGGTGCGCGGCCGGGCGTGGATGACGCTGGTGCGCGGCCAGGTGGTGCTGACGCCAAGGGGCGAGCTCGAGCAGAAGCCAGGCTACGGGCGATACCTCGCGTGCGCGGGCCCGCGGCCGCCGCTCGGCGGCGCGGTCCGCTGACGGATCGCCGGTGACCGGTCTTCGGACTCATGCGAAGCGCCGGCTCGCACGCGGCGGCGTGGCCGACGAGGGCGTGCGACAGGGGTCGACGGGGCCCGTTCCCGTCACGTGGCAGCGGACTTCGCGCGCCCAGATGGAGCCCAGCCGCAACGGGGCAGCGGACGCGTGCCGCGTGGCCCCCGCGATCCCTGTCGCGCGTGCCCGTCGGCCACGCCCCGCGATCGTTAATGTGACTTCACAGACGGATCGCCGGTGACCGACTATCTCGACCGGCTCGCCCGCCTCGCGGCCGAGACGCGCTTCGACGCGCTTCCCGAAGCCACGCTCGAGGCGACGAAGCGGGTGCTGCTCGACACCCTCGGCGCCATCCTCGCCGGCAGCGCGCTGCCCGAGAACAGGCGCCTCGCGCAGCTCGCCGCCACGCGAGCTCCCCACGGGATCGTCACGCTGCTCGGGCACGGCGCCAAGGCCGACGCCTCCTGGGCGGCGCTGACGAACGCCACCGCCGGCGTGGCGCTCGAGGTGGACGAGGGCAATCGCCTTGGCGGCGGCCACCCCGCGATCCACGTCATCCCCGGTGCCCTCGCCGTCGCGGAAGAGCAGGGGCTCGACGGGCCGCGCCTCGTCGAAAGCGTCGTGGCGGGATACGAGATCGGCTCGCGGCTCGGCGGCGCGACGACGCCGCGCGCGAACGTCCATTCCCACGGCACCTGGGGGACGATCGCCACCGCGGTCGCCGTCGCCAGGCTCGGCGACGCGCCGGCCTCGACGATCCGCGAAGTCATCAACCTCGCGGCGTCGATGAGCCCGGCGAACTCCTGGACGCCGGCCCTCGAAGGCGCCACGATCCGCAATCTCTATCCAGGCCGCTCGGGACTCCAGGGAATCCTCGCGGTCGAGCTGCAGCGATGTGGCTTCACGGGCCTCGGCGACGCCCCGTCGGACGTCTATTCGACCATCCTGGGCGATCGGTTCGACGGGGCGCTCGCCGTGGAAGCGCTCGGCGAGCGCTACCGCATCGAGCAGAACTACTTCAAGCTCCACGCGTGCTGCCGGTACAGCCACTTCGCCCTGGACGCCGTGCTGGCGCTCCGTCGCGCCCACCCCTTCGAGGCCGACGATGTCGTGCGCCTGCGAATCACCACGATCCCGTTCGGCGCACGTATGGCCGATCCGGAGCCTGCGAGCACGCTCGCGGCCAAGTTCTCCATTCCCTACGCCGTCGCCGCGGCGGTGGTGCTCAACCGGACCGACCCCGCGGCCTTCGAGCCTCCCGCGCTCGGCGATCCACGGATTCGCGAGCTGGCGCGCCGGATCGAGATCCTCACCAGTCCCAAGATGTCCCCGAGCCGGACGGATCATCCGACCGCCCACGTCAAGATCGCGCTGCGCGACGGGCGGATCGTCGAGGAACTGACGACCGTGGCCCGCGGGGACGCGGAGAACCCGGTGCCCGCCGAGGAGCTCGTGGCCAAGTTCCTCGGGCTCGCTTCACCAGTGCTCGGTGCGTCGCGCGCCCGAAACGTGGTCGGCGCCGCGCACGCCGTCGAGACTCTGAGGAACCTCCGCGAGCTGACGGCGCTCCTGGTGCCCGAGTGACGGCGATGGGACTCGAGCGAGAGCTCGACGAGCGGCTCCACCAGGCGATCAAGGCAAGGGACACCCGGACCGCCAACGTGGTGCGCATGCTCAAGACCAGGCTCCAGGAGCGCCGCACGGCGAAGGGCTTCTCGGGCCAGGTGGACGACGCCCTCGTCCGCGACGTCATCGGCGCCTATCGGAAGCAGCTCCAGAAGGCGCTCCCCGAGTTCGAGAAGGCGGGCGAGCGCGGCGCCGCCCAGGTGGCGCAGCTCCGCTTCGAGGTCGCGTTCTGCGAGCGCTACCTTCCCAAGGGGCTCGACGAGACGGAGCTGCGCGCGCTCGTCGGCCAGCGCCTCGCCGCGCTCGGGATCGCCGACCCGAAGCAGGTCGGGCGCCTGGTCGGCGACATCATGAAAACGCACAAGGGGCAGGTCGAGGCCGCCGACATCAAACGGATCGCCGAGGAGCTCCTCGGGAGAGTCTAGCCGTTCAGCGCAACAACCCGCGGCCTCATTCGACACCGTTGATCGCGAAATCGAAGATCTGGTAGCTCCTGAGCGGCCCGGCCGCGGCCCGGGCGGCATACTCCGCGCGGAGCGGCCGGTTCAGGATGAACGGCACCTTCGCCTCGGAGATGCCGCCGTGCGTCCGAAGGCGATGGCCCCGGAGGCCGGAGAGGTCGTGGTCTTTTTCCGACGCGCCGATGCAGGTGTCGGCTCGGCTGATGACCGCGACGTCGCCCTCGCGGTCGAGCGGGAGCTCGAACCGCCGCGCGGCCATCGCTCGGTCGCACACGGCCTCGACTCCCGGAATCGCTCTGGCGACCTTCATGACGTCGGCAGGGTCCAGGCTTGCGCGGCAGTAGACGCGGACGAAGCCGCCGAGCGCGCCGTGATGGGCGACGAACCGGTCGGTGATCGGACAGACGACCGTGCAGGCGCCCTTGCCGAACCGCGCATCGAGGACGTCCTGGAGCCAGATGACGTTCGGGGAGCCGTCCGGGTTGGACTTGTCGTTCATCCCGTGGTCGGCCGTCAGCGCGACCGTGGCGCCGAGCGCGTCGAGCCGCCCGAACATCGCGTCCATGTTCCGGTAGTAGCGGTCAGCCTCCGGCTCGCCGGGCGCGTACTTGTGCTGGATGTAGTCGGTCAGCGAGAGGTAGAGCAAGTCCAGCCTGCGCCGCTCGAGCAGCCGGATCCCCGCCTCGAGCACGAAGAGCGAGAGCTCGGGCGAGTAGATGTCGGGCAGCGGCATGCCGACGAACTCGAGCACGTTCTCGATGCCGTGCTCCTCGAGCGTACACTGGTCGGCGCACTCCGAGGAGAAGTTGACGCTGCCACCCGCGAGGTCCATGTCCTTGCCGAGCTGCCGGCGCAGCTTGTCCTTCGCCGTGATGGACACGACCCTGGCGCCGTGGCGTGAAAACTCCGCCATGATCGTGCGCGAGCGGAGGAGGTCCGGGCCCGTCATGACCACCGCCTCGCCGGTTTCGCGATCGAGGTAGAAGTTGCCGGAGATGCCGTGGACGGCCGGGGGGCTGCCCGTCGTGATCGACATGTTGTTCGGGCACGTGAAGCTCGGGACGTCGCCGTCGGCCACAGCGGCGAACCCGGTCTTCATGAACCGCGCGACGTTCGGGACGACGCCGTCCCTCACGCCCCGGTCGAAGTACGCCGGATCACCGCCGTCGATGCAGACAACGACGACCGGACGCGACGGCCACCGATATCGCACGCCGTTCAGCTCGATGCCGGCTCGCGCCATGAGAGCTCTCCCTGCGATATCCTACTCCCATTGTCAGGCAAACAGGTCGCTTGACCGCTCCCACGCGTTCCCCTAAGCTCGGCAGGATTTCTTGATCGACCCGGAGTCCTGGAGGAGGCGGAACCGTTGAAGCTCAGCGATCGGATCGCGCTCGTGACCGGCGGCGGGTCGGGCATCGGCCGGGCCATCTGCCTCACCTTCGCGGAGGAGGGCGCGCGCGTCGTCGTCAACGACATCCGGCTCGAGGCCGCCGAGGCGACGGTGAAGGAGATGAGCGACCCTGCACGCGGTCGCGCGATCCAGGCCGACGTCGCCGACAGCGCCCAGGTCCGGGCGATGTTCGCGACGATCGAGCGCGAGCTCGGCGGGCTCGACATCCTGGTGAACAACGCCGGCATCGCCCTTGGCGCGGACGAGGACCGCGAGGCGCTGCGACGGAAGTTCGAGACCCGGATCATGGAGACGGTCAGCGGGCAAGGCATCCAGACCCATCTGGACGTCACCGAGAACCTGAGCGACGAGGCATGGCGCCGGATGATCGCGGTGCATCTCGACGGGACGTTCTTCTGCACGCGCGAGGCGCTGCGGCTGATGAGCCGCCAGAATCGCGGCGCGATCATCAACCTGTCGAGCGTCGCAGCGCTCGCGGGGCTCGAGTCGGTGCCGCACTACAGCGCCGCGAAGGGCGGTATCCTCGGCTTCACGCGCGCGGTGGCGCGGGAGGTCGCCTCGCGCGGGATCCGCGTCAACGCGATCTGTCCCGGCTACATCGACACGCCCATGACCCAGCCGATGTCGCCGCTGATGCGCGCGGCGGCCCGCTCCCGGACGCCCCTCGGGCGCTCGGGCGAGCCGCGTGAGGTCGCGGCGACCGCGCTGTTCCTCGCGTCCGACGACGGCTCGTTCTTCACCGGGCAGTGGCTGTCGCCGAACGGCGGCCTCTTCATCGGCTGATGACGGTCGAGCGCCGCGAGCTCTCGGTCCGCGGGACCCCGATCCATCTCTTGACCGCCGGCGCGGGCCCCGCGCTGCTCTTCCTCCACGGCGCCGGCGGCGCGGGACGCTGGCTTCCGTTCCAGGAGCGTCTCGCCAAGAGCTTCACCGTATATTTCCCGAGCCATCCCGGCCACGGCGGCTCGCCGGACGCCCCGTGGATCGAGCACATCTCGGACCTCGCATTCCACTATCTCGATCTGCTCGACGAGCTCGGGCTCGACCGCGTGCACCTCGTGGGCGCCTCGTTCGGCGGCTGGATCGGCGCCGAGCTGGCGACGATGGCGTCGCACCGGCTCTCGTCGCTCGTCCTCATCGACCCGGTCGGCATCAAGGTGGACGGCTGGATCTACCCCTTCCTCTTCGGGATGGACGTGCCCGAGGTGGTGGCGACCGTCTTCCACAACCCGATGGCGGCGCTGGCACTGGCGCCACCCGACCAGTCGGTCGAGACACTGGCGCTCCAGTATCGCCTGGGCGCCGCCCTGGCGCGCGTGAGCTGGAACCCGTACCTCTACGACCCGCTCCTCCGGCGCCGGCTCGCGCGGATCACCGCCCCCACGCTCGTCTGCTGGGGCGCCCACGACCGGCTGGCGCCCCTCGTTCCCTGCGGCGAGACGTGGACGAAGGAGATCCCGGGGGCGCGGCTCCAGGTGTTCGCGGACTCCGGGCACGTGCCCCACCTCGAGGAGCCGGCGGCGGTGGCGGAGGCGGTGATCGACTTCTGCCGTCCCGAGACAGGCGCCAGGTGAAGTTCTACTACTTTCACCTGATGCCGTACGTCATGGACCACGACGAGCCCTCGTCGTGGGTGACGCTCTCGAACCGCTACTACGACCCGAAGGTCGGCCAGCAGCTCTACAACCAGTACCTCGACCAGCTCGAGTACGCGGAGAAGCTCGGCTGGGACGGCCTGTGCGTCAACGAGCACCACCAGAACTGCTACGGGACGATGCCGAGCCCCAACGTGATGGCGGCGATGCTCGCGCGCCGCACCTCGCGCGCCAAGCTCGCGATCCTCGGCAACGGGCTGCCCCTCCGAGAGAATCCCCTCCGCATCGCGGAGGAAATCGCCATGCTCGATGTCGTTTCGGGGGGACGAGTGATCTCCGGCTTCGTGCGGGGCATCAGCGCGGAGTACTTCTCCACCGCCATGAACCCGACCCACTCGCGGGAGCGCTTCTACGAGGCGGCGGAGCTGATCCTGCGCGCGTGGACGGAGGAGGGCCCGTTCCCCTTCGACGGCAAATACTATCGGTACCCCTACGTGAACCCGTGGCCCCGCCCGCTCCAGAAGCCGCACCCACCCGTGTGGTGCCCATCGCAGGGCTCGAGCGAGACCGTCGAGTGGGCGGCGAAGCGGCGCTTCCCCTATCTCATGGTCTTCACGCCGATCAAGCGGATCGCCCAGATCTACGGCGAGTACCGCGAGGCCTGCGAGCGGTACGGCTACACGGCGAGCCGCTACCAGCTCA
>QHTD01000258.1 GCA_003220675.1 Candidatus Rokuibacteriota bacterium | reverse complement strand
GCATTCAGGAAGCCCTGTGAAGCGAGCGAGGAGCTTGCGACGGCAGTGCGGACCTTCGGGTTTGGCGGGGCTGGGGCCCCGCAGTCCGAGGCGAGCGGTGAAAATGCTTTAAAGGAAGTGAGGCGGCTGTGGCGGCAAAGGTAAAGATGATGGAACTGGCGAAAGAGCTCGGGGTGACCAGCAAGGAGCTGATGGTTGCCGCCGAGGAGATGGGTCACAAGGGGCTGCGCGCCATGAGCCCACTCGACACGACGCTCGCGAACGCGTTGCGGGTCAAGCTCGGCCGTGGCCGTGAGCTGCCCGAGGAGCCGAAGCCCAAGCGCGCGGCGAAGCCGAAGGACGTCGCGGCGACTGACGGCGCGCCCGCCACGAAGAAGGCGCCGGCGCGGTCGAAGAAGGTCGCGGAGATCGCTCTGGAGGAGCCGCCGGCGGAAATCAAGCCCGCGGCGACGATCGTCAAGCCGAAGCCGGCACCGGAGATCGCGCCCGAGCCCCCGCTGGTCGCCAAGCTCGAGTCCGAGATCGCGCCCGAGCCGAGCGTCGTGACGCCCGCGCCCGAGGCGCCGCCCGCCGCGGCGAAGCCGGCAGCGGCTGCCGCAGCATCGCCCGCCGCTCCCACGCGGAAGCCCGAGCCGAAGATCGTCCCGTTCCGTCCAATCGAGCGGCCGACGCCGCCGCCGGCGCCCGTGCGCCCGGCCCGTCAGCCGGCAACGCTGTTCGCACCGCCCCGCGTGGCCGCGGCTCCGCTGCGGCCGGCGCCGGCGCGACCGGCCCAACCCGCTGCTGCCGTCGCGGCGCCCGGGCGCCCCGCGGCTCCGTCAGCGCCAGCAGCGGCGGCGGCCGCGGCCGTCGAGACGACCGCGCCGCCGGCCGAGGTCAAGCGTGAGCTGATCCGGGTGCCCGAGTCGGTCACGGTGAGCGAACTCGCCGAGAAGATGCGACGGAAGTCGGGCGAGGTCATCAAGGCGCTGCTCGAGCTCGGCGTCATGGCGACCGTCAACGAGCTGCTCGATCCGACGGCCGCGAAGCTCGTCGCGGACAAGTTCAATGTCGATCTCGAGATCCGATCCGTCGAAGGTGAGGTCGTCGACGAGGAGGACCTCGACCCCGCCCAGCTCAAGCTGCGCCCGCCCGTCGTCACGGTCATGGGCCACGTCGACCACGGCAAGACCTCGCTCCTCGACGCGATCCGCAAGTCCAAGGTCGCCGAGAAGGAGTTCGGGGGGATCACGCAGCACATCGGCGCCTACCAGGTCGAGACTCGGCACGGCAAGGTTTCGTTCCTGGACACGCCAGGGCACGAGGCGTTCACGGCGATGCGCGCCCGCGGCGCCCAGGCGACCGACATCGTCATCCTCGTGGTGGCCGCCGACGACGGCGTCATGCCGCAGACCATCGAGGCGATCAACCACGCGCGAGCGGCGAACGTGCCGATCCTCGTCGTCGTGAACAAGATCGACAAGCCCGAGGCCGATCCCGAGCGCGTCAAGCGTGAGCTGGCCAACCATGGCCTCATCCCGGAGGAGTGGGGGGGCCAGACGATCTACGTCGCGACGTCGGCGAAGAAGGGGACGGGCATCGACCAGCTCCTCGAGATGACCGCGCTCCAGTCCGAGATCCTGGAGCTCAAAGCCAACCCGAACCGTGCAGCCCGGGGCGTGATCATCGAGAGCCGGCTGGACCGCGGGCGAGGCCCCGTCGCGACCGTGCTGATCCAGAACGGCACCCTGAAGGAGGGAGACGCGGTCGTCGTCGGCGCCCACTCGGGCCGAATCCGCGCGCTGATCGACCCGAGCGGCAAGAAGGTCAAGAGCGCCGGCCCGTCCGACCCGGTCGAGATCCAGGGGCTCGGCGGCGTTCCCGCGGCGGGCGATGTCCTCGTGGCGGTGTCCGACGAGCGCAAGGCCCGGCAGGTCGCGACGATGCGCCAGGACCGTGACAAGCTCAAGGGCAAGACCGCGACGCGGATCACGCTCGAGGGGCTCCAGAAGCAGATCCAGTCGGGCGAGGTGAAGGAGCTCCGGCTCATCCTCAAGGCCGACGTGCAGGGCTCCGTGGAGGCGCTGGCCGAGGCGCTCGAGCGGCTGTCGACCGAGGAAGTGAAGCTGAAGGTGATCCACAGCTCGGTGGGCGCGATCAACGAGAGCGACGTCATGCTCGCCTCGGCGTCGAACGCGATCGTCATCGGGTTCAACGTGAAGCCCGAGACGAAGGCGGCGACCCAGGCGCAGGTCAACGGCGTGGACATCCGCAGCTACAACGTCATCTACGACGCGATCAACGACCTGCGGGCCGCCCTGGCCGGCATGCTCGCGCCCGAGATCCGCGAGACGACGCTCGGCCGGGCGCAGGTGCGCCAGATCTTCGTCATCTCCAAGCTCGGCCCGGTCTGCGGCTCGTACGTGACCGAGGGCAAGATTGTCCGCAACGCGAAGGTGCGCGTGCGGCGCGGGGACGAGGTCGTGGGCGAGGGCACGGTGGGCTCGCTGAAGCGGTTCAAGGACGACGTCCGCGAGGTGCTCGCCGGGCTCGAGTGCGGCATCGGCGTGGACGGCGTGAGCGGGATCCAGCTGGGCGACATCCTCGAGGCCTACACGGTCGAGGAAGTGGCGCGTACGCTCTAGCGGGTGTTCCCGCCGGGGGGAACCGTGGTGACGGCGCGCGTCGCGCTGGGGATGGTGGAGCTCCACCTCCCGGACGTCGATTCGCTGAAGGGCAAGCGGCACGTCCTGAAGGGCCTCAAGGAGAGGGTGCGCGCGCGCTTCGAGGTCTCGGTCGCGGAGGTCGACCACCAGGACGTCTGGCAGCGCACGACCCTCGCGATCGCCTACGTCTCCGGCGACGCGCGGCACGCCACCGAAGTGGTCTCCAAGGCGATGGACTTCATCGAGGACAACGTGGAAGGGCGCGTCATCGAGACATTCGTGGAGGTCCTCTGATGCAGGGCAAGCGGCTCGACCGCGTGAACCAGCTCATCAAAGAGGAGATCTCCACCCTGCTCCAGCGGGAGCTCAAGGACCCGCGGCTCGGCTTCGTCACGGTGACCGAGGTCGAGACCTCGAAAGACCTTCGCGTGGCGAGGGTCTTTGTCTCGGTCCTCGGCGACGAGGACCAGTGGGCGGCGTCGCTGGCCGCGCTCGGGAGCGCCCGGGGCTTCGTCCGCCAGTGGCTCCGCCACCACCTCGACCTCCGGGTCACGCCGGAGCTCGACTTTCGGGCTGACCGCTCGATGGAGCACGCCGCACGCATCCAGGCGCTGCTCCGGCGGCTCAACGAAGACGCGACATCGTGAGCGGCGCCGTCACCCTGACTGGCACGACGCCCACCGAGGCCGTGCTGGCTCCGTTCCGGGCCCAAGCGGGCCGCGCCCTGATGCTCGGCCACGTCCACCCCGACGCCGACGTGCTCGGCACGCTCCTCGCGCTCGGCCAGGCGCTGGAGGCCCGAGGCTGGAGCGTGACGTACGGAGGCCCGCATCCGGCGCCGGCTGCGCTCGTGTTCCTGCCGGGCGTCGAGCGGTACCAGCGGCTCCACACCCTCGACGGCAGGTTCGACGTGGCCGTCCTGACGGATTGCCCGAACCCGCAGCGCACCGAGGGACTCATCGACCAGGCGCGCCGCGCGGCGGCCACCGTCGTGAACATCGACCACCATCCAGACAACCGGCGCTACGGCGACGTGAACTGGATCGACGTCTCCGCCGCCGCCACCGGCGAGATGGTCTATGAGCTGCTCGTGGGGCTCGGCGCCCCGCTGACGCCCCCGATCGCGACCAATCTGTTCACAGCGCTCCACACGGACACGGGCTCGTTTCGCTACTCGAACGTGACACCGCGGACGTTCCGGACCGCCGCGGCGCTCGTCGATGCGGGGGCCGCCCCCGCGTTCGTCTCGGAGTGGCTCTACGAGCGCCGCGCCCCCGATGCGCTCCGCTGGCTCGGCGAGGCGCTCGCACGTGTGGAGGTGAGCGACGACGGGCGGCTCGCGTGGCTCGCGCTGCCGTCGGGCTCCGTGCCAGAGAAGTTCATCGAGTCTGAAGAGCTCGTCAATTACCCGCGCTCGGTGGCGACGGTCCGCGTCGCGTGTCTCTTCCGCGAGTCTCTCGGCCAGGTGAAGGTGAGCCTCCGGGGCAAGGGCGACGTGGACGTGCAGCGGATCGCGGCGCGGTTCGGGGGCGGCGGCCATCGCAACGCGGCGGGGTGCACGATCGCGGGGCCGCTTGCGGAGGCGACGCGGGTCGTGCTCGCGGCGGTCCGCGCTGCGCTCGCCGGCACTCCCGAAGCGCCCGAGGCCGGGGGATCGGCGAGATGAGCGTGAGGGTCGGTCGCTCCGGCGTGCTCGTCGTCGACAAGGGCGCGGGAGCGACGTCGTTCGACGTCGTCGCGCTCGTTCGTCGGCGACTCCGCGTCCGCCGGGTCGGCCACGCCGGCACGCTCGACCCCGGGGCGACGGGCGTCCTGCCCGTCCTGATCGGCGAGGCGACCAAGCTCACGCCGTACCTCATGGACCAGGACAAAGAGTACGTCGCGACGGTCCGCTTCGGGCTCACGACCGACACCCTCGACGTCAGCGGTCGCGTCCTGTCGGAGACCGCGGTCTTCCGGCTGGAGCGGTACCTGCTCGAGGAGGCGTGCCGGCCGTTCGTCGGCCGGATCAAGCAGGTCCCGCCGATGTACTCGGCGGTCCACCACGCGGGGCGGCGGCTCTACGAGCTGGCGCGCGAGGGAATCGAGGTCGACCGCGAGCCGCGGGAGGTCGTCGTCCGTTCGATCGTCGTCGACGAGGTCGCCCCGCCGCGGGCTACGCTTCGCGTCGTCTGCGGCAAGGGCACCTATGTGCGCGTGCTCGCCGCCGACCTCGGGGCCGCGCTCGGCTACGGCGGTGCCGTCGAGCGGCTCGTCAGGTGCCGCGTGGGCCCCTTCGGTCTCGCCGACGCGATCCCCTGGGCCGATGTCACCGACGGCGATGTGGCGGTGCTCTGGTCACGCGTGGAGCCGCCCGAGTCCGCGCTGGCGGGCTGGCGCCGTGTCACCCTCGACGAGCGGACGGCCGCCGCGTTCGTGCATGGCCAGGCGGTCGAGGTCCGAGCGCCGGCGCGCGGCGAGGCCGGCTCCCACGTCCGCGTCCACGACGCCGCCGGCGGGTTGCTCGGCATCGGCACGGTCGCGGCGGACGGGTGCCAGATCAAACCCGTCAGAATTCTCCATGCGGATCGTCCGGGGACTCGAGTCCTACCCGCCTGAGGCCGACCCGAGCGTCGTCGTGCTCGGCGCGTTCGACGGCATCCACCTGGGCCATCGTGCGATCCTCGGCACGGCCGTGGCTCAGGCGCGGCTCTCCGGCCTGCAGGCCCTCGCGTGCACGTTCGATCCTCACCCGCTCGAGGTGCTCCAGCCCGAGCGCTCTCCGGTCCCCATCACCACCCTCGAGGAGCGGCTCGAGCTGATCGCCGAGACCGGGATCGACACGACCGTAGTCGTCCCCTTCACCCGCGCTGTCGCCGTGGTGGAACCGGAGGACTTCGTCAGGCGCGTGGTCGTGGGGACCCTGAAGGCGCAGGACATTGTCGTCGGCTTCAACCACCGCTTCGGCCGCGGCGCCCGTGGCGACGCCGCGCTGCTCGAGAGACTCGCGGGCGAGCTCGGGTTCAGGGCGCACGTCGTCCCCCCCATGACCGTCGACGGTGTCCCAGTGTCGTCCTCGGAGATCAGGAGCGCGCTCCAGCGGGGAGACCTCCCGAGGGCGGCGCGGCTGCTCGGGCGCGCCTACTCCATCCAGGGCGAGGTCGTGCGCGGCGCGGGCCGCGGCCGAACCCTCGGCTTTCCGACCGCGAACGTCAGGACGGCGCGCCCGCTCCTCCTGCCCGCTGGGGTCTACGCCTGCCAGGCTGACGTGGGGGGCGCGCACTATCAGGCGGTCATCAACGTCGGCGTCCGGCCCACCTTCGGTGAAACGGAGCTCGCGGTGGAGGCCCATCTGCTCGATTTCACGGGGGATCTTTACGGCCACCGGGTCCGGCTCACGTTCCTCCGACGCCTTAGGGACGAGCGCAAGTTCTCGAGCGTCGAGGCCCTCCGCAGCCAGATTGCCCTCGACGTCCTCGCCGCTCGCCGGGGCTCTTGAAGCCTAAACTTTACTTCCCGGAATCCCCGTGGTAGCCTAACCGCTATCTGTGGACAAAAAAAGGCGTTTTGAACCCGTCCTGGCGGAGCCGGCTCCCCGGGGCGTGGCGATTGGGGGAGGCTCCCCATGCCGCTGACCGTCGACAAGAAGAAGAGCTTGATCCACCAGTTCCGCGTCCATGAGGGCGACACCGGGTCGCCGGAGGTCCAGGTCGCGCTCCTGACGGAGCGGATCAACGGCCTCACCGATCACTTCAAGCAGCACACCAAGGACCACCATTCTCGGCGTGGCCTCTTGATGCTGATCGGCAAGCGCCGGGGGTTGCTCGAGTACCTGAAGAACAGGGACGCCGAGCGTTATCGCGCCCTCATCGACAGGCTCGGGATCCGCCGGTGACGGCGCCAATGGACGGGTCCTCGGACACAGCGAATATGGGGTGGGCGCTCTCGCCCGCTCGACACGGCGTTCGCCGGATTCCGGCCGACACGCGAGGACGATCTTTCAGATGAGTCATACCGTACAGACCGACATCAACGGCGAGCCGTTCTCCATCGAGACCGGCAAGGTTGCTAGGCAAGCTGACGGAGCGGTCGTCGTCCGCTACGGTGGCACGATGGTGCTCGCCACGTGCGTCGCCGGCAAGACCGGGAAGGAAGCTCAGGACTTCTTCCCGCTCACGGTCGAGTACCGCGAGCGCATGTACGCGGGTGGCCGGATTCCCGGCGGGTACTTCAGACGGGAGGGCGCGCCCTCGAAGAAAGAGACGCTGACGTCCCGGCTGATTGACCGGCCGATCCGCCCACTCTTTCCCGGTGGCTTTCGTAACGAGGTTCAGGTCATCTGCCTCGCGATCTCCGCCGACCAGCAGAACGATCCCGACATCCTGGCAATGAACGGCGCCTCCGTGGCGCTGTGCCTGTCGGGCGTCCCGTTCGACGGTCCCGTAGGCGCGCTGCGGGTCGGATTGGTGGACGGCAAGCTCGTCGCAAACCCGACGAACGCCCAGCAGGCCGTGTCGAGCCTCGAGTTGGTCATCGCCGGCACTGAGGAGGCGGTCCTGATGGTCGAGTCGGGCGCCAACGAGGTGCCTGAGGAGACCATGCTCGAGGCGATCGCCTTCGGCCACGCCGAGTGCAGGCGCCTCGCCCGGCTCCAGAAAGACCTGGTCGCGCGGGCGGGAAAGCCGCGCTGGCCGCTCGACCCGAACGCCGGGCGGGACCGGGAGCTCGAGGCGCGCGTGCGGGCGCTCGCCGCGCCGAAGCTCGCGGTTGCGCTCGCGACGCCCGAGAAGCAGGAACGGGCGGGGGCTGTCAGCCGCGTGTTCGACGAGGTCTGGGCGGCGCTCGCCCTGGACGAGTCGAAGCGCGATCACGCGCGCGCCGCCTTCGAGGCGATCGAGGCTGCAGAGGTCCGGCGGCTGATCGTCGAGAAGGGCCTCCGCCTGGACGGCCGGAAGCTCAACGAGATCCGGCCGATCACGATCGAGGTGGGGTACTTGCCGCGGGCCCACGGCTCGACGCTCTTCACGCGCGGCGAGACGCAGGCACTGGTGTCCGCGACGCTCGGCACCAAGTCCGACGAGCAGAAGATCGAGACGCTCGAGGGCGAGACCTGGCGCCGCTTCCTGCTCCACTACAACTTTCCCTCGTTCTCGGTGGGTGAGGTCCGGCGGTTCGGCGGGCCCTCCCGGAGGGACATCGGCCACGGCGCCCTCGCCGAACGTGCCGTCGAGGCGGTGCTTCCGGCGGAGGCGGACTTCCCGTACACGATCCGCGTCGTGTCGGACATCCTCGAGTCCAACGGGTCCTCCTCGATGGCGACGGTGTGCGGCGCGTCGCTCGCGCTCATGGACGCGGGCGTGCCGATCAAGTCCCACGTCGCCGGCATCGCGATGGGGCTCGTCAAGGAAGGCGACAAATTCGGGATCCTGACCGACATCCTGGGCAGCGAGGACCACTACGGCGATATGGACTTCAAGGTCGCCGGAACGGAGAAGGGGATCACGGCGCTCCAGATGGACATCAAGATCGCCGGCGTCTCACTCGAGGTCATGCGTGCGGCGCTCCGTCAGGCGCGCGAGGCCCGCCAGACCGTGCTCGCCAAGATGCGCGAGGCGATCGAGAAGCCGCGGCCCGAGCTCAGCCCCTATGCGCCCCGGTTCGTCACGATCCGTCGGACCAGGCGTCGGTCCAGAGGGCGATCGCGATAATCCAGGACATCTGCCGCGAGGTCGAGCTCGACCGGATCTACCTCGGTAAGGTCAAGAAGATCGTCGAGTTCGGCGCGTTCGTGGAGGTCATCCCCAACACCGAGGGGCTCCTGCACATCTCGCAGATCGCCGAGAACCGGATTCGCTCGGTCCAGGACGTGCTGACCGAGGGTGACGAGGTCCTCGTCAAGGTCATCGAGATCGACGGCAACGGCAAGATGCGGCTCTCCCGCAAGATGGCGCTGCGCGAGCAGCCGGCGCTCGCCGACAAGGAAAAGCTCAAGAACCCACAGGCGGCGAATCCTCCGCGCGCCTGAAAAGGCGGTCCCCGTGAGCGAAGGATACCGGAAGAGCGTCCCTCCGAGCGGCATCCGTGTCGTCACGGAACGGATGGAGCACGTCCGGTCCGTCGCGGTCGGGGTGTGGGTCGAGACCGGCTCCCGGCACGAGCCCGAGGGCCGCGCCGGCATGTCCCACCTCATCGAGCACCTGGTTTTCAAGGGGACCCAGACGCGCACCGCCGAGGCCATCGCGCGCACGATGGACTCGGTCGGCGGCCAGATGGATGCCTTCACCACCAAGGAGCACACCTGCTTCTACGTCCAGGTGCTCGACGAGCACCTGCCGCTCGCGGTCGATCTCCTGACCGACATCCTCCTCCACCCGGTCTTCGACGCCGAGGAGCTCGAGCGCGAAAAGTCGGTCGTGCTCCAGGAGATCAAGATGGTGGAGGACACGCCCGACGACCTGATCCACGACCTCTTCGCCGGGCAGCTCTGGGAGGGCCACCCCCTCGGGCGCCCGATCCTCGGCACGCGCGAGGCGGTGAGCGGCTACGACCGCAACGCGGTGCTCTCCCACTTCGGCGAGGAGTACGTGCCGCCGCGGATCATGATCGCGGTCGCGGGCAACGTCACCCACGACCGGGTCGTGAACCTCTTCGACAGGGGCTTCGACGGCTTCGCCCGCGCCTCCACGCGGCGCACGGATACGCCGCCGGTCATGAAGTCCGGGGTCAACATCGTCCACAAGCCGCTCGAGCAGGTCCACGTCATCATGGGCTTCCCGGGCCTGCACCACTCCGCGCCCGAGCGCTACGCCCTGTTCGTCCTGAACGACGTGATCGGCGGCAGCATGTCCTCGCGCCTCTTCCAGGAGGTGCGGGAGCGCCAGGGGCTCGTGTACGCGATCCATTCGGGCGTCCAGGCGTACGCCGACACGGGGACGCTCTACATCTACGCCGCGACCGACGCGCCGAACTTCTCGAAGGTCCTCAAGTCGATCCTCAAGGAGATCCGCGAGCTGAAGAAGAGCGGGGTGATGGCGGAGGAGCTCGCGCGGTCCAAGGATCATCTCAAGGGTAGCCTGATGCTGTCGCTCGAGTCCACCTCGAGCCGGATGAACCGCCTCGCCAAGCACGAGATGCACCTCGGCTCGTTCCTCACGATCGACGCCATGCTTGCGGCGATCGATGCCGTCCGCCACGAGGAGGTGCAGGCGCTCGTCACCGAGCTCCTCGACGAGGACCGCCTCGTCCTGACCACGCTGGGGCCCCTCGATCGCCGGAACCTCCCGCGCGAGCTCCTGCACCATTGATCTTGGGGGGCCCCGACATGGCCCCCCAACCCCCCCATCCCGCGTCTCGATCGAGCGTGCAGCTCGATCGCTCCGGCAGGCAGCCCTTCTCGAGCGCAGAGACTTTCGCTCCGGGGATTTTTGCTCTAAGGTGAGGGCGTGATCGAGCGTTACACCCGCCCCGAGATGGGACGCCTCTGGAGCGAGGAGTCCAAGTACGGGGCGTGGCTCCGGGTGGAGCTCGCCGTGTGCGACGCCTACACCCGCCGCGGTCGCATTCCTCCCGACGCGATGGCGCGGATCCGCCGGACGGCGCGCGTAGACATCGCGCGGATCCTCGCCATCCAGGAGCGCGTCAAGCACGAGATGATCGCGCTCCTCACGAGCCTCGAGGAGCAGCTCGGGCCCGACTCCCGCTTCGTCCATATCGGCCTCACCACGAGCGACGTCTGGGACACGGCCCTGGCGCTCCAGCTCCGCGACGCCGCGGACCTGCTCCTCGCGGGACAGGCGCGCCTGCAGGACGCGCTTCGAGCGCTGGCTCTGCGCCACAAGGACACGCTGACCGTCGGCCGGACCCACGGCGTCCACGCGGAGCCGACGAGCTTCGGGCTGAAGGCGGCGGTCTGGTACACGGAGGCGCAGCGGAACCTCGAGCGCCTACGTCGCGCGCGGCAGGTGGTCGCGGTCGGCAAGCTGTCGGGAGCCGTGGGCACCTTCGCCCACGGCGAGCCCGAGCTCGAGGCGGAGGTGTGCCGGGAGCTCGGGCTCGAGGCCGCGCTCGTCTCCACGCAGATCGTCCAGCGGGACCGCCACGCCGAGTTCTGCGCGATGCTCGCCGTGGCCGCCGCGTCGCTCGAGACGATCGCGCTCGAGGTGCGGGGGCTCCAGCGCACCGAGATCCTCGAGGCGCAGGAGCCGTTCGGCGAGGGGCAGAAGGGCTCGAGCGCGATGCCGCACAAGCGAAACCCGGAGCTGGCGGAGCGGATCTGCGGGCTGGCCCGGCTCCTCCGGACCAACGCGCTGGCCGCCCTGGAGAACGTCGCGCTGTGGCACGAGCGCGACATCAGCCACTCGTCGGTCGAGCGCGTGGTCCTGCCGGACTCGACGATCCTGCTGGACTATCTGCTCTCCCTCACGACGTTCATCGTCGAGGGGCTCGAGGTGGACCCGGCACGGATGGCCGAGAACCTCGAGCTGAGCCACGGGCTCGTCTACTCGCAGCGGGTGCTGCTGAAGCTCACGGAGACGGGGCTCGCCCGCCAGGTCGCGTACGAGATCGTCCAGCGTCACGCGATGCGCGCCTGGAGGGAGCGGCGGCCGTTCTTCGAGCTGCTCGCGGCCGACCCGGCGGTGACGGAACGGATCGGGAGCGACGAGCTGAAGGCCTGCTTCGACCCGGCGTGGTACCTCCGGAACGTGGACGCCATCTTCCGGCGGGTCGGGCTGATTCAATGAGCACGCGGAGGGCGCCGGTGAACGTCGAGACGCGCGAGAAGCTCTACGAGGGCAAGGCCAAGATCGTCTACGCCACGGACCACCCGGAACTGATCGTCCAGTACTTCAAGGACGACGCCACGGCCTTCAACGCGCTCAAGCGCGGCACGATCGTCGGCAAGGGTGTCGTCAACAACCGGATGTCGGCAGCGATGTTCGCGCGGCTCGAGCGCGCGAAGGTGCCGACGCACTACCTCGGGACGCTCTCCGACCGCGAGATGCTCTGCCGCAGGCTCGACATCATCAAGATCGAGACGATCGTGCGCAACGTGGTCGCGGGCAGCCTGGCCAAGCGCACCGGACTCGAGGAGGGCACACCGATCGGGCAGCCGATCGTCGAGCTCTACTACAAGTCCGATCCGCTTGGCGACCCGATGATCAACGACGACCACGTGCGGATGATGAAGCTGGCCACCCCGGCGGAGCTCGCGTGGATCAGGCGTATGGCGTTGAGGATCAACCGCGTCCTCCGGCCCCACCTGCTGAGGCGCGGGCTCCTCCTGGTGGACTTCAAGCTCGAGTTCGGCCGGGCCGGCGGCCGGCGCTACCTCGGCGACGAGATCTCGCCCGACACGTGCCGCCTCTGGGACCGGAAGACACGGGAGAAGCTCGACAAGGACCGGTTCCGTCGTGACCTCGGCGGCGTGGAAGAGGCGTACCAGGAGGTCTACCGCCGCCTCGTGGATCCAACGGCGCCGGGCTCGCGGACATCGCTACAGTGAAGGTCCGGGTGCTCGTCCGTCTCAAGCCCGGTATCCTCGATGTTCAGGGCGCCGCGGTCAAGCGCGCGCTCGCCGGCCTCGGGTTCGCAGAGGTCGCCGACCTTCGCGTTGGCAAGGTGATCGACGTGGAGCTCGACGCAGCGACGGCGGAGGATGCCCGTGCGCGCGTCCGCGAGATGTGCCGGCAGCTCCTCGCGAACCCCGTCCTCGAGGAGTACACGATCGAGATGGCCGACGATCTTGCTCCCCGCAGAGCGGTCCGGGTGAAGTACGTCTGGCACCGGGACCGCGACCTCGACGACCTCGACTGCGTCGTCCTGCCGGGCGGCTTCTCCTACGGCGACTACCTGCGCGCCGGGGCAATCGCGGGACGCTCACCAGTCGTCGAAGCGCTGCGAGACCTCGTCGCCCGCGGCGGGTGCGTCCTGGGTTCCTGCAACGGCTTCCAGATCCTGTGCGAGGCGGGGTTCCTGCCCGGCGCGCTGATGCGCAACGAGTGCCTGCAGTACCGCTGCCAGTCCACGCACCTCGTGGTGGAGAGCGTCGAAACGCCCTTTACGCGCGGGCTCCGGCCGGGACAGGTGCTAACCATGCCGATCTCCCATGGCGAGGGCAAGTACCACGCGGATCCTGAGACGCTCCGGACGCTCAGGGATCGTAGCCAGGTCGTCTTCCGCTACGCCGACGCGGACGGACGGGTGACCAGGGCCGCAAATCCCAACGGGTCCGTCGAGAACGTCGCCGGCATCGTGAACCCGGAGGGCACTGTGCTCGGGCTCATGCCGCACCCCGAGCGGGCGGCGGAGGCGGCGATGGGCAGCACGGACGGGCTCCTGCTGTTCCAGTCCCTGCTCGGAAGCCTCGTCGAGGATGGCAGCTTCCTCAAGCGGTAGCCGGGGTTGACGGGGGCTCCACCGAAGGTCACGCTCGACCTCGCGAGGGACTCGGGCCTCACCGCCGAAGAATACGACCGGATCACGAGCCGCCTCGGCCGTGACCCAACCTACGCCGAGCTGGGACTCTTCGCGGCCCTCTGGTCGGAGCACTGTGCCTACAAGCACTCGCGCGTGTACCTCTCCCGGCTCCCCACCGAGGGGCCGCGCGTGCTCCAGGGGCCCGGCGAGAACGCGGGGGCGATCGACATCGGCGACGGCTGGGCCGTCGTCTTCAAGATCGAGAGCCACAACCACCCATCGTTCATCGAGCCGTTCCAGGGCGCCGCCACCGGCGTCGGCGGGATCCTGAGGGACATCTTCACGATGGGTGCCCGCCCCATCGCCCTCCTCGACTCGCTCAGGTTCGGTGAGTTCGACGACTCGAAGACGCGCCGCCTCGTCGAGGGCGTCGTGTCGGGCATCAGCTGGTACGGCAACTGCTTCGGCTGCCCCACGGTCGGCGGCGAGGTCGCCTTCGCGCCGGAGTACGCCGGTAACCCGCTGGTCAACGTCATGTGCGTCGGGCTCGTGCGCGCCGACCAGATCTTCCGGGCGCGCGCCGAGGGCGTCGGCAACCCGGTCTTCTACGTCGGCAACAAGACCGGCCGTGACGGGATCCACGGAGCGACGATGGCGTCGGCGACCTTCGACGACTCGGCCTCGGAGCGGCGGCCGACGGTGCAGGTGGGCGACCCGTTCACCGAGAAGGTGCTGCTCGAGGCGTGCCTGGAAGCGATGAAGACCGGCGCCGTCGTCGGAATCCAGGACATGGGCGCCGCCGGCCTCGCGTGCTGCACCTCCGAGATGCCGGCGCGCGCGGGCACCGGGATGGATGTCGAGCTCGGGCGAGTGCCGCAGCGCGAGGTCGCGATGACGCCGTACGAGATCCTCCTCTCCGAGTCGCAGGAGCGCATGCTCCTGGTCGCCGTCCGGGGACGCGAGGAGGAGGTCCGGCGGATCTTCGCCAAGTGGGAGCTCGATGCGGTGGAGATCGGGCGGGTCACCGCCGCCGGCACGCTGACCGTGCGGCTTCACGGTCGGGTCGTCGCCCACGTCCCGGTGAACCTCCTCGCCGAGGCGCCGAGGTACACGAAGCCGACCGCGCCGCCCGCGTGGCTCGCGGACCGGCTCGCCTTCGACCCGCTCGCGCTGCCCGAGCCCGCCGACTACGGCGAGGCGCTGCTGGCCCTCTGCGCGTCGCCGGGCATTGCGTCCAAGGACTGGGTCTTCCGCCAGTACGACCAGCAGGTCGGGATCAACACGCTCGTCCTGCCCGGCTCCGATGCGGCGGTGCTCCGCGTGAAGGGCACGCCGCGGGCGCTCGCGGTCTCCACCGACGGCAACGGGCGCCACGTCGTCCTGGACCCGCGGTGGGGCGCCGCCATGGCGGTCTGCGAGGCGGCGCGCAACGTCTCCTGCTCGGGCGCCACGCCCGTCGGGGTGACCGATTGCATGAACTTCGGCTCGCCCGAGCGGCCGGAGATTCTCTGGCAGTTCGCCCAGGCGATTGACGGCATCGCCGAGGCGTGCCGCGCCCTCGAGATCCCGGTAGTGGGCGGCAACGTTTCCTTCTACAATGAGACCAGCGGCCAGGCGATCCTGCCGACACCGATCATTGGGGTGGTCGGCGTCCTGGAGGACGCGGGGCGGCGGGCGACCCAGTGGTTCAAGGGCGCGGGTCACCGTGTCGCCCTGCTCGGGCCGGAGCGCGTGAGCCTGGGCGGCAGCGAGTATCTCTGGGGGGCCCACCGGCGGCTGGCCGGCAGGCTCGCGCCTCTCGATCTCGAGCTGGAACGGAAGGTCCAGGCGGCGGTTCGCGCGGTAGTGAGCGCGGGGTTGGTGACGGCGGCTCACGACTGCTCCGAAGGCGGGCTGGCCGTGGCGCTGGCCGAGGGTTGCGTGTCAGGCCGCGAGCCGGTTGGCTGCGAGGCCGCGCTCGACGCGGCCGGCCGTGCCGACCAGGTGCTGTTCGGCGAGGGACCGTCGCGCGCGGTAGTCACAGTGGAGCCGGCGCGGGTGCGCGAGTTCGAGGCTCTGATGGCGGAGTCGGCCATCCCGTGGCGGTGGATCGGGACCACCGGGGGCGACCGGCTCGCGCTCCGGCTCGGAGCCAAGACGATCGTGGATGTCGCGCTGGACCGGATCGAACGCGCGTGGAGGAGCGGATTTGAGCGCCACATGGCGTGAGGACGACCGGTTCCACGACGAGTGCGGGTTGTTCGGCATCTGGAACCATCCGGAGGCCAGCAACGTCGCGTACCTCGGACTCTACGCGCTCCAGCATCGCGGCCAGGAGTCCGCGGGCATCGCGGCCACCGACGGCATCAACTTCCATACCGAGAAGGCGATGGGCTGGGTGGCCGACGTGTTCGGGCCCGAGCGCCTGCGCCGCCTGCCGGGCCACCGCGCCATCGGCCACGTCCGGTACTCCACGGCCGGAAGCTCCAATCTCAGGAACGCCCAGCCGATCACGGCCAACACCGCGCGCGGGCCGATCGCGATCGCCCACAACGGCAACCTCACCAACGCCGAGACGCTCCGCCGGGACATGGAGCGCGACGGCGCGATCTTTCAGTCGAACTCGGACACCGAGGTGATCCTCCATCTTCTCGCCCGGGCACCGGCGGGCCCGCTCGAGGACCAGATCGTCCACGCGCTCGGCCAGGTGAAAGGCGCCTACTCGCTCCTGATCCTCACGCCCGGCACGATGTACGCGATCCGCGACCCGTACGGCTTCCGCCCGCTCACGCTCGGCCGCCTCGGCGAGGCCTGGGTCGTCGCCTCGGAGACGTGCGCGCTCGACCTGCTGGAGGCCCGGGGGGAGCGCGACGTCGCGCCCGGTGAGATCGCGGTCGTCTCGGACGCGGGCCTCCACACGATCCGCCCCTTCCCGCCCGCCGAGCGCTTGCAGTGCGTCTTCGAATACGTGTACTTCGCACGGCCCGACTCGATCCTCTGGGGGCGGAACGTGCACACCGTGCGAAAGGCGCTGGGCCGCCAGCTCGCGCGCGAGCACCCCGCCGAGGCGGACATCGTCATCCCGGTGCCGGACTCGGGGACGAGCGCCGCGCTCGGATACTCCGAGGAGTCGGGCACGCCGTACGAGCTGGGGCTCATCCGCAACCACTACGTGGGCCGCACGTTCATCGAGCCCAAGCAAGGCATCCGCCACTTCGGCGTGAAGGTGAAGCTGAACCCGATGCGCGAGATGCTCGAGGGGAAGCGGGTCGTCGTCGTCGACGACTCGATCGTCAGGGGCACGACGAGCCGGAAGATCGTGAAGATGATCCGGGGCTCCGGGGCGCGCGAGGTCCACGTGCGCATCTCGTCCCCGCCGATCCAGTGGCCGTGCTACTACGGGATCGACACCCCGACGCGGAAGGAGCTGATCGCCTCGAGCCACGTGCCCGAGGAGATCCGCCGCTATCTCGCCGCCGACTCGCTGGGGTATCTCTCGCTCGAGGGCATGCTGAAGGCGACCGGCGCCGACCCGAGCCACTTCTGCCACGCGTGCTTCACGGGCGACTACCGCGTGGGGATGGAGCCGGAAGCGACGGACCAGCTCCGCCTCTTCGACGGCTGACGGACGGCCCCGGCGACTCGATGAAGCCTCTGAGCTACCGCGCGACCGGCGTCGACATCGACGCCGGCGAGGACGCGGTCCGCCGCATCGCGCCCCTCGCGCGCGCCAGCGCGCGTCCCGAGGTCCTCGCGGGCGTGGGCGGCTTCGCTGCCTTCGTGAGCGTGCCCTCGCGCTACCACGAGCCGGTCATGGTCTCCTCCACCGACGGCGTCGGCAGCAAGCTCAAGGTCGCGTTCCTCGCCAACCGCCACGACACGGTCGGCATCGATCTCGTCGCCATGGGCGTCAACGACGTCCTCGTCCACGGCGCCGAGCCCCTCTATTTCCTCGACTACATCGGCACCGCGCGTCTTGACCCGGCGCGCGTCGAGACGATCGTGAAGGGCATCGTCGCCGGCTGCCGGCTCGCGGGCTGCGCCCTCGTCGGCGGCGAGACCGCGGAGCTCCCCGACCTGTACGCCCCCGGTGAGTACGACCTGGCGGGCTTCGCCGTCGGCATCGTCGAGCGCTCGCGGATCGTGGACGGCTCTCGGGTCCGCCCGGGCGACGTCGTGCTCGGCCTCGCCGCGTCGGGGCTCCACTCGAACGGCTACACGCTCGTGCGCCGGATCGTCTTCGACATGATGAAGCTCGGGGTGGACGCGCTCCTGCCGGGAACCGGTCGGACGGTCGCCGACGAGCTGCTCACGCCGACCCGGATCTATGCCAAGCCGGTGCTGGCGCTGCTGGAGCGCGCGGAGGTGCACGCGATGGCGCACGTCACGGGTGGCGGCCTCCCGGGGAACCTCCCGCGCGTGCTGCCTGACGGGTGCCGCGCGCGGATCTCGCGCACGGCGTGGACGCCTCCGCCGGTCTTCGCGACGCTCCAGCGCGCGGGCCAGGTCGCCGACGCCGAGATGTTCCGCGTGTTCAACATGGGGATCGGCTACGTGATTGTCCTGCCGCCCAAGGACGCCGACCTCGCGACAGATGTCCTGCGCGACACCGGCGAGAGCGTCCTGCGGCTCGGCGAGGTCGTGGCGGGCGAGCGCGGCGTGGAGGTCGTGGCGTGACGTCCGGGGCGACGCCGCTCGGCCTCGGCGTCCTCGCCTCGGGCCGCGGTTCGAACCTCCAGGCCATTCTCGACGCGTGCGCGCGTCCCGGCTTTCCCGCCCGCGTGGTCGTCGTGATCAGCGATCGCGAGCGGGCACAGGCCCTCGAGCGTGCACGCGCCGCGGGTGTCGAGGCACGCTTCATCAATCCCAAGGATTTCGCCGACCGCGAGGCCTTCGACCTGGCGCTCGTCCGCGAGTTCACGGCGCGCCAGGTCGGTCTCGTCTGTAGCGCCGGGTTCATGCGCATCCTCTCGCCGGTGTTCGTGCGTGCCTTCGCAGGGCGCGTCGTGGGTGTCCACCCCGCGCTACTGCCCGCGTTCCCGGGACTCCATGCTCAGCGCCAGGCGCTCGCGTACGGCGTCAGGGTCGCCGGCGCCACCGTGCACTTCGTCGACGACGGCGTGGACACCGGGCCGATAATTCTACAGGCGAGCGTGCCCGTGCACCCCGACGACACGGAAGAAACCTTGTCCGCCCGCATCCTTCTGGAGGAGCACCGCCTGTATCCCGACGCCATCCGCCTCTTCGCCGAAGGGCGGCTCACGATCGCGGGGCGCAAGGTGCTCATTCGATGAAAGTCCGCCGCGCGCTCGTCTCGGTCCACGACAAGACCGGCGTGGTCGAGTTCGCCCGCTCGCTCGCCGCGCTCGGTATCGAGATTCTCTCGACCGGCGGCACCGCGACGCTGCTACGGAAATCCGGGGTCCCCGTCCGTGACGTTTCCGACGTCACCGGCTTCCCCGAGATGCTCGACGGCCGCGTCAAGACGCTCCACCCGAAGATCCATGGGGGCATCCTGGCGCGGCGGGACGCTGCCGCCGATGTGGACGCGCTCGAGAAGCACGGGATCCTGCCCATCGACCTCGTCGTCGTCGCCCTCTACCCCTTCGAGGCGACGGTGGCTCGGTCCAGCGTCACGCTCGCCGAGGCGCTCGAGCAGATCGATGTCGGCGGTCCCGCGATGGTCCGCGCCGCGGCGAAGAACCACGCGAGCGTAGGCGTCGTGACCGACCCGTCCCAGTACCCGCGCGTGCTCGCCGAGCTCCGCGCCAAGGGCGGGGCGCTCTCCGAGGCCAC
Organism: Candidatus Rokuibacteriota bacterium; assembly: GCA_003220675.1. Taxonomy (GTDB): domain Bacteria; phylum Methylomirabilota; class Methylomirabilia; order Rokubacteriales; family CSP1-6; genus 20CM-2-70-11. Next base: position 1,254 of record QHTD01000258.1, on the reverse strand, counting down.
GCGCGCTCGCCTCGCTCAGGAGGCGTTCCGGCGTACGGCCGAGTACGACGCCGCGATCGCAAGTTATCTTTCGTCGGAGGGGGTCTCGACGGCCCCCTCCGAGACCGCCCCCAGGATCGATTCCGCCGGCGGAGCCGGCGCTCGAACGGAGAAGTTTCCCGCGGTGCTCAGGATCGACGCCGAGCGGCGGCTCGGGCTCCGCTACGGGGAGAACCCTCACCAGGCGGCGGCGTTCTACACGCCCCTCGACGGGCCGCGCCTCGGGCTCGCGGCGATGACGCAGCTCCACGGGCCCGAGCTGGGCTACAACAATGCCCTCGACTTCTCGGCGGCGCTCGCCCTCGTGTTCGAGTTCGACGAGCCTGCGGCGGTCGTCGTCAAGCACACGAACCCGTGCGGCGTCGCGCTCGGCGCCACGGTCAGTGAGGCGATGACCCGGGCGAAGGCGTCCGATCCGGTGTCGATCTACGGCGGCGTCGTCGGCGTGAACCGCGCCGTCGACATGGGCGTCGTGGAAGCGCTCGCCGGAACCTTCGTCGAGATCCTCTTTGCGCCCGCGTTCGCGCCCGACGCGCTCGACGCGCTCCGGAGGACGAAGAAGAAGTGCCGGGTGTTCGAAGTCCCATGCGATCGCGCGAGCCTTCCCCCACGCCTCACGGAGTACCGGAGCGTTCTCGGCGGCCTGCTCGCCCAGCAAGCCGACCTGAGCGATCTGGACGCGGCAGCACTCAAGACCGTCTCGAAGCGTCCGCCGACTGCTGCCGAGATGGACGCGCTCCGCTTCGCCTGGCGCGTGGCCAAGCACGTCAAGTCGAACGCGATCGTGCTGGCGACCCGTGGCCAGGTCGTGGGGGTCGGCGCGGGCCAGATGAACCGTGTGGACTCGGCGCGCCTGGCCGTGATGCGCGCCCGCGAGGTCGGCCTCGAGACGGCCGGGACCGTGTGCGCCTCCGACGCCTTCTTCCCGTTCCGCGACGGCCTCGACGTGGTTGCGAAGGCCGGAGCCACGGCCGTGATCCACCCTGGGGGTTCGCTGCGTGACGAGGAGGTCATCGCCGCAGCCGACGCGCACCGTATGGCGATGGTCGTGACGGGAATCCGCCACCTCCGCCACTAGCGAGCGGCCATGACCTGGCGCCAGGCCGAGCGGATCTACGGGGTGCGCGAGCTCACGCGGATCCTGACGCTCACCCCCAAGCGCGCCGCCCAGCTCCGCCGGCTCGAGCTCTTGCGCGGCGAGTCTGGCTACACCTT
>QHTD01000403.1 GCA_003220675.1 Candidatus Rokuibacteriota bacterium | reverse complement strand
GGGACGCTCGCGCGATCAGCGCCTCCCAGTCCAGCGTGTCCGCCCACCGCTCGATGACGAGATAGAGATCGTAGTACCAGAGCAAGCCAACGAGCGCGTGATGAACGGCCAGGTGAACCGCCAGATAGAGGAGGAGATCCTCCGGACAGAGGCCGAGGGCCTCCTGGCCGGCCACTCGGACCCGGACGGCCCGGTCCCAGACCGCG
>QHTD01000402.1 GCA_003220675.1 Candidatus Rokuibacteriota bacterium | reverse complement strand
TCGGCGACCAGGTGTTCGACCGAACCGTGGCGCTCGTCACGGATCCGGCCGAAAAGGACGCCGTGCTCCAGACCAAGGCGCAGAAGTACCCGCGGCAGCAACTGTCCGACACGAGCCGCGTGTACGTGTTTCGCGTCCAGCCGGGCTAGCGTCATCTCCCTTCGCTGGTCGCGTCTCCTGCCGTGGTTGATCACGGCCGCCTGCTTCGCGTACCTCGGCGTGCGCCTCGAGCGGGCTGCCGCGGCCGAAGGGCAGCGGCTCCTGCCGTACCTCGCCGCGAGCTTCGCGCACGTCGCCTGGTCGCGCTGGCTGATGCTGATGGTTCCCTACTGCGCGGTCTTTCTGCTCGTCGACAGCCTCGTCGTGTGGCGCGTGACCGGCTGGTTCAACGCGCGGCTCCGGTATCGCGACGTGCTGCCCATCCGCGCCAGCGCCTACATCCTCTCCATCGTCAACGAGCAGGTCAGCAAGGGCGCGATCGCGCTCTACCTGAGCCGGCGCCACCGGATTCCCGCGTGGGAGGTCGGCTCGAGCATGCTGTTCATCATGTTCTGCGAATACTATTACCTGCTCGGCTGGGCGACGGTCGGCGTGCTCCTGCAGTGGGACCGCTTCCCGAGGATGTTCCACGCGATTCCCTGGATCGCGCTGGGCTCCGCGGCGGTCTTCGTCATCGTCCACCTCTTCTTCCGCGGCAGGATCGGCGCGGGGCTCGCCGTGCGCGAGCGCCCGATCTTCCGCGCGTTCCGGATGGCGAAGCTCCGGCACTACGCCGCCGTGCTGGCGCTGCGGTCGCCGGCCATGCTGGCGGCGGTCGTCGTGTACGCGATGGCGCTCAGACTCTTTGGCGTGACCGTGAGCGTCGTCGAGATGCTCGGCTATCTCCCCGTGATCTTCTTCGGCGCGGCCACGCCCGGGCCGATGCACTCGGTGGCGATCGTGCTGTGGGTCGTGCTCTTTCCCGAGCGGCCGGGCGAGATGACCACCTTCGGCTTCGTCCAGCACAACTTCTTCGTCCTGTTCAACGCCGCGGTGGGTCTCCTCTTTCTCCGGCGGGCGACCCGGGAGCTCTTCGCGACGGTCGCGTGACCGCCCACAGGCGCTCGGCCATCGAGAGCACCGTGCTCACGACCAGCACCCAGACGAGCACGGTGACGGCGGGTTGGAGACCGGGGAACCCGGCACGGACGAGAATATCGCCGCCGAGCGGCGCGAAGTAGAGGATGCCGTTATAGCGTCCGAGCGCGCTCGTGCGGAGCGCGCGCCCGCCATGCACCCAGTACGAGTCCACGACGTACTGCGTGAAGGCCGTCGCGACGAGGATCGGCAAGATCCAGGGGAAGGCGCCGCGGACGGCGCCCGCCACCAGGCCGCTGGTCACGAAGAAACAGTCGGCCGCGTGGTCGAACGCTCTGCCGGCGGCGGTGACCGTGTCTCGGCGGCGTGCGAGCGCGCCGTCGAGCACATCCGTCGCGATGGCCGCGGCGAGCACGAGCGCGGCGAGCGCCGCGTGACGCGCGCCGCCGCCGGTCATGAGGAACGCGAACGGCAGGGCCAGCAGAACGCGGGCGGCCGTCAACGCGTTCGCCATGGTGCAGACGGTCTTTCGCATGACGAGCGATCATATCTCGAACGGGCTGGACATGACGCTCGACACCCGGTACCGTCCGTTGGAGAGGAGGACTCCACGTGAATCGCCGCGAGCTCCTGCAGCGGGGCGCGCTCGCCGCCTTCGGACTGAGCATTCGTCCACTCCGGGCGTCGGCCCAGCCGGCGCGACGCGCCGAGGCGCGGGTGCAGCGCTACGCGACGCTCGGCCGCACCGGCATGCGGGTATCCGACATCTCTTTCGGGAGTAGCCGCCTGGGCGCCGGTGAGGGAGATACCATCCGGTACGCGTTCGATCAGGGCATCAACTACTTCGACACCGCAGACAGCTACGGCAGCGGCGACTCGGAGACGCTCATCGGGGACGTCCTGCGCGACAAGCGCGACCGGGTCTACCTCGCGTCGAAGACCTACGCGAGCCCGGGCGACCGCCGGGACTCGATGATGCGCGCGCTGGAGGGGAGCCTCCGACGGCTCCGCACCGACTACGTGGACGTCTATTTCAACCACGCCGTCAACGACGTGGAGAGGCT
>QHTD01000401.1 GCA_003220675.1 Candidatus Rokuibacteriota bacterium | reverse complement strand
CCACGAGGACCGGTATCGATCCGGCATACGACTCGACGAGCGGCGTGAGGGTGTTCGTCGCGCCGGGGCCCGTGGTCACGACGACGACGGCGGGGGCGCCCGAGGCGCGCGCGTAGCCGTCCGCCATGAACGCCGCGCCCGCCTCGTGGCGGGCGAGCACGTGCGTGATCCTCGCCTGCCGCAGCAGCGCGTCGTAGATCGCGAGGTTGTGGACGCCGGGGATGCCGAAGACGTAGCGGACGCCTTCGGCGGCGAGCGCCTCCACCACCCATTCGCCGCCGGTGTGGATCACAGCATCGCCTTGAAGCCGCGGTCGATCACGACGTCCACGAGCGTCGGCCCCGCGTGCGCGAGACACGCGGCGAGCACGTCGCGCAGCTCGCCCGGCTTCTCCACGCGCTCGGCGCGGACGCCGAGGGCTCTCGCCAGGCTCACGTAGTCGATCTCGGGGTCGACCAGGTCCATTCCGGGGAAGATCCCCCGCTTCGCCGAGTCGAGGTCGAGGCTCAGCATCCCCGATTTCAGGATCGCGTACGACGTATTGTTCGGAACCACATACGTGATCGGCAGCCGGTATCGCGCCGCGGTCCAGAGCGCCTGCGGCGCGTACATCACGGAGCCATCACCGATGGTCGCGACGACCTTCCGTTTGGGAAGTGCCAGCTGGACTCCGATCGCCCCTCCCATCCCCCAGCCGAGCGTGCCGGTCTTCGCGCCGAAGAACGACCCCGGCGTCGCGAACGGCATGTAGCGGAGGACGAACGGGAGTGACGTCGCCGACTCGTCCACGACCACGACGTCTGCAGGCACGAGCGACGCAAGCGTGTGCATGAGGTGAGCCTGGCCGATCGGCGTCCGCGCGGCCTCGGCCTCCGCCGCGGCGCGCGTGCGCGCAACAATCTCCGCCCGCCCCTGGCCGATCGTCTCCACCCGCTCTCGCGCCGCCTTGCGCTCCGCCTCGCCCATGCGTGCCGCGATCGTGCGGGTCAGCTCGGCGAGAGTCTCGCGCGGGTCGGCGACGATGCCGAGGGAGACGGGGTAGCTTCGCCCGATCTCCCACGGGTCGTCGTCCACCTGCACGACTGCGAGGCCTCGGCGGAACGGCACGCCCTCGGTGTGAAGGAACCAGGTGAAGACGCTCGCGCCGACGATCAGGACGGCGTCGCTCTCGTCGAGAGCCTTGCCGACGGCGGCCGGCGTCGGGAACAACCCTCCACGCCAGAGCGCATGGTTGCCCGGGAAGTTGACGCGGCGGTACACGGGCTCGCCGTGGACCCGCGCGCCGAGGAGCTCGGCGAGCGCCACGAGCTCGGCGACGGCTCCCGACCGCGCCACGCCATCTCCCGCGATCACGAGCGGCGCGCGCGCCCCCGCCAGGCGGCGCGCGGCGCTCTCCACCGCCGATGGCTCCGGCCGGGTCCGTGTCGCCACCGGGGGCGGGCCCTCGCCCGCGTCCTCGACCACGCCGCGCATCAGGTCCATCGGGAGCGAGAGGAACACCGGCCCCATCGGCGGCGTCAACGCAACCTTGAGCGCGCGCCTGAGTGCTTGAGGCGCCTCCTCGGCACGGCGGATCTCGTAGGCCCACTTCGTGAACTGCTCCGCCATCCGCACGAGGTCCGCCGCGAGGATCGGCGCGTCCATCAGGAAGCGCGTATCTTGTTGGCCCGCGGTGACGAGGAGCGGCGTCTTCGCCCGCGCGGCGCTGTGGAGGATCGAGAGGCCGTTGGCGAGGCCGGGCGCGACGTGGACGTTGACGACGCCGATCGTCCCCGCCGCCTGCGCGTAGCCGTCGGCCGCGGCGACCGCCGTCGCCTCCTGGAGCCCGAGCACGTACTCGAGCCCGGAGTCGGCGAGGGCGTCGAGGAAGGGCAGCTCGGTCGTGCCCGGATTGCCGAAGAGGTAGCGGACTCCGGCGGAGCTTAGGATCTGCATCAGCACGGCGGCGGCGTTCATGCGCCCGAGGATACTCGAAGAACGACCTCGGGGGCGCTTCTCAA
>QHTD01000063.1 GCA_003220675.1 Candidatus Rokuibacteriota bacterium | reverse complement strand
CCCGATACCGGCGCCCTCGTCGCCGGCACGCGCGATGCCGCCGAGGGTCGGCGCCTCGTGGATTCGGCCCGCGCGCTCCTCGCCGGCGCCGCGCTCGGCCGCTTCGCCGCGCCGGAGCACACGACGATCGGCGTCATCGCGACCAACGCGCGCCTCGACCGCGCCGAAGCCGCTGCGCTCGCGGCGCTCGGGATGCTCGGCTTCGACCGCGCGCTCTCTCCACCCCATACGGCGTTCGACGGCGACACGCTCTTCGCGCTCTCCGTCGGCGACCGCCCCGCCGATCTCACCCGCCTGGGATTGGCCGCCGCCGACGCGGTCGCGCGCGCGATCTGTCGCGGCGCGCGCGCCGCCGCCTCGCTGCCGCAGCTCCCGGCCGCCCGTGACCTCTAGGGTCCCGTCCCTGAAATCAGTGTTGAGGAATGTCGCCGGGGGTGGCGGACTGGGCGCGCCCGGTTGGAGCCCAGCCGCAACGGGGCACCGGACGCGTGCCGCGTGGTCAACGCGACCCCTGTCGTACGTGGCCCGAGGACGGAACAGTAGCTAACTGCCTATCCACCCCCAGACCGTGTAGGCGAGCACCGCGGCGACGAGCCAGAGCCGGCGCTGCACGCGGGCCGCCTGCTCGGCCGAGAGCGGGGCCAGGACGACGGGACGGAGCCGGCGCGCGATTAGCCCGCCCGCGAGCGCGCCGCCGACGTGGACGCCGTTGTCGATCAGCGGCGTCAGGAGCCCGCCGGCGATCGTGTAGATCGCCCAGATCAGGAGCACGAAGCCGACGCGCCGGTCGCGGAGCAGCAGGCGGTCACGCTGCGTCCGGAAGAGGACGATTGCGGCGCCCTGCAGGCCAAAGATCGCCCCCGACGCGCCCACCGAAGGTCCCGGGCTCGTCATGAGGCTCGCCAGCGAGCCGGTCAGCCCGCTCGCCACGTAGAGAACGACGAGCTGGCCGCGCCCGAACGCGTGCTCGCAGACCATGCCGAGGATAAAGAGCGCGATCGCGTTGCCGTCGAGGTGATCCAGGCTGCCGTGAAGAAGCGTGGCGCTCATCAGGCGCCAGTACTCTCCCGCGACCACGCGCTCGCCGGCGGAGGTCAGGAGCGTTGCTCAGCAGGCCGAACGCGATCGCGGCGCGCATCGATCGCTCAGCCGACGGTGATCGGGAACGAGCTGACCACGCGGAAGCGCGCGCGATGCGCACGGACCGGCGGTCCCGCCGCGCGGAGGTTCGGAAACCGGGCGACGAGCCGGCCGATCGCCGCGCGGCCCTCCATCCGCGCGAGCCACATCCCGGCGCAGGCGTGGATACCCGTGATGAACGCCAGGTGGCGGTTCGGCGTGCGCCCGATGTCGAGACGGTCAGGGTCCGGGAACTGCGCAGGGTCGCGGTTGGCGGCTCCGATCCCGAGCGTGACGAGCGTTCCCGCGTCCATCGCGACGCCCCCGAGCACCGCCTCGCGCACGGCGCGCCGATTGCCGAGCTGGTTCGGGCTCTGGAAGCGGAGGAACTCCTCGACGGCGGTCGTGATCAAGCCGGGCTCGGCGCGGAGCCGCAGGTGCTCCCTCGGGTGCTCGAGCAGGCTCACGACGGCGTTGGCGATCAGGTTCGTCGTGGTCTCGTGGCCCGCGTTGAGGAGGAAGATGCACTGGTGCAGGAGCTCCAGCTCGGTGAGCCGGTCGCCGGCGTCCTCGGCCGCGAGCAGCGCGGACAGGATCTCGCCGGGATCCGTGCTCGGGCGCCGCCGCCGGTCGGCGATCAGCCGGCGGAGGTAGCCCTTGAACTCGTCGACGGCGCGGCTGCCCGCCTCGAGGCGCCGGGGGCCGGGCTCCGGCTCGAGCGCGCCGAGAATCGCGAGCGACCAGCCGCGCAGCGGCCCGCGCTCCTCCCGCGGCACGCCGAGCATGTCGCCGATGAGCTGGACGGGCAGCGCGGCGGCGAAGTCCTCCACCACGTCCATCCCACCCCGGGCGGCGGCGCGGTCGAGGAGCCCATCGACGAACCGGGCGACGCGCGGCTCGAGCGCGGCGAGCGCCCTCGGCGTGAACGCCGGGGCGAAGAGCTTCCGGATGCGCGTGTGGTCGGGCGGATCGCGGAAGACGACGCTCGTCGTGTGGTGCTCGTAGAGCGGGCTCGCGCCGAACTTCGGCGCGAACTCCACACGCTTGTCGGAGCTCCACGTGTGGTGGTCCTGGTAGACGGCGACGACGTCATCGTAGCGCGTGAGGAAGTACGAGCCGTCCGGGCCGCGGTGCACCGGGTCCCAGCGCCGCAGCCGGTGGTAGTAGGGGAACGGGTCGTCGTAGAAGTCGTCGGGCAGCGCGCGCAGGTCGAGGGCGAGCGCCGCCGCGCGCTCCGCCTCCTCGGAGAGGACGCCGGCCGCCGTCACTCGGGCGCCGGATCCTGGGGCCGCAGCTCGTCGCGCGCGTCCGCGTACCGCTCGGCGAGCGCGCGGACCTCGGCGAGCCGGTCGGGCCGGTGCGTGAAGCGCGGGTCGGTCGTGTAGTCCACCCAGCTCCGCATGTAGTCCGGCTTGGAGAGGGAGAGGGCGAACTCCGAGATCTGGGTCGGGTTCGCGAGGTCCGCCATGATGGCGACCTCGTGATGGACGCGGGGGTTCCGGCTGTCCAGGAACGCCCTCAGGGCGGCCGGCTTCGGGCCGTGCGGCAGGCCGACCGGATGGAGCGTCACCATCCCCGCCGTGACCACGCCGCCCCCGCTGAAGAAATCGCCGAAGTGGTAGCCGATCGTCTCGAGGTAGTCGAGGTTTCGGTGGAAGAACGGCAGCCACATCCCTTCCTTCTCGACCGAGCGCACGGTGAAGACGCAGATGTAGCAGCCCGGGAGCTTGAAGATCGTGTGGCCCGAGGGCGGCACGTGCGAGCGGTCGGCGACGAGCGGGCGCACGTCCTCGACGGCGAACTTGTACGGGAGATAGTCGCCCCGCCAGCCGACGACGTCGAACGGGTGCGTCGGATGCACCCGGCGCGTGTAGACCTCGGCCACCTTCGAGACGATCTCGAAGCGACCCGCCTCGTTGCGCGTGTCGAGCGTACGCGGGAACTTGTAGTCGCTCCGGCTGTGCGTGATGAACTGCCCGGTCGTCGGCGCCTCGGACTTCTCGGGGTCACCCGCGAAGGACTCGTACACCCAGTAGGACTGGGGCCCGGGCTGGAGCTCGAACCGGTGCGCGATTCCCTTGGGCACGATCAGGAAGTCCCCCTTCCGGAACTCGATCGGGCCGAACATCGTCTCGAGCGTCCCGCCGCCCTGATGGATGAAGAAGACGAGCGTGGCCGAGTGGTGCTCGAAGACGTAGTCCATCGGCGCCCGCGGGGCCGTCACGTTCATCGCCACCGTCGCGTTTGCCACGAGCCGCGCCATGCCCCGGTAGACGTCGCGCGGGGCGTCGGGCGACATCACGTCGAGCGCATGGAGCACGCCGCCGAGGGGCCCGAGCGGCGATTCCCAGTCGGGCGCCCAGGTGCGGCGGTCGAGCACGCGCGTCTCGTCCGGCAGCCAGTTGTTCGGCGGGTAGAGATGGTAGGTGTGGGTGACCTTGCCCGCGAAGCCGCCCCGCCCGTGCTCCTGCTCGTAGACGTGGCGGACGAGGGGACCCGCGTGGGGCGCCCGGGGAACGATTCCGATCTCGGGAATTCCGCCGAAGTACTCGAACTTTTCCATCGGTCCCTCCCGCCGGCTGGGTGGCGAGCAAAGGGATTATACTCGGACCGATGACCCGCCGCGGGAAGGTGATCCGGTTTCCGACGCTGCCGCGCGAGCCCCGCGCGGACGGCGGCCTCGCCGAGGTCCGCCGCTGCGATCGGGCCGAGGCGGTCGTGGTGAAGAGCCTCTTCGAGAGCGAGGGCATCCCGACGCTTCTCTCCTCGCGTCTCGCGCACTCCGTGCACCCGTTCACGGTCGGCGACCAGGGCGAGGTCATCATCCTCGTGCCGGCGGCCGAGGCTCAGCGGGCCTCTCGGCTCCTCGCCCGCATCGGGTCCGGCCCGCGTCTTTCCTAGGTCTGCTCACCCCAACTCGGCGATCACTGCCGCGAGCGCCGTGCCGACGAGATCGAGCGCGCGTGGCTCGAGCGTGGCGAGCGCGTCGCGCGGCGTGTGGTAGGTGTCGAAGGGCGCGGGGCGGCGGACCAGGAACCTGAGTGCCCCCCACATCGGGTGGAAGATGAACTGGCGGAGCGCGTCGGCGTTCGCCGACGGGACCACGGTGAGCCCGTAGGCGGGCACGCCCGCGGCCGTGAACGCGCGGTGGTCGCTCCCGAAGCGCGGGATGCGGCCGACGACGTGGTAGCCCTCGTCGTGCTTGAGTCCGCTCGACTCGAGCGCGCGGCGGATTGTCCGCGTGACCCCGGTGTCCTCGGTCGCATCCCACACGACCAGGCTGTCGCCGATGCCGCACAGCTCGAGGCTCAGCACACCGACGATTCCCGCCACGCCGACGTCGCGCACGTAGGCGCGCGCGCCGAGGTAGTCGAGCTCCTCCGCCGCCGTGAAGAGGAGCCGCACGCGGAGTCCCGCTGGGATCGCGACGCGCTCGGTGAGCGTGAGGAGGATCCCGACGGCGGCGGCGTTGTCGTTGGCGCCGGGGCTGCCGGGAACCGCGTCATGGTGGGCGCAGAGAACGAAGACCCGATCGCCCGAGCCCAGGTCAACGGCGAAGCTCTCGCCGCGGCCCTCGGGCGCCGTGAACGCGTGGCGGACGAACGGAACGCCGCACGACGCCAGGTGGCGCGCCACCGCCGCCCCGCGCTCCGCGTTCGACCGGCCCTCCAGCAGGCCGGCCAGCGCGAGCGCGCGCGTCACCGAAGGCGGAGGAGCGTGCGGGCGTTCTCCGACATGCGCGACGCGAGCTCTTCGAGCGGCTCCGCGCGTAGCTCGGCCACGCGCGCGGCGGTGACCGCGAGATAGGCCGGCTCGTTGCGCTTGCCCCGGTAGGGCTGGGGCGGGAGGAACGGGCAGTCGGTCTCGACGACGAGGCGGTCGGCGGGCACCACCTTCGCGACCTCGGGGAGCGCGCGGGCCTTCGGGTAGGTCACCGGGCCGGCGAGCGAGATGAGCAGCCCCAGATCGAGGCAGCGCCGGGCGATCGCCGTGTCACCCGAGAAGCAGTGCATGATGCCGCCCGCCTCGCCCACAGGCACCTCGGCGAGGATCGCGAGCGTCTCCTCGTGGGCATCCCGACAGTGGACGAGCACGGGCTTGCGCAGGCGGCGCGCGAGGGCGAGCTGGGCCCGGAACGCACGCTCCTGGGCGTCGCGGGGAGAGAGGAGACGAAAAAAATCCAGCCCCGTCTCGCCGATCGCGACGACGCGCGGCGCCGCGGCGAGCCGCTCGATCTCGGCGAGTCGAGCCTCGTCGGCTAGGCCCGCCGCGTGGGGATGGATGCCGACCGCAGCCCAGACGTCGGGCTCGCGCCCGGCAAGCGCCACGGCCGCGCGCGAGCTCTCCACGTCGGTGCCGATCGTGACCATGCACCGCACCCCGGCGGCGCGCGCCCGCTCGAGGACCGCCTCGAGGTCGCCCGCGAACTCCGGGAAGTGCAGGTGCGCGTGCGTGTCGACGAGGTCCAGGATCACATCGCTCCCAGGACCCCGGCCGCCTTCTTGACGGCCCCCGACTTCACCCAGAGGATCGCGCCCCAGCGCCCGACACCGGTCGCGACGGCGTCCATCGCGGTCACGTTGATCTTCGCCGCGGCCAGCTTGTCGAGGATCTCCCAGCAGGCGCCGACCCGGTCGTCCCCGTCGATCACGAACGCACGCTTCGGGCCCTTCACCTTCCACTTGTTCTGCCTGGCGACGGCCTGGAAGGCGGCGGGATCAGCCGGGACGAAGTCGAGCTGGGCGCCCCGCCCGCTCGGGAAGCCCGAGTAGGCGAGCAGGTTCACGCCCGCCTTCTTGAGCGCACCCAGGATCCGCGCCCCCTCGCCCGGCTTGTCGGGCACCAGCATGTAGAAGTAATCGACGGCTCGCACTGTCTCAGCCATGGCGACCTCCTTCAGCGAATCGGAGTTCTATGGGGTCACGCGAAAGCGCAGCCGGCCGATGAGCTGACCCGAGCTCGTCTCGACGTCCACCGTCCAGCGACCCGTCGGATCGGCCGGAAACGACGTCTTACGCGAATAGGTCCTGAACCCCTCCTGCCGCCCGCCCTTGACGGGGGAGAGGCTCACCACGTTCACCACCTGCCCCTCGCGCCGCCACACGTGGTTGATGGGCTGGAAGAGCCCGGCCGGCGCGTAGATCGCAGTGTACGCTATCAGACCGCGCAGCCTGAGCTCGTCCGCGCCGATGGTGTCGGGCGCGGGCTCGAGCGAGTCCATGTTCACGACGTCCCAGGCGATCGCGGCGCGCGCGAGGAAGAGCGGCGCCGGCGGGATCAGGGCCCGGCCGAGCGCGACGAACGTGGCGGCGACGACGCCCACCGCGACCGCCGTGCGGAAGGCCATCGGCCACGTCGCGCGCTGCCCGCGGCGCAGGGCGGGGGTCAGCGAGACCCACGCCAGGAACGCGCTCATGACGAGCGACGGGAACGGCGGCACCCCCACGAGTGGCAGCGCCACGTTGAGCGGCGCGAAGATCGACATGACGAAGAAGAGGTAGCTGAGCCACGGCCGCGGCTGGACGATGGCCCGGTACCACGGGTCGATGGTCGTCAGGAGCGCCAGCGCCACGAGCAGCGCGAGGAACACGCCGTTCAGCGAGGTGAGTGTGGCGGCGGCGTAATACGCCGGCAGCACGAAGAGGAGCAGGCCGTGGTAGAGGGTCTGGATCGTGTAGTCCACCGCCGAGACGATGAGCCGCCGGGACTTCTGCGCCGAGCCCGCGAGGGCCTGCCGCATCTCGATGAAGACGGCGAAGAGCAGCCACAGGAGCAGCAGGTAACCGACGATCCACCCGACGTTTGGCAGACCGCGGCGGAAGACGAGCAGCGTGAGGAGGCCGCCGCCGAGCGAGGCGAGCGAAACGCCCCAGCGGGAGAGCCATGCCAGCGCCTGCTCCATCCGGCAGGATCGACGGGTCCGGCGCTAGGCCGGACCGAGCCGCTCGGCGATCCGCCGCGCGACCTCGTCGCCCTTGAGCACCGCGACGCAGTCGAGGACGTCGCCGGCTGCGGAGTGGATACGGAGGTGGGCGCCGACGAGGTCGAGCGCGCTCGCGCGGACCGCGCCGTCGAGGCCGCAGATCTCGCGCAGCACGCGCGCGATGGACGGGTCGCGCTCGGCGATCGCCAGGACCGCGTCGACGAGCTCGTCCTGACCGAGCCGCGGCAGCGGCGTCATGTGATCTTCGTCCCCGGCGGAAGGTCCCGGTCGAGCGTGAGCACGGCCAGCTTCCCTTCGGTCGAGCCGGCCAGGACCATGCCGTTGGACTCGATCCCCATCAGCTGCGCCGGCTCGAGGTTCGCCACGACGACCACCTTCTTGCCCACGAGATCGGCCGGCGCGTAGTGCTCGGCGATCCCCGCGACGAGCGTCCGCTGCTCGCTGCCGAGCGACACGGTGAGCTTGAGGAGCTTCTTCGACTTGGGCACGGGCTCCGCGGTCAGCACCTCCGCGACGCGCAGGTCGACCTTCGAGAAGTCGTCTATTGTAGCGAGGACCGCGGGGCCGGATTGTCCCGCAGGTGGCCTGCGAGAGGTGCGCGTGGCACCGTACGTCAAGTCCGATTGATCTTTTGCTTCGATGCGCGGGAAGAGCCCAGAGAGCTTCTGGACGCGGGTACCAGGAGCGAGGCGTCCCCACTCGGCGTCACCAAGCTTCGGGTCTCCGGTGTGGCCCAGGGCGTGACGAATCTTGCGGGCAGCCTCGGGAAGGAATGGCTCCAGCACGAGCCCGAGACACCACAAGGATTGGCCCAGGTGGTAGAGAGCGTGGTCCCTCTGGCCCCGTGCCATGTCGTTCGACGGGCGGGCCCACGGTTGCGTCGTGTCGACGTAGCGGTTCACCGCACCGATGAAATCCCAGATCGCCGCGAGCGCACGATGGAACGCAAACTCCTCCATCGCCGCGTCGACGTTACCGCGCGACTTCTCAAAGTCACCCTTGAGGTCCCCACCAAATGCGGCCTCGCCTCCACGCGCAAACCGCCCTTCGGTCGCAGGCACGCTACCGCCTCCGACATTCGCGATCAGCGTGGTCACGCGCGCGACGAGGTTGCCGAGGTCGTTGGCGAGGTCGGCGTTGAGACGGCTGACGAGCGCCTCCTCGGAGAAGTCGGCATCGAGGCCGAAGACCATCTCGCGCAGCACGAAGTAGCGGAAGGCGTCGTTGCCGTACTTGTCCTTGAGCGCGAGCGCCTCGACGAGGTTGCCGACCGACTTGGAGATCTTGCGGCCGCCGAGGGTCCAGTACCCGTGCACGTTGAGGTGACGGTACAGGTCGATGCCGGCGGCCTTGAGCATGCACGGCCAGTAGATCGCGTGGGGCTTGACGATGTCCTTCGCGATCACGTGCTGGGCGTGCGGCCAGTATCTCTCGAAGCGCGGCGCGCCGGGGCCGCCGAGCGCCGAGACGTAGTTGATCAGGGCATCGAACCAGACGTACGTGACGTAGGTGTCGTCGAAGGGCAGCGGGATCCCCCAGGTCAATCGGCTTTTCGGCCGGCTGATCGAGAGGTCCTGGAGCGGCTCCCGCAGGAAGCCGAGGATCTCATTCCGGTAGCGCTCGGGGCGGATCAAGTCGGGCTGGCGCTCGACGGTTTCGATCAGCCACGCCTGGTACTTCGACATCTTGAAGAAGTAGTTCTCCTCCTCGATCCAGGTGAGCGGCGTCTGGTGGTCCGGGCACTTGCCGTCGACGATCTCCTTCTCGGTGTAGAAGCGCTCGCAGCCGAAGCAGTAGTGGCCGCCGTACTTGCCGAGGTAGATCTCGCCCGCGTCCCAGAGCTTCTGGAGGATCGCCTGGACAACCGTCGTGTGGCGCGCCTCGGTCGTCCGGATGTAGTCGGAGTACTCGATCCCGAGCTGGCGCCACGCGTCCCGGAACGCTGCCGAGTTGCGATCGGCAAGCTGCTGCGGGGTGATGCCGGCCTTGGCGGCGGCCTGCGCGATCTTGTCGCCGTGCTCGTCGGTCCCGGTCAAGAACCAGACGTCGTCGCCCGCGAGGCGCCGGTAGCGGGCCATCGTGTCGGCGAGGATCGTCGTGTACGCGTGCCCGAGGTGGGGGCGGTCGTTGACGTAGTAGATCGGCGTGGTGAGGTAGAAGGTGCGGGCGCGGTCGGTCACGATCCCTCGAGCTGGGCCTGGATGTGGGGCCGCCCCTCCCAGGTGAGCAGGTCGAGCGGCACTTCCGCCTCGGTCCCGTCCGGGAACCCGACCACCACCGACTGCTTGAGGACCCGGATCGACTTCACCTTGCCGGCCATGCAGCCCCCGCCGCCGCACGAGGCCTGGCACGGCGTGTTGACGCGCGGCAGCCGCGAGCGGAGCTCCTGGTACGTCGAGAACTCATAGAGGAGACAGCACTTCAGCCGTCCGCAGTTGCCGAGCAGCCGGTTGTCGGTGAGCGGCATGTCCTGGGCCTTCGCCATCCTCACCGAGATCGGCTCGAAGCGCCGGAGGTACGACGAGCAGCAGAGCTGGCGCCCGCACGGCCCGATGCCGTCCATGAGCTTGGTCGTGTCGCGCGCGCCGACCTGGCGCATCTCGATCCGCGAGTGGAACTGGCGCGCGAGGTCGCGGACCAGCTCGCGGAAGTCGACGCGCTCGTCGGCGTTGAAATAGACGGTCACGCGGCGCGCCGCGGGCTGCATCTCGACGTCCACGACCTTGAGCTGGAGCCCGCGCCCGCGCGCCATCTGCTGGCAGGTGCCGACCGCGCGCGTCTCGCGCTCGCGGCGCTCGCGGTACTCGCGCACCTCCGTCTCGCTGGCCATCCGCACGACTCGCCGGTACAAGCGCTCGCGTTTCGACTCCGGGAGCTCGCGCCTGGGCCGCCGCACCTCACCGATCGCGGTGCCGTTCGCGGTCTCGACCATCACAAGGTCGCCCACGTGGGCGTCCAGATCCACCAGCTTGCAGTCGTCGGCCTGCGCGCTCTCGTGGAGCCGGACACCGATCAGGTATTCAGTCGGAGGTTCCATGGATGTATCCTCATGCCGCCCGCAGGGCGAGGCGGCTCAG
Organism: Candidatus Rokuibacteriota bacterium; assembly: GCA_003220675.1. Taxonomy (GTDB): domain Bacteria; phylum Methylomirabilota; class Methylomirabilia; order Rokubacteriales; family CSP1-6; genus 20CM-2-70-11. The sequence goes on along the minus strand of QHTD01000063.1, from coordinate 46,200 downwards.
TATCACCTCGATAGTGAGCCGGGGCGCCACGTTGCGCAACAGCGCCTCGCGCGCCTGCCGGCAGAGCTCGATCGCCCCGAGCAGGTCGTCGAGCGTCCACGTCTCGGCCTCGCGGGCGAGCTCGGCGACACGCCCGGCGTCGGCCAGCAGCGAGGCGGGAGCGCCGGCCTTCGCCAGTACCAGATCGCGGCAGAAGAGCCAGTAGGCGTCCACGAGCCCCTCCGCCGTCTCGCGGTCGAGGCGCTCGGTTCGCCTGAACATCACCTCGGCGCCCTCGGCTCGCACCTCGGCCAGGAGTGCCTGCGCCTGGGCGCGCAGCGCCGCTTCGGCCTGGTCGCTGCGCGGCTCGAAGCGCACGACCTGGCAGCGCGAGACCACGGTGGCGGGCAGCGCACGCGCCCGCGGCAGGACGAGGATCATCACCGTTCCGACGGGCGGCTCCTCGAGGGTCTTCAGAAAGGCCTGGGGCGCCTCGCCCGTCATACGCTCGGCCTCGTCGAGGACGAACAGCTTCCGGCGGGCCATCGCGGGCCGGAGCGCCGCCTGGCGCTCCAGCTCGCGGATCGCGTCGATGCGGATCGCGCGCGCGCCCTTCGGGTTCGTCTCGGGCGGCGTCGGTACCAGCACGTGAAGATCGGGGTGCTGGCGCAGGGTGGCGAGCCGGCAGGCGCGGCACGCGCCGCACCCGGCGCGCGGGCAGAGCAGCGCGTGGGCGAACGCGAGCGCCGTCGTCATCCGTCCCGCGCCGGCGGGCCCGACGAACGCGTACGCGTGCGCGACGCGGTCGGTCTCGAGCGCCCGCCGGAGCAGTGCCACGGCGCGCGGCTGGTCGCGGATCGCGTCAAGCGCCACGCAGGAACTCCTCGACGATCGCGCGCACCTCCGCGGCGACCACGTCCGGGGGCGCGGCCGCGCGCACGAGGCGCACGCGCTTGGGCTCCGCGCGCCGGATCTCCAGGTAGCCCCGCCGCACGCGCCGGTGGAAGGCGAGCGCCTCACGCTCGAAGCGGTCGCGCCGCCGGCCGCGGATCCGCCGGAGCCCCTCGACGGGATCGAGGTCGAAGAGCAGCGTGAGGTCGGGCAGGACGCCGCCGGTCGCCCGGACGTTCAGCTCGCGGATCAGGTTGGGGTCGACGCCGCGCCCGTAGCCCTGGTACGCCACGGTCGCGTCGGCGTAGCGGTCGCAGAGCACGACGCGGCCGCGCTCGAGCCACGGGCGGACCTTCTCGGCGACGTGCTGGTGGCGCGCGGCCATGAACAGGAAGACCTCGACGAGCGGTTCGGGCCGGACGCCGGGATGCTCGAACAGGCGGCGCACGGCGACCCCGAGGCGCGTCCCGTCGGGCTCACGGGTCCACTCGACTCTGCGCCCTTTGGCGCGGAGCCAACGTCCGAGGCGCCGCATCTGGGTCGTCTTGCCCGACCCCTCGACGCCCTCGAACGTGATGAGCACTCCACTCACGTCCAGATCCTCCGCGTACGGCGATACGCCACTCTAGCACGGCGCCCCGCCGCCTACGGTGTGGCGCTCTGCGATGACCGGGCTCGTCCCGCGCGAGCATCCCGCGATCGGCCGGCCGTTCAGATGTGGTTGATGGTCTCGCGGTCCGAGGGCACCCGCTCGCGCAGCCGCCCGCGCTCCAGGATGTGGCGGGCGAGGTGACGACCGCCGAGGCCGAAGGCGAGCGCCAGGGCGAGCACGAGCCCGCCGAAGAGGATGCCGAAGGCGACCAGAACCATGTCGCGGCCGATCCCGATCTCGGTGAGCGCTGTCGCGAACGCGAACAGCAGCACGAGCCATCGGGCCGCGCGGGCCAGGAGCCGCGCCTCGGGCAGGCTCGCGTTGACCGCGGCGATCAGCACCGCTTGCCCGAGGAAGTTCGCCGCAAGCCAGCCGACCACGAGGATCAGCAGCGCGGAGAGCGCGCGTGGAAGCAGGTACATCAGCATCCCCGTGGCGCCCGGCGCGCCGGGAATCGCGAGGGCGTCGATCCCCATGGTCGCGAAGATCACGAAGACGCCCCAGAACACGACGAGCCGCAGAAGCTCCGACGGCGTCCTGTAGACGCCCGCACGCGCGAGCGCGTGCGTCAGGCCCCACTCTCGGCTCCGCCGGTCGAGGTCCCCGGCGTGGGCGAGACGCCTGACGAGTGCGCCGCCGATCCAGCCGAGCACGGCGCCCAGCACCACGAGCGCGAGCATCGCGAGGACACCAGGCATCACCACGCTCAGCGTGTTCGTCGTGTCGCGGACGGCGGTCCAGATGAGATCGCGCCAGAAATCAGCCATCGACCGGCCCTCCCCGGGCGCGCGCCGAGCCGCGCCGCTTGCGTCGCCACCGCGGCGACACCACGAGACCAAGCATCAGGTCCGCGCCACGCGTCAGTGCGGCTGGAGCGCGCGCCACGCCGCCTCGACGACCAGCCGATCTTCCGGCGTCAGCGTGATCATCCCGGGCCCGAAGGCGTAGAGGTGCGTCAAGCCGCCGTCGTCCACGCGGGCGAGCAGACGCTCGCCGTCGGCGCTCACGAGCACGAGCGCTCGACGGGTCGCGCACGCCGCCGCCATGCATCCGACCAGGGCGATGTAGTCGGTCTCCCCGATTCGGAGCACCTGCGGCGGCGACGACTTCGAGAAGAACGCGGGCACCGGCGCCGAGACCCAGCGCGCGCCGTCCGCGCTCCAGTCGCGGCCGAAGAGCGCGCGCACCTTGTCCCGAATCTCCGGGTGCTCGAAAACCTGGGCCGCCTCCGCGCCGTAGCGGACCGCGCGCGCGTCGGTCGCGAGGACCTCGACGCGCGGCGGGTCGAGCGTTCCCGCCGGCGGCGCTAGGACACACCCGCCGACGATCAGCGTACCGAGCAGCACCACCGGCAGCGCTCGTGATCGACTGACCTCCATCATTCTCTCCCTCCGGTCCAGGCGGGAAGCTCCCGTTCGCGCGCTCACGGCCAGGACTGCGAGGACCCCGAGGCGCGGTCGCGCTCGCCGTCTCGCGTCTCGGTCGTGCCGACCCGCGCCTCGAGCGAGCGTAGGCGCAAGCGCAGCCGCCAGCGCCCGATCAGGAGCGGCACGCCGACGAGCACGACGCCCAGGGTGACCGACACGAGGATGATCGTCGCCAGCGGGACCCCGGGGAGGTTCCAGAACAGGAAGCGGACGGCGGTCGGCGTGTTGTTCTGGAGCGCAAAGGCGGTGATGGCAATGGCGACGACGGCGACAACAATGTACTTGAGCCCCATGGCGCACCTCGTGATCTAGGGAATGGGAGGCCCCGACATGGCCCCCCAAACCCCTGGAGAGTGTACGCGGTTCCGCCGGGAAGCGCCCGCCTCTCTCAGTGAGCCGCGCACGGCCTATTTCTCGAAAATCGTGCGGCTTCGCCGCTCCCCCGAGTCGGGCTTGCTCGCGTCGGGCGCGTCCGGCGCCGTAGCCCGCCGCACCCGGGCCCGGACGCGCTCCAGGAGGCGGCGCGCCCAAACGAACTCGGTCGCGAGAATGGCCAGGCCGACCGGAATGACGATCAGTGCCGGCCCGGGCAGGATGATCATCGCTCCACCGACCAGGAGCACCGTGCCACCGATCACCGCGATCGCGATCCGCCGCGCGCGCTTCAGCAGGGGGTCAAGACGGCCGCCGAAGCCCCAGCGCTGTTGTCCTTCCATGCTCGATCCCCCTTTTCTACTCTTTGAGTGCGCCGGCGACGAGCCCGCGGACCAGGAACCGCTGGAGCCCGATCACGATGAGCACGGGCGGCAGGCTCGCCAGCATGGACGCGGCGGCGATGTCGCCCCAGGGCACCTCGTAGACGCCGGGGAAGAGCGCGAGCGCGACCGGAATCGTCCGGCTCGCCTCCGAGGCCGTGAACGTGTACGCGAAGAGGAACTCGTTCCAGCTGAACAGGAACGTCAGGAGCGCGGTCGAGGCGATCCCGGGCGCGAGCCGGGGCGCCACGACCCAGCGGAGCGTCGCGAGCGTGCCGGCGCCGTCGACGGACGCAGCCTCCTCGGCCTCGCGGGGAATCTCGCGGATGAACCCGACGAGGAGCCAGATCGTCAGCGGCAGCGCGAACGAGGAGTGGACGAGGACGAGGCCCGCCCAGGTGTCTCGGAGGCCGATCGTGCGCATCAGGAGGTAGAGCGGGCTCACGGTCGCGATCTGCGGAAACGCCGTGCTCGCGACGATCGCGAGGAGGAGGGCGCCCTTGCCGGGCAGCGGGAGCCTCGCGATCGCGTACGCGCCGGGCACCCCCACCGCGAGCGCCAGGAGGGTCGTCAGCGTCGCGATCCCCACGCTGTTCACGAGCGCACGGGGGATCAGGCTCTGCTCGAGCACGACGCTATAATGCGCGAGCGTCAGCCGGCTCGGCAGGAGCGGCGGGACGCGCAGCAGCTCGGTCTCGGGCTTGAACGACGTCAGGAGCTGCCAGAAGAACGGCACCGCATACGCGCCGAGCGCCAGCAGGACCAGCACGTCGACAAGGGTCTGTTCCGGGCGTCTCACGCCACGACCGCGCGTGCGCGGAGCAGCCGGAGGTACGCCCACGCGACGCCCATCACGAGCGCAAAGACGACCACGCTGACCGCCGAGCCGAAGCCGAGCTGGAGCATCTGGAAGAGGCTCCGGTAGGCGTAGACCGTGAGTGTCTCGGTGGTACCCGCCGGACCACCGCCCGTGAGCACAAACATGATATCGAACGCGCGCAGCGCGTCGAGCATCCGCAGGAGGAGCGCTAACATGACGATGCGGCCCAGCAGCGGCAGCGTGATGCGGCCGAGCGTCGCCAGCCGGCCGGCGCCGTCCACCTGAGCCGCCTCGTAGACCTCCGCGGGAATCGTCACCAGGCGCGCGTAGCAGAGGATCGCGACGAAGGGCATGGTGCGCCACACGTCGGCGAGGATGACCGCCGGGAGCGCCAGGTACGGGTCGCCAAGCCAGTTCAACGCGTGACCGCCGAGCAGCACGCTGACGAGCCCGGCTGCGGGATGGTAGAGCCACTCGTAGAGCTTCGCGGTCACCACCGACGGCATCGCCCACGCCAGGAGAAGGAGCGAGAGCCCGAGCCGCCGGCCGCGCCGCTGGCGGTGGAGCGCGAGCGCGACCGTGACGCCCAGCGCGAGCTCGAGCGCCACCGACAGGGCGGTGAAGACCACCGTCGTGCGCGCGGCGTTCCAGAAGCGCGGGTCGCTCGCGAGGAACACGTAGTTGTCGAGTCCGGCGAAGCGCGCCACGTGGAAGATCGGGACCCGATGCTGGAGCGAGAGCCACACCACCCAGAATCCCGGGTAGACCGTGAGCGCGCCGAGCGCCAGGAGCGTCGGCGCCAGCAAGCGAAGCGCCTGTCGCCGGTCTGCGCGCTCGCGCCCGGTCACCGGAGCGCCCCGAAGAAGTGGGTGAGCCTGAGACGCGCGTCGCCGATCGCGCGCCCTGGCGGCTTGACGCCGACCAGGACCGCCGAGAACTCGGGCTGGACCGTCGCGGAGAGCAAGAGGTAGTAGGGCGTGACGGGACGCGGGCGGCCCGCGCGCATGAGCGCGCGGAGCGCCGGGAGGTCGGGGCGGCTCCGCACGAGCTCGGGGTCGTCGTAGAGCGCCTCGCGCGTTGGGGAGAGCGCCGCGCCGCGCGCGAGCGCTTTCTGGGCGCGCTCGCTCGTGAGGAAGCGCACCAGCCCGACCGCGAGGTCCGGGTGGCGGCTCCGCCGGGACACGCCGAGGTGCGCGCCGCCGGTCGAGCCCGCGCCCCGCGGGCCGCGCGCGAGCCGCGGCAGCGGCGCGATCCCGACGCGGCCGCGCACCCTGGAGTCCCGCGCCTGGAACAGGTCCATTGCGTACGGCCAGTTCCGGAGGAAGATCGCGTGGCCGTCGCCGAAGGCGCGCCGCGAGAGCTCCTCGTCCGCCGCCGTCGTCCAGGCCGGGCTCACGCCCGACGCGATGAGCCCGCGGAGGAACGCGAGCGCCTCGGCGGCCCGCTCGGGCTCGGGGAACACCGTGTCGTCGGCCGCGAGCAGCCGCGTCCCGTTCGCCCAGAACGATTCGAGAACGTTCACCACGAGCCCCTCGTACTGCTTCGCCTGCCACAGGTAGCCGTCGAGCGCGGGGTCGCGCTCGCCCTCCCGGATCCGGCGCACCTGCCGCACGAGCGCTTCGAAGGTCTCCGGCGGCTCGAGCCCGTACTTCCGGAGGAGGTCCGCGCGGTAGTAGAGGAGCCCGACGTTCATGATCCAGGGCAGCGCGAAGACGCGGCCGTCGTACGTCGCCGCCTCGACCGTGCTCGGGAAGTACGGCCGGAGCTCGCCCGGGCCGAGACGCGGCGTGAGGTCGAGCAGCCAGCCGGCGCGCGCGAACTCGGGCACCCAGATGAGGTCGAGCATCATCACGTCGAAGCCGGGGCTCCTCCCCTCGAGGTTGATGACGTAGAACTGGTGCTGCTCGTCTGACGTCCACGGCAGCGACTCGCCCTTGACGCGGACGTTCGGATGCGCCGCCTCGAACTCGCGCAAGAGCCCCGGCAGAGGATCCGCCGGCCCGAGGATGCGCGCGTACTTGAACACCAGCGTGATGGCGCCGCGCTCGGGCGCGCTCCCGGCACAGCCGGTCAGGGCGGCGACCCAGAGCACGAGGAGGACGCGGCGCACCGCCCGGACCTAGAGTCAGCGCGCCTTCACGAGGAAGTGGGCGTGCCGGTTCTTGGCCCAGCACGCCTCGGTGTGCTCCTGGCACACGGGCTTCTCCTTTCCGTAACTCAGCGTGTTCATCCGCTCGGCCTGGATGCCGCGCGAGACGAGGTAGTCCATCGCGGCCTTCGCGCGACGGTCGCCGAGGGCCAGGTTGTAGGCGTCCGTGCCACGCTCGTCGCAGTGGCCCTCGATGAGGACGAGCGTGCCCGGGTTCTCCTGAAGCCAGGCCGCGCTGACGTCGAGGATCCTCGCGTCGCCCGGGCGGATGTCGTGGCGGTCGAAGTCGAAGTGGATGTCCTCGAGCTCGGCCCGCGCGGCGAACTCGGCGGGGGCCGGACGCGCCGACCCGAGCGGCGCGCGCGGCTCCGACGTGCCGGGCGACGCCGCGCCGGGCGACGACGTGCCGGGCGACGTCGTGCCGGGCGACGCCGTGCCCGGCCGCGTCGTGACCTCCGTGAGCGGCGTGACTGGCGACTCCGTCGCCGCGGCTCCACCCGAGCGCGGTGGTGCGGGCGCGGCGGCCCGTGGCGGAGCGGAGACGTCCACCGTGACGGTACGCTTCGCACACGCGGCGACGATCGCCGCGGGCACCAGCATCGAGACGGCGAATGCACAGATCCGTTGGTTCATCATGATCCCTCCTGGTTTCCGTCGGTTTCTGCTTCAGCTTCGAGTACGCTGGCCTCCTGTGTTTACGGGGCCGTCGAGGCCCCCGTCGATGATCTAGATGGCCGTGGACTCGATCCCATATGGCTCGTCCGCATCGCCGGGCCGCTCGAGTCGGAACCAATAGAACCCGTGCGGGCCGACGCTCACGAGGTAGGGGGTCACCTGGATCGGCGGGAAGACCGTGCCGCCGAGGATCTCGACCGGCCGGATCCCGGCGAATTCGCCGAGGTCGAGCTCGGCCGGCTGCGGCGCGCCGGACAGGTTCGCGACGATCAGCACCGTCTCGCGCCCATACCGCCGCAGGCACGCGAGGACCTTCTGGTTGCGCGGGCGCAGGAACTCGATCGTGCCGCGCCCGAACACGGGCGAGGTGCGGCGCGCGGCGATCAGCCGCTTCATCGTGTTGAGGAGCGACGCGGGCTGCCGCGCTTGCGCGGCGACGTTCACCGCCTGGTAGCCGTAGACGGGATCGGCGATCACGGGGAGGTAGAGCTGACCCTCCTCCGCCGTCGAGAAGCCCGCGTTCCGGTCGCGCGACCACTGCATCGGCGTGCGCACGCCGTCGCGGTCGCCGAGGTAGACGTTGTCGCCCATTCCGATCTCGTCGCCATAGTAGACGATCGGGCTGCCCGGCAGCGTCAACAGGAGCGAGTTCAGCAGCTCGATCCGCCGCCCGTCGTTGTCGAGGAGCGGCGCCAGCCGCCGCCGGATCCCGAGGTTGAGCTTCATCTCGGGGTCCTGGGCGTACGCATAGTACATGAAGGCCCGCTCCTCGTTCGTGACCATTTCGAGCGTCAGCTCGTCGTGGTTACGGAGGAAGAGACCCCACTGGCACGCGGGCGGGATCGGCGGCGTGTGCGTGTAGATATCGACGATCGGCCGCCGCTCCTCGAGGCGGAGCGCCAGGTAGAGGCGGGGCATCAGCGGGAAGTGGAACGCCATGTGGAACTCGTCGCCGTCGCCGAAGTAGGCGCGCACGTCCTCCGGCCACTGGTTCGCCTCGGCGAGCAGGACCCGGTCGCCCCCGTACTCGCGGTCGATGACCGCGCGGAATTCCTTGAGGACCGCGTGGGTCTCGGGCAGGTTCTCGCAGCTCGTGCCCTCCCGCTCCACGAGGTACGGCACCGCGTCGCAGCGGAAGCCGTCCAGGCCGCGGTCGAGCCAGAAGCGCATGACGTCGAGCATCCTCCGGCGGACCGCGGGGTTGTCGTAGTTGAGGTCGGGCTGGTGGCTGAAGAACCGGTGCAAGTAGTACGCGTTACGCCGCGGGTCCCACGTCCAGTTCGACGCCTCCGCGTCCACGAAGATGACGCGCGCATCGGCGTACCGCCGGTTGGTGCCGCTCCACACGTAGTAGTCCGCGTAGGGGCCCGTGGGATCGGACCGCGAGGCCTGGAACCACGGGTGCTGGTCCGAGGTGTGGTTCATGACCAGGTCGGTGATGACCCGGAGATCGCGTGCGTGGGCGGCGTCGAGGAACTTCTGGAACTCCTCGAGCGTGCCATAGGCGGGGTGGACCGCGTAGAAGTCGGCGATGTCGTAGCCATCGTCGCGCAGCGGCGAGGCGTACATCGGCAGGACCCAGAGGCAGTCGACGCCGAGCTCGGCCAGGTAGTCGAGCCGCTCGGTGAGCCCCACGAAGTCCCCGACGCCGTCGCCGTTGCCGTCCATGAACGCCTTGACATGGACCTCGTAGAAGACCGCGTCCTTGTACCAGTCGCGCGCGGTGAGCCTCCGGCTCATGGTCGCGAGGCCCGCGCCCCTTCGATGATCGTCATCGCCACCGCTCGACGAGGTAGCGTTTGTGCCGCTCGAAGGCCGCGCCAACCGCGTCCAGGTGGGCCTCGGCGGCCCCGGCGTCGCGGTCGCGCGTCGCCACGACGAACGCGGCGGTGCGGCCGAGGTAGAGCGGGACGAGCGAGCGCAGCAGGTGGTCGCGGTACACGACGTTGTAGTGGTAGCCGAGCGCGAAGTCGTAGACCACGCGCGCCCACAACTCGTCCGGGAAGGCGAGCCGCGCCGGGCTGGCCGTGTCGAGGCTCAGGACGTCGCCGAGCGTTTCGGGCGCCAGGATGTGCTCCCAGATCGCGCCGAGATCCCGGAGCCCTCGCCGGAACGCGTCCACCATGCGGTCGACGTCGAGGGCCACGGGCTCCACCGACGGGATGACCGGCGCATCCGTGGCGGGGACGGGCTCGCTGCCGCGGATCTCGAGCCACAGGTCGTCGTACCGGCCCATCACGGCGAAGAGTCCGCCGACCGCCTGGGCCACCATCGTCGGCAGGTCCGCCGTGCGGGTCCGCGATTCCGCGCGCCGTCGGCCGAGCCACGCCTCCCAGACGGCGAAGCCGTCGACGATCGCGGTCGCCTCGATCCAGAGGTCCGTCTGGTTCTGTCCGGGCGCCGGCCATCGCGGGTCGTCGAGCAGACGATCGAGCAGCCGGGCGGAGAGCGCCGCGGCCCCCGCCAGCGGCTGATGCAGCCGGCGCCCGAAGAGCGCACGGACCAGCGGCGCCAGGACGAGGTTCGTGAGCGTGCCGTCGTAACGGTGGCGCGCGTACACCGGGACCACGAGGTCCGCTTTCTGCTCGAGCACGGGACGGAGCAGGTGCCTGAGCCACTCGGCGCCCGCGGAGGTCACGTCGGCCTCCAGCAGCACGAGTGCGCGCGCGCCGAGCCGCCGCGCGACGGCGAAGGTCAGACGGAGCGCGGCGCCACGCCCGGGCACGCCGTGGAAGGGCACGGCGATGCGCTGGGCGAGCGGTGTCTCGTGACGCGCCCGGACGAGGGGGAGCCCGGCCGCCGCGAGAAGATCCGGCGTCGCGTCCGACGAGCCGGCGTCGGCGTTGATCAGCACGGCGGGAATGCCGGCGAAGTGACGCTCGAGGCCTGTGCGGACGACCTCCACGACTGTCGGCACGGTCGTCGCGTTGTTGTAGGTGAGCACGCCGAGGGCGATCTCGCACGGTGAGGCGCCCTCGAGCTGACGCTCGACCTCGGCCGGGAACGCGGGGGCCTGGAGGCGGTCCGTCATTGCGCGAGGTGGATCATGAGCGCCAGAAAGTCCATCAGGTGGCGCGTGATGAGGAGCGAGCGCCGCACGTGCTCCCGGCCGGCAGCGCCCATCCGGGGGATCAGCTCTGGATTGTTGAGGAGGTGGCGGATCCGGAACGCGGCGCCGTCCACGGAGTGGACCATGTAGCCGGTCACGTCGGGAATGATCTGCTGCGCGAGGCCGCCCGCGTAGCCACCGATCACGGGCTTGCCCTTCCACATCGCCTCGGCGGGGCCGAGTTCGAACCCCGCGCGCACCGACTTCTGCAAGACTATCGTGGCCGCCCGCTGAAGCGCGTTGATCTGACGGTGCGCGTCCGCCGGCAGCTCGAGCACGACGACGTCGGGGTCCTCGCGGGCGGCCTGCAGGAGCTCGTCCCGGATCTCGACCCGCTCGGGCTCGTCGTCGGCCATGCCCGCCAGGACGAGCCTCACGTCGTGGTGCTTCTCCACCAACCGGTAAGCGTTCACGACGCCTATCGGATCGTACCCCGGCGTGAACGGCCCGATCTGGACCAGCAGCGGCTTGTCCGGAACCACGCGGAGCGCAGCCAGGATGTCCGCGACTTCGCGCGGCGACAGCTCCCGGTTCTTCTCGGACAGCGGGTCGATGGACGGCTGGATGACGTACATCGGGATGCCCAGCCGGCACTCGAACCCCGGCAGCGAGAAAACTGCCGCATCATACTGATCGGCGAACCGCCGGAAGAAGGACCAGGCGGCCGGGCGGGCGGCCGAGCAGTCGAAGTGGCACCGCCAGACCCACCGGCCGTCGGTGCGGTGGGTCACCAGGCTCGCGGGCTGGACGTCGTGGACGAGGACGAGGTCGGCGTCGAGCATGAGCTTCTTGGCATTGACCCGGTTCACCTCGACCCAGCGGGCGAGGCCTTCGTCGCTGAGCACACGCTCCGCGCCCTCGAGCGTCGCCTGAAGCGCGCGCGCGGTCGCATAGTAGGGGGAATCGCCCCCCGTAATCTCCCAGCTCGTGTCGACACCCAGGTCGCTGAGGATCGGGACAGCCTCGCGGAGGATCTCGGCCGCGCCGCCGCCCAGCCGCCCGCCGGTGACGTTGAGGAACCGTCGCCCCCGCACGCGGTCGGCCAATTTCAGTATCATGTCCACCGCGCCCTGCGGAGCCACCTGACGGTAGTCGTCGATCCGGCTCACGCCGGCTCCTCCTCCAGCGCCCGATCGACGAGGCTCAAGAGCCGCCCGCGGACCCGCTCCAGCGTCGTCAGGTACGGGTCGACGCGCTGGAACCGCTCCGCGAGCGTCGGCAGCTCGAGCGCCGCCCGGAGCCACTCGGCGAAGTCGCCGGCGCGGCGGCCGCCTCGAGCCCGCGCCTCGACCGTGTGCAGATAGATGGCGCTCGCGTCGGCGGCCGCGAGCCCCGCGCGGAACTCCGCGAGCGTCGTCGCGGCGAGCCCGAGCCCCACCTCGACGATGTGCGAGCGCTGGAAATGGAACGCCCGGTCGAACTCGACGCGGGGGTCGCCGCCGTGCAGCCGCAGGTGGTCCTGGAGAATCGTCACGAGGTGCTCGCGCAGCGCCTCGACGGTCGCGAACGCGAACGGATCCACGACGGCCAGGCGCTCGGCGAGCGTGCGGTCGCCGATCTCGACCGCAGCCCACCGGGCGAAGTCGTTGCCGTACGCCGTCGTGAACGGCCGGTGGCGGAGGAAGTAGCCGAAGGTGTGGAAAAACACGGAGTCGGCCGGCACTTCCGCCAGTCGGTGCATCAGCTCGCGTGCGTCGCGCGCGTGCGAGTCGAGCGTTTGTCGCAGCTCGACGCAACCCACGAAGAGGAACGGGCGCGCGGCCGTACGCATCGTGGGGAGATCGTACCCTGTCGACGGGACCGTGTCAGCCGAGGGCGACGGCGAGGCGCCGGAGCACCGCCTGCATCGCCCGGACATCACGGACACGGTACTCCGCGACGCTCGGTCCGTCGCCGACCCGGACGGTCAGCGCGCGCCCCTTCAGCGCGGCGAACGCCGCCTCGTCGGTGGCGTCGTCGCCCGCGTAGACGACGACCGGCCTGCCGCGTCGCAGCGTCCGTCCCGCGCGGCGGGCGATCCAGCGGGCGGCCTCGCCCTTGCTCCAGCGGACCCGCGGCACGAAGTCGAAGACCTCACGCCCGGAGATGAGCGCCAGATCCGGCACGCGGCGCAGCACACGCGTCGCGAGGTCCCGCACCGCGCGGCGCCGTGAGAGCGCCACGCGCCGGTAGTGGAGGCTCACCGCGAGCCCCTTGAACTCGACGCGCGAGCCCGGGATCGCCTCGGCCCCGGCGGCGAGCGTGCGCCGCGCCGCGACGATCCGCGCCGCGCGGACCCGCGGATGGCGGAAGGCGAGGCCCCTGCCCTGGATCTCGAGGCCGTGACAGCCACCGTAGATGACGTTGTCGATCGCGACCCTGGCTCGGACATCTGCCAGCGCGCGCCCCGAGAGGATCGCCAGGCGGGCGCGGTCGCTCGCTGCCAGACGCAGGAGGGTGGTCCTCACCGACGGCGCGAGGACCGCCGCCCGCGGCGACGGGACGATCGGGGTCAACGTCCCGTCGTAGTCGAGGATCGCCACGAGACCGGCGCCGCGCGCGAGCTCACGCTCGAGACGCGCGAGGAGACGAGGCGGCACGGTCAGGACGTCTTGACTCCCGGTGTCTCGACCGGGATTCTGGACAGCTCGCTCAGGAGGAGCCCGGCCCAGCGGTAGATGTTGTGCTCGCTCACGACGTAGCGCATCCGTGTCATCCGCGCGTGCCGCTCCTCCTTCGGCATCTCCAGCGCCGTGCGGATCGCCTCGGCGGCGCCAGCGAGGTCATACGGGTTGATGATCAGCGCGTCCCGTAGCTCTTGGGAGGCGCCGGCGAACCGGCTCAAGATGAGCACGCCGTCCTCGTCGTCGCGAACAGAGACGAACTCCTTGGCGACGAGGTTCATGCCGTCGTGGAGCGAGGTGACCATGCAGAAGTCCGCGTGACGGTAGTAGGACCAGATCTCGCGGTGCTCGTGGTGGCGGGCGAGGTACAGGATCGGCCGCCAGCTCACGGTCCCGAGCGCCTCGTTCACCTCGCGGACGGTCTGCTCGACCTCCAGCGCGAGCTCCGCGTAGCGCTTGATCGTGGAGCGGCTCGGCGCGGCGAGCTGCACGAACACGACGCGCCCGCGGTACTCCGGGTAGCGCTCGAAGAACCACCGGAGCGCGCGGAAGCGCTCGGGGAGCCCCTTCGTGTAGTCCACCCGCTCGACGCCGACGCCGAGGAACTCGGCCGAGACCCCGAGCTCGCGCAGGAGCTCCTCGCGCGTGCGCTGGGGCGGATCGTCGACGAACCCGGGCGCGACGCTGATCGGAAAGGGCTTGACGGCGGTCACGCGCTCGCCGCGGGTGACCGTGAAGCGCTCCCAGTCAATCCGCGTCTCGAGCGTGCGGTCGACCGTCTCGAGGAAGTTGTTGCAGTAGTACTGCGTGTGGAAGCCGACGAGGTCGGCGCCCAGCATCCCGGCGAGCAGCTCCGGCTGCCAGGGGCAGATCGCGAAGGCCTCGGAGTTCGGCCACGGGATGTGCCAGAAGATCGCCACACGGGCGTCGGGCCGCTCCGCCTTGATGAGCGCGGGCAGCGGCGCGAAGTGGTAGTCCTGGATCAGGACGAGCGGCTCCTCGGCGTCGCGGATCTCGTCGAGCAGCGTCTCGGCAAACGTGCGGTTCGCCGCGAGGTAGTGGGCCCAGTCGTCGGGCCGGAACACGGGCCGCGTGTGCACGATGTGGCAGAGCGGCCAGAGCCCCTCGTTCGCGAACCCGTAGTAGTAGCCGTGCTCCTCCTCCTTCGTCAGCCACACCCGGCGCAGCGTGTAGCGCGGGTCGTCCTCCGGCACGCCGAGCCGCCCGCGCGCGTCCGCGGTCTCCCGGTCGGCATCGCCGCTCCCGTGAGCGACCCACACGCCGCCGCACGCGCGCATCATCGGATCCATCGCGGTCACGAGCCCGCTGGCGGGCGTCAGAGTCTGGATCCGCCCGCCCTTCCGCACGTGGCTCACCGGTTCGCGGTTGGACACGACGACGAGCGGCCGGCCGGCGAGGCGGAGGTTGACGAACTGCTTGAGGCGCTCCTCCGTCCAGATGGACTCGCCCACCAGGCGCAGCGCGGCCTCCTGCTCCGCCGCCGCCCGGGCCCGCTGCATGCTCCGCGCGAGCCCCGCCACCTCGCGCGCCAGCGGGCCGAAGACGTTGGCGTCGGGCACGTCGGGTGGCGGCACGTAGCGCCCGGCGCGGAGGCTCTTCGTCCACTCCGACATCTTCGCCATCGGCTGCGTGACGCTGCTCCGCACGACGACCAGCGCGATGAGCGAGACGACGAGCGCCAAAGCGAGGAACCGGAGCGCGTTGCTCCACCAGAGGTTCCACGCCGCGCCCTCCAGGTGCGCGGCGTCGAGGATCACCACGAGCGCACCCACCGCCCGGTCGTCCCGCGTGAGGGGCGTCGCGTACACGTACGCCCGCCGGACACCCACGACGCGAAAGCCCTGGCTCACGACGTCGTTGGCGACCGCGTCGGTCACTTCGGGGAGCGACGGTGGGAGGGACGGCGCGATGTCGGGCGTCGCGACCATCAGGCCGGCGAACCGGTCGTACACCGCGATCCCGCGCCGCGCCGTCCCGAACTTCTTCAATATTCGCTCGACGCCCGCCGTCGAGTCGCGCGCCACCTGGGGCTCGATCGCCTCCTTGAGCCCCTCGCCCACGAGGACCGCGCGGCGCTTCAGGTCGTCGACGAGCCGCTCGCGCTCCTCGCGGATCTGCAGGAACGCGAACCCCCCGATGACGATCAGCACCGAGAGCCAGATGGCCCCGACGAGACGAATCGTGAGTTTCATGACGGTCGTTGCGTTCTCACCTCGGCTTGAGCCTCAGGTCCTCGTACGGCGCGGAGTAGGCGTGGTTGGTGATGAGCGTCAGGCCCGACTCCTCCACGCGTGGCCCGTGGCCATTGATGAAGGCGAGCTCCCAGATCGGCGCGACCATCGCCTTCTCGTGCATGAGCTGCTGGATCCGCTGGAGCGTCGCCTCGCGCTTCTTCCGGTCCATCTCGCTCGCCTGCTCGCGGAAGAGCCCGTCGACGTCGGCATAGCTGCCGTAGACGTAGGCGCCGGCGGCGGCGACGAACGCCTTGAGGCGGGTCGCCGTGTTCCCGAAGGCCCCGGAGCCGCTCTGGATGATGTTCCGGAGCTTCTTCTCCCGGTACTGGGCGAAGAACGCCGCGCGCTCGAGCGGCCGGAGCTGGGCCCGGATGCCGACCGCCTTCAGGTAATTCACGACGGCCTCCGCGAGGTTGGCGTAGGACACGTCGCAGTAGTAGTCACCGGCGTCGAAGCCGTTCGGGTAGCCGGCCTCGGCGAGGAGCTGCCGGGCCCTGGCCGGATCGTACGCGTACGCGGGCGGCTGCCAGAAGAAGTCGAAGCTCGAGGGAATGATGCTGTGGTTGATCTTCGAGAAGCCCAGGGTCTCGGCCTGGTTGATCGCCGCTCGGTCGATCGCCAGGTTGACGGCCAGGCGCACTCGCCGGTCGTGCCACGGCGACTTCGCATCCCACTGATCGACGAAGACGAGCCAGAAGGTGGCGGGCGGGTAGTTGGGCTTGAGCGTGAGCCCGGGCGTCCGCTGGAGCTCCTCGGCCAGGGCGCCGCGGATCGAGTAGACGATGTCGGCCTCGCCGCGCTTGAGCATCGCCAGGCGCGTCGACTCGTCCGGCACCGCCTTGAACACCAGGCGCTTCACGCTCGGGGTCTTGCGCCAGTACTGCTCGTAGGCTTCGAGCACCAGCTCCACGCCCGGCGTGAAGGAGACGAACCGGTACGGGCCAGCTCCCACCGGGGCCTTCTTGAAGCCGTCGTCGCCGACTTTCTCGACGTACTTCTTCGGCACGATCCAGCCGGCCCCGGTCGCCGGGGTCCCGTAGAAGGTCATGAAGTCGGGCCACGGCTGCTTGAAACGGACGCGCACGCGCTGGGGGTCGATCACCTCGACGGCGGCGATGCGCTCCCTGAAGGAGGAGGCGGCCGTGCCGCGGTAGCGCTCGAGGGAGAACTTGACGTCCTCGGCGGTCACGGGGTCGCCGGTGTGGAACCTGACGCCCTTGCGCAGGACGAACTCGTAGACGAGCCCGTCGGGCGAGGCGCTCCACGACTCGGCGAGACTGGGCGCCATCGGGTTGCCGGGCATCGGCTTCACCAGCGCGTCGTGGAGCGCGTAGAGCACCATGAAGGGCGTGATGATCCCCGCGGTCTCGGCGGGGTCGAACCACGTCGGGGCGAGCGAGATGTGGACGCCCCACGTCAGCTGCCCCTCGGGCGCGGCGCGGGACGACGTGGGCGTGCCGAGCCCCACGCACACGAGCAGCGTCACGACGACGGCGCGAGCCAGCCTGCCCTCGAACGGCGTCGATCGGCCCATGGTCATTCCTCCCGTGTCGCGAACGGAAGAACGATGCCAGAGGAAAGCTGAAGGGGACCCGAGCGCAGTGTGATTATCGGCGAATCGACCGGCTTGTCAACCGGCCAGCGCGGCGCCCCGCGTTGCTGGAACCACCCGCGTGTGCTAGGGTCCGGTCAACCAGGAGGATTTCCATGAGGCGCCGGACGCTTTCCCTCGCTCTCCTCGCCGTCATCGCCACCGCGAGCGTTGCCGTCGCGGAAGTGTGCCTGTCCCCCTACGTGAAGCGCCTGGCGGCGCCCGAGAAGTACCTCTACGTCTACTCGGTCGATGCCGACGCCAAGGACAACGATTTCCTCGCCGTCATCGACGTCAACCTCGCCTCGCCCGGCTACGGGCGCGTCATCAACACGGTGGATCTCGGCTCGGCGGGCAACGAGCCGCACCACATGGGCTTCACCGACGACCGGACCAAGATCTGGGCGGGGACCCTGCTCTCCAAACGGCTCTTCATCCTGGAGGTCGCCGCCGATCCCGCCAAGCCGAGGATCGTCAAGACCATCGACGACGTCAGCGCGCTGACCGGGTTTCACGGGCCCCACACGTACTACGCGCTGCCCGGGCGCATGCTCCTCACGTTTCTGTCCTCCGCCGACGGGGCTCCGCCGGGGGGCCTGGCCGAGTTCACGAACGACGGCCAGCTCATCCGGGTGTTCAAGAACCCGGACAACGCGCCCTACGCGTACGACGTCGCCGTGAAGCCCGAGATCAACCGCATGATCACCTCGAGCTTCACGCCGCTCCGCAACTACATGAAGCCGCTCGCGCAGTGGGACATGAAGGATGGCGGCAACACGATGCTCGTCTGGGACTTCAAGGAGCGCAAGGTGATCCAGACGCTCGTCACCGACCCGGTCCCGCTCGAGGTGCGCTGGAGCCTCAAGCCGGGGGCGACGCACGGCTGGACCAACTCGGCGCTCGGCGACTCGATCTGGTTCTTCGCGCAGACGAAGGCAGGGAGCTTCACGGCGAAGAAGGCGGCGGACCTCGGCAAGGGGTGCCTGCCCGCGGATCTCCGCCAGTCGCCGGACGACCGCTACCTCTACGTCTCCTGCTTCATGCGGAGCGAGATCCAGGCGTGGGACGTGTCGCGCCCCGACCGGCCTCGGCTCCACGACACCGTGGTTCCCGGCGTGTCCCCGAACATGATGCACGTGACGATGGACGGCAAGCGCATGTACGTCACGAACTCGCTCCTCTCGACGATGGACTACTCCGGAAACTTCTGGGTTCGGCTCGTCCACATCGGCCCGGACGGTCGGCTCAAGATGGATCCGTTCTTCGACGTGGACTTCACCAAGCTCCCGACGGGGCCGGCGCGGGCGCACGACATGCTCCTCTACTGACGCATGCGCGGCGGGCGCCAGCTCGCCAGCCTCGTCCTGGTCGCGGCGCTGCTGCTCGCCGTGGCGCCGCGTCCTGCGCGCGCTCACGACGCTCCCCAGCGCGCCGGCGCAGCGCGCCTCCTCTCGACCCACCCGAGCCTCGGCGTCATTGGCAGAGCCCCGCGATTCACCCTCGGCGATCCGGAGGGCCGCCCGGTGAGCCTCACGGACTTCGCGGGACGCATCGTCCTGCTCGCGTTCATCTACACCTCGTGCCCGTCCGCGTGTCCCCTCGTCACCCAGCGAATGGCCGTGCTGCAGCGGCGGCTGACCGCGGCGGGGCTCTTTCCCTCGCGCGTCAACTTCGTCTCGGTCACGGTCGATCCCGACCGGGACACCACCGAGACCCTGGCGCGCTACGCGAAGGGATTCGGCGCCGACCCGCGCGGCTGGAAGTTCCTTCGGGACGCGAGCGACGCCCTGCGACCGATGCTCGCGGCGTGGGACGAGTGGACGAAGCCCCTACCGGCCGGCGAGATCGATCACCCTGCACGCCTCTACCTGATCGATGGAGCGGGCCGCGTCCGCGAGATCTATAGCCTCTCCCTCTTCGACGAGCGCCAGGCCTTCCTCGACATCCGAGCCCTGCTCGTCCAGCCGGGTCCCTGAGCGTTAAGCGCGCTTCGAGCGCCGGCTCCGCCGGCGCAACGATCCCGGGTTCGAGCGGCGGCTTTGCCGCCGCAACCGATCCTATGGGGGAGGCCTCGGAGGGGGCCTCGACGGCCCCCTCCGATTGACTAGAGGCGGTGGATCGGGAAGATGATGCGGCGGATCGCCTCGATCTGCTGCTGCACGTACGCCTCGGCGCGGCGTCGCTTCACGTCCTCGGGCGGCTCCGGCGGGTCCCACACGGTTCGCATCCGGAACCCGTAGCGTCGGGCGTCCTCCGCGAATGACGCCGGGAGCTCCGCCGGCAGCTCGACGCCGTTCATGACCGCCCACGCGGCGGTCCACGCGCGCGCGACGTTGGACAGGTCGTAGCCTCCACCGCCGAGCGCCACGAGCCGGGGTGCCTGCTCGACGATGCGCGCGACCGCGCGCGTGAACCCCTGGACGTCCAGCGCGAGGTGCGTGAGCGGGTCGGTGCGGTGGGAGTCGATCCCGAGTTGGGCGACGACGACGTCGGGCTTGAACGCGCCGAGCAGCGGTGGCACGACCTCCTCGAACGCCGCGAGATAGACGGACGAGTCGGTGAACGGCTCGAGCGGGAGATTCACGGAGTAGCCGACGGCCTCGCCCCCGCCCGCCTCCTCGACGAAGCCGGTACCCGGGAAGAGATAGTCGCCGCGCTCGTGCGTCGAGATGGTCATGACCTCCGGGTCCGCGTAGAAGGCGTGCTGGACGCCGTCGCCGTGGTGGGCGTCGATGTCCACGTAGAGGACGCGGAGGCCGCGCGCCTTGAGGTAGAGGATCGCGAGGACCGCGTCGTTGACGTAGCAGAACCCCGACGCGCGCCCGGGCAGCGCGTGGTGGAGGCCGCCGGCGAAGTGGAAGGCGCGCGTCGCCTGGCCGCTCGCGACCAGCTCGGCGGCCAGCAGCGAGCCGCCGGCGCAGAGCCGCGCGGCGTCCCAGAGCCCGGGGAACACCGGATTGTCGCCCGGGCCGAGGCCGCAGCGCGCGGCGTTCGGCGGCGGGACGCCGCCGTTCGCCGCCTTGAGCACGTCGAGGTAGTCCTTCGTGTGCCAGCGCGCGATCGCGCTCTCGATCGCGGGGTCGGGGGCGTGCGCGCTCGCGTTCGGCAGCGTCGTGAGGCCGTACGCCTCCATGAGCCGCCACGTGAGGCCGAGTCGCTCCATCCTGAGCGGGTGCTCCGGCCCGTAGTCGAAGCGCGTGTACGCGTCCGAGTGGACGAGCGCGGTCTTGATCATGCGCGCCGCCGCCACGGCCCGGACTTGCCGCCCGACTTCTCGACGAGCTGGACCTTCGCGATCGTCACGCCCCTCTCGACCGCCTTGATCATGTCGTACACGGTGAGCGCCGCCACGCTCACCGCGGTGAGCGCCTCCATCTCCACGCCCGTCTTGTCCACGGTCCTCACGCGCGCCTCGACGGCGAGCTCCCCGCGGCGGAGGTCGTCGGAGAAGGTCACGTCCACGCCGGTGATGCGCAGCGGATGACAGAGCGGGATGAGCTGGGGCGTGCGCTTGGCCGCCAGGATGCCGGCCGTGCGGGCGACGCCGAGCACGTCGCCCTTGGGCGCGTTGCCGCGACGGATCACCCGCAGGGTCGCGGGCGCCATCTTGAGGACCGCGCGGGCCACCGCTTCGCGGACGGTCTCACGCTTGTCGGAGACGTCCACCATGCGCGCGGCGCCCTCCGGGGAAAGGTGGGAGAGGCCGCGCGACGCGCCCGCGCGGGACTTCGTCGGGCCGGTGCGCTTGAGCGCCTCGAGCTCCTGGTCGTGGGCCTGGTGCTCGCTGCGGAGGCGCCGGAATTCCTCGTTCTCGGCAGTCAGTCGCTCGATGAGAGTCTCCTGCTCCATGCGAGGCCTCCTTGGGTGGGAGGGTTCGCAACTCATGGATCCTGCCCGCTTCTTATAGCTCCGGAAGGCTCGCAGTGTCAAGCAAAGGCGTGTCCGGGGCCGCCCGGGCTCCCGGCCAGACCGATCAGATGGGCCGCGCTCGCCTTGAAGACCGCGGTGATCGGGAGCCCTTCCGCGAGGCCGAGGTCGGCGACGGAGCGCGCCGTGACGCTGGCGACGAGCGGGAAGCCGACGTCCACGACGATGCGGGTCGCCGGCGTGGACGGTACCAGGTGCGCGATCGTCCCCGTGAGGTGGTTGCGCGCGCTCGACAGGGGCGCGTGCTCCGTGGGAAGCATGAGCGTCACATCCTCGGGACGGATGCCGAGCCTCACCAGCTCGCCGGGCCGCGCCGGGGCGGCGACCTCGAGCTTGCGCCCCGCCACCTCCACCACCGTGACGCCGCCGTCACGCGCGAGCACCCGACCCGTCACGATCGTCTCGACGCCGACGAAGCGCGCGACCTCCTCGGACGCTGGCGCGTGGAACACGCGCGCCGTCTCGTCGAGCTGGAGGATCCGCCCCCGCATCAGGACCGCCACACGGTCGGCGAGGGCCTGGGCCTCGCCGCGGTCGTGGGAGACGAGGATCGTCGTCACGCGGTCGCCGCGCAGGATCGCGGCGAGGTCGGGCAGGAGCGTGCCCCGCGAGGGCTCGTCGAGCCCCGCGAAGGGCTCGTCGAGCAACAAGAGATCCGGCTCGACCACGAGCGCCCGCGCGAGCGCGACGCGCTGCGCCTCACCGCCCGAGAGCGTCCGCGCGCGTCGGTCGCGCAGCGGCGCGATGTTGAGCCGCTCGAGCCAGCGACCGACCCGCGCCTCACAAAGGTCGGCACCCACGCCGCGGAAGGCCAGGCCGAGCGCCGCGTTCTCGGCGACCGTCATGTCGGCGAGCAGCGGCTGCTGGAACACCATCGCCATCCTGCGCCGCTCGGCGAGCGCGTGTGCCGCGTCCACCACGCGCTGGCGGAAGCTCACCCGGCCCGTGGTCGGCCGCTCGAGCAGCCCGGCCACGCGCAGGAGCGTGGACTTGCCGCTCCCGTTCGGCCCGATCACCGCGAGCACCTCGCCCTCGGCGACCTCGAGAGCCCCGACGTCGAGGACGTCGGCCCCGCCGTAGCTGACGCGCACGTTCGAGAGCGCCAGGACGGGGGGCGCCATCAGGCAGGCAGTACGTGGATCGAGCCCCGGTGGATCGAGAGCTGCCAGTGCCGGTCGCGGTCGATCTCGAGGATCTCGTACACGAGGTGCGGCACCTCGACCTCGAGATCGAAGTCGCCCTGCGCGGGCGCGCCCGGCGCGTCGAGGCGGAGCCGGAGGGTCCACACGGTGCCGAAGTCCGCCTCGCCGACGAGCCGGCCCGACATGAGGTTCATGTGATGCTGCGGGTCGGGCGCGCCGCGATCCTTCCGGATGAGCCGCACGTACTCGGGGCGGATGAAGAACGCGATCGGGCTGTCGGGCGGCGGCAGGTAGGAGCGCGTCGGCGAGTTCACCGCCTCGAGCGTCTGGCCGCGCCAGCCGATCTGGATGCGCTCCGGCGTCGCCTTCACGACGGTGCCGCGCAGCACGTTGGCGAGGCCCATGATGCGCGCGACCGCCTCCGACGCGGGCTGCCACAAGAGCTCGGCGCGCGGCGCCGACTGGATGACGCGCCCGGACTCGTACACCACGATGCGATCGGCGAGCCGGTACGCCTCGGTGAAGTCGTGCGTGACGACGACGGCCGCAGTTTCAAACCCTCGCAGCGTCTCGCGCAGCTCGTCGCGCAGCGTCCGCCGGAGCGGCACGTCGAGCGCCGAGAGCGGCTCGTCGAGCAGGAGGAGGGCCGGATCGATCGCGAGCGCCCGCCCGAGCGCAACCCGCTGGCGCTGGCCGCCCGAGAGCTCGCGCGGGTAGCGAAGCTCCAGGCCGCCGAGCCCGAGGCGCTCGATCACTTCGGCGCTTCGGCGGAGGCGCTCGGCGCGGGGACGGTCGCGCAGCCCGAAGGCGACATTCTCCTCGACGGTGAGGTGCGGGAAGAGCGCGTAGCCCTGAAAGACGTAGCCGATCCGCCGCTGCTGGGGCGGGAGGTCGATCGAGGCGGCCGCGTCGAAGAACACACGATCGTCCACCACGATGCGCCCCGCGTCCGGGCGGATCAGCCCCGCGAGGCACTGGAGGGTCAGCGTCTTGCCGGCGCCCGACGGCCCGAAGAGCCCCACGACGGACTTCTCGGCACGCCAGCTCACGTCGAGCGTGAATCCGGGATACCTTTTGACGATCTCGACGGAGACCACCGCTAGTAGCGAAGCCGCGCCAGCCGGCTCAGGCCGAAGAGCAGCACCACGACGACGGCGACGGCGATCAGCGCGAGCGCGTTCGCCTCGCCCATCTGCGCGGCCTGCACGCGGTCGTAGATCGCCAGCGGCAGGGTTTGCGTCCGGCCCGGGATGTTCCCCGCCACCATCAGTGTGATCCCGAACTCGCCGAGCGCCCGGCAGAACGCCAGCACAGCCCCGGCCAGAACGGACCGCCAGGCCAGCGGCAGCGTCACGCTCCAGAAGACCGACCACTCGGAGCGCCCGAGCGTGCGGGCGGCCTGCTCCAGCTGCCGATCCACGGTCTCGAAGCCCGCCTGCGCCGACTTGATCACAAGGGCGATCGAGCCGACGCACGCCGCGAGCACGGCGGCGCCCCACGTGAAGGCGAACTCGACGCCGATCGCGGCCAGTGCCCGCCCGACGGGGCCGCGGCTTCCGATCACCACGAGCAGGTAGTAGCCGAGCACCGTGGGCGGGAGCACCAGCGGGAGGACGACCATGGCCTCGAGAACGTTCCGTCCGGGGAAGCGCTTGCGGGCGAGCAAGAGGGCGGTGGGGACGCCAGCGAGCAGCGTGAGCGCCGTCGCCGTGAGCGCGACGCGCAGGGAGAGCCAGACGGGGAACCAGTCCATCGTCCGCTCAGAACTCGCCGGGCAAGAGGAACCCGTAGCGCTTCATGATCGGGCGCCCCTCCGGCCCGTTCACGAACTGGATGAACGCGAGCCCCAGCTCGGGCCGGGGACTGCGGCGCATGACCGCGGTCGCCTGATTGAGCGGCGCGTGCAGGCGCGGGTCGATCGGCACCCAGTCGATCTCGGGGACGTTCGCGACCGACAATGCCACCATCCCGGCCTCTGCGGCGCCCGTCTGGAGGAACTGGAGCGTGTGCCGGATGTTCTCGCCGTAGACGAGCTTGGGCCTGACCGCGTCCCAGACGCCCGCCTTCCTCAAGGCCTCCTCGGCCGCCTTGCCGTACGGCGCGTGGGCCGGATTGGCGATCGCCACGTGCCGGACGTTCGGACCGGTCAGGTCCCGCAGCTCCGTGAGCTTCCAGCCGATCGCTCTCGCGGTGGCGAGGACGATCCGGCCCTGAGCGTAGAGCGCCCGCGTCTCGCCGAGGAGCACGCGCTCTGCCACGAGGCGATCCACGAAGGCCTGGTCGGCGGCGAAGAAGACGTCGGCGGGGCCGCCGTGCTCGATCTGCTGGGCGAGCTGGCCCGTCGAGCCGAGCACCAGCGTGACCCGCACGCCGAGCGCCTTCTCGAAGCGCGGCACGATCTCCTTGAGCGCGAACACGAGGTCAGCGGCGGCGAAGACAGTCAGGGGCGGAGGCTCCGCGGCGCGCGCGGGGCCGGACCCGAGGGCGAGCCACGCGAGCGCGACTGCCGGGAGCAGCGGGCACCGCATCACGCCCTCATCTTACAGGCGAACCGTCACCGCACGCTGGCCGAGCAGGAAGATCGTGGCTGGCTGCACCAGCGGAATGGACGACCGCGAAGAATCGTCGTTGAGGGCAGGGTCGCCGACGGCTCGGCACCGGTCTGAGCGCCGCCGAGGGGCACTCCTCCTCCTGGCGGCTTGACTCTGGCTCCGGGGGACGCGATCTTGGCTCGGGACAAGGGGGAAGGAGGAGAGGTTGGCGGCTGCGAAGGGGCGAATGACGGCGTCGTCGATCACCCCGTGTGGGTCTTCTGACGCAAGACGGGTGGACGTTCTCACGCGATTGATGGTCGCGTGCGTCGTCGCCGGCCTGCTGTCGTCGACGCCACAGTGCGTTCATGGCCAGACGAGGCGTCCCGAGAGTCCGAAAACGCCGCCGGTGGCGCCGCTCCGGCCACCGAGCGAGGCGTCGATCCCCGACGGTCCGCTCGGTGAGGCGATCCGCCAGGGGGAACGAATCCTGACCCACACGCCCGTGTACGCCAAGGCGTACGTCGGCGCCCGCGTGCACTGCACGAGTTGCCACCTCGACCGCGGACGGCAGGCCTGGGCCGCCCCATGGGCGGGCATCTGGGGGCTCTTCCCCGAGTATTCCAGCCGCAGCGCCAGAGTCGAGGATCTCGAGGATCGGATCAACGACTGCTTCGAGCGCTCCATGAACGGCAAGCCTCTGCCGCGGGACGGTGAAGAGATGCGCGCGGTGCTGGCGTACATATCGTGGCTGTCCCGCGGCGTGCCGACGGGCATGGCCGTCGCGGGGCGTGGATTCCTCCGCATCAAGCCCCTCCGGGAGCCGGATCGGACGAAGGGCAAGGAGGTCTATGCGGCAAAGTGCGCGGCGTGCCACCGCCCCGACGGGCAGGGGATCACGAGCCCGAACGGCGAGCCCGTCTTTCCACCGCTCTGGGGCCCGCACTCGTTCAACATCGGGGCGGGGATGGCGCGCCTGGACACCGCGGCCGCGTTCGTCAAGGCTAAGATGCCGCTGGGACAGGGCGAGACGCTGACCGATCAAGAGGCTTACGATGTAGCCGCGTATTTCACCCGCGAGCCGCGGCCTGACTTTGCCGGCAAGGACCGGGACTGGCCGAAGGGCAACAAGCCCGCGGATGCCCGGTACTGACGTGAAGGAGACAGAGGGGGGTGAACCATGAATGAGCTTGAGGGCCTTAAGCACCGCCTCGACCGGCTGGAGCGGGAGAACCGGTGGCTGAAGCGATTGGGGACTTTCGTACTCGTTGGTGCCACTGCGCTCGCGCTCATGGGACAGCAGCGTGGCCCCGCCCCGGTTGTGGAGGCTCAGAGGTTTCTCATAAACGATCCGGCGAGCGGAAAGGCTCGTGCCGCTCTAAGCCTGCTTCAAGATGGCTCGGTGGGCCTCAGCCTTATTTCTGTGGATGGGAAGTCGCTCTCGTTGAGCGCCGACGCCGGCGGGAACATGGGACTGAGTCTCGTCGATAGCAATAGGACACTCCGAGCAGAGCTATTCGCCGGCGCTGACGGCTCTCCAGCACTCATCCTTCACGACCGAAGTGGCAAGGTTATCTGGAAGGCGCCGTAGATCACCCAGCGGACAGGGCTCGCGCTCTTCTGCTTGACTCAGCTCGTGAGCGCCCGCACGCGCGCGCGCTCGGCGGCGACGTAGGCGAGCAGATCCCGTCCGGCCGGTCCCGCTACCTGGACGAGGCCGAGATCCAGCTCGGTGGCGAGATATTGCAGGCACAGCATGTCGCCGTCGGTCGCGTAGCAGGGACCCACGCCGCTCCAGAAGAAGCCGTCCGACTCGGCCACCGCGCAGAGCGCGGGCGTGCCGGGTTGAGCGAGCGGGAGGAAGAGGTAGACGACCTCGACGCCGCCGGTTTCGCAGAGATCCCGCCGGGCGCGACGGATCTCCGCCGCGGTGTCGGCGCCCGCGACCTGCACGTGAATCTCCCCGTAGCCCCATGAGCGGTCGAGGGTTGCCGTGACGCGTCCCTGCCCGGTCGGCTCGGCCGGGACGCCGAAGTCGGCGGGCGCCGCGAGCGCCTTGTAGAGACCTTCCAGGACGGCGCGGTGCTGCGGCGGGGCGTGCACGCGCGTCCGCCGTGGGGCTGTCATGTACTTGAAGTACAGCATCGTGCTGACCCGCTGGGGCAGCGGCTCCGCGGCGATCTCCTTGAACGTGGTCGACCGTGGCATCTGCCCGAGCGCCACGCCGCAGAGATGCGCGCCGATGGACTCCTCCATCCGCTGACTGAACACGTGCGTGGTGACGGGATAGCCGACGATGCCCGCGAGGCCGATCCGTCGCGCTTCCTCCTCCGCGAACGTCCGCAGCCGCTCCAGCAGGTGACGGCCGCGGTGGGCGGGCGCCACGACGGCCTGGCCGCTCTCGGCGAGCGGACCGAGGTCCGGTCGTTCCAGTGCGAGATGTCCGACGACCGCGTCCGCCTCGTCGACGGCGACGATGGACACGAGCTGGCCCGTCTCGTTGAGGTGAACGATCCGCTGCGGGTAGTAGAGGTCGGCGTTCCCGTAGCTGTAGCCGTAGCAGCGGTAGACGCACTGCGAGACGGCCAAAGCGTCGCCGGGCCGCAAGCGGCGGATGTCATACATCTGCGGCGGCGCGAGCGGCTCCTCGTCGTGGAAGGGCGTCAGCTCAGGGGCGGACAGCTGCCGCGTGACGTCGGGGTGCGGGCGCCGCTTGATGAGCGACAGCTCCATGCCGTCCTTGCCGAGGCTGGACCAGTGCGCTTCGTCCACGGCCTGGCCAATACGCTCCCAGTCCCGGCCGCGCACCGGCGGCAGGATCGTCTCGGCGGCCGCCGCCGCGGCGCTCGTCGGGTCGAAGGGCGCACCCCGCTCGCGGATCGCCAGCGTCAACGCCGAGGGCGTCACGACACCGCCCAGCGCGAGCGCGTCGACCTCGCCCGGCGCCAGCGCATTCTGCACGATGTCGGCGCAGGCGGTCGTCACCGCGTCCACCAGTGCGTCGAGCTCGGTCGGTGGGAGCCCCGCCAGCGTCGCCAACGCTCGCGCATAGGCGCGCGCGAGGACGATCGCATCGGGATGACTCGGCAACGTCAGCTCACTGCGAAAGTCGGCCCCATTCATGAGAGGTTGGCGGCTGCGAAAGGACTCTGGGAATTCCTACGCTCGTTCCTACCCGGCCCGCCGCTGCTGGATCGAGGTGAGCGCCCAGTTGACGAGGAAGACGAGGGCCAGCAGGAGGAGCGAGAGCGCGATCGCCACGTCAAAGTCCCCCTTGCTGGTCTCGAGCACCATCGCGGTCGTGAGCGTGCGCGTCTGCCCTTTGATGTTGCCGCCCACCATCATCGAGGCGCCGATCTCGGAGATGACGCCACCAAACCCCGCCATGACGGCAGCCAGCATCGGTAGCCGCGCCTCGCGGAGCACCGTCCAGACCATCTGGACGCGCGACGCGCCGAGCGCCAGGAGCTGGAGGCGGAACTCCCGCGGCACCTGCTGGACGGCGGCGAGCGTGATCCCGGTGACGATCGGCGAGGCAATGACGGCCTGCGCCACGACGATCGCCGCGGGCGTGTAGAGAATCTCGAGGCTGCCCAGCGGCCCGCTCCGCCAGAGCACGATCGTGACGAAGAGGCCGACGACGACCGGCGGCAGCCCCATCCCCGAGTTCACGGCGCTCACGACGAGCCCGCGCCCCGGGAAGCGCGTGAGGGCGAGCGCCGTCCCGGCGGGAATGCCGATCAGCAACGAGATCAGCGTCGCGCTCCCCGAGACCTCGAGCGAGAGCCAGAGGATCGACCAGATCTCGCCGTCGCCCTCCACGAGCAACCCGAGCGCCTGTCGCACCCCGTCGAGCAGCAGGGTCATGACGTCACGTCTCCCTCCCGCTTGCCGGCGATCGGGACGAACAGCGGCTGGCCGTACCGGTCGACACCGAAGGTCCTGATGATCCGCTGGACCTCGGGCGAGACCATGAAGTCGGCGAACGCCTTGCCGCCCGCGGCGTTGACGTGGGGCCCGTTCGCGGGATTGACCTCCATCACCGAGTAGATGTTGAGCAGCGCCCGGTCGCCCTCGACCATGATCCTGAGCGCGACGCGCTTGCCGAAGGCGAGCCGCGTCGCGCGGTCGGTCAACGTGTACGCGCGGCGGTCGTCGGCGAGGCCGAGCGTCGCGCCCATGCCCTGGCCCGACTCGATGTACCAGGGCGCGGCGGGCACGACACCCGCCTGCTTCCAGAGCGCGAGCTCGAGCGCGTGGGTCCCGGACTTGTCGCCGCGCGAGACGAACCGAGCTCCCGCACCCGCGATCCGCCTGAGCGCCGCGACCACGCTCCGCTCGCCGGCGATCCTCGCGGGGTCAGCTTCGGGCCCGACGATCACAAAGTCGTTGTACATGACGAGCCGGCGGTTCGTCATCCTGCCGTCGGCGAGGTACTGCGTCTCCAGCGACGGCGCGTGGCAGAGCGTCACGTCCGCCTCACCACGCGCGGCCAGCGCGAGCGCCTGGCCCGTGCCGACCGAGATCGTCTTGACCGTGTAGCCCGTCCGGCGCTCGAAGATCGGCACCAGCACGTCGAGGAGCCCGGAGTCCTGCGTGGACGTCGTCGTGGACAGGATGACGACGCTCGACTGCGCGCCCGCCGGCGGGGCGAGCGACACCACGAGGGCGGCGATCAGCAGGTACCCGAGCATCACGGCTCTCTCCCGTGCTGCAGTGTAGCGCACGATATATACTCTGCGGGAATCGCGGCAGTCCCGCCGAACCCCAAGGGACCAGGAGGGAACTTCCATGGCTGAGGAACGCAAGGGCGTCGTCACCTTCAAGGGCACCCCCCTCACCCTCGTCGGCCCGGAGATCAAGCCCGGGCAGCCCGCACCCGATGTCACCGCGGTGGACACGAGCCTCCAGGCCGTGCGCCTGAGCGACGCGAAGGGCAAGGTGCTCCTCCTGAGCTCCGTGCCGTCGCTCGACACCCCCGTGTGCGACACCGAGACGCGGCGGTTCAACCAGGAGGCGGGCAAGCTCGGGCCCGGGATCGAGGTGTGGACGATCAGCATGGACCTGCCGTTCGCCCAGAAGCGTTGGTGCGGCGCCGCCGGGGTCAGCAGCGTGAAGACCCTGTCCGACTTCCGCGACCGCGCCTTCGGGCAGCGCTACGGCGTGGCGATCAAGGACGGGCCGCTCGCCGGCCTCAACGCCCGCGCCGTGTTCGTCGTCGGCAAGGACGGCACGGTCAAGCACGTCGAGTACGTCAAGGAGATCGGGTCCGAGCCGAACTACAACGCGGCGCTCGCCGCCGCGAAGGCGGCCGCGGGCTAGGATCGCGCCGCTGCCGCGACGCACGCGGGAAGGAGGCAGGACATGGCCAGGATCCTGTACGTGGGAACTTCGGGCACCGACGACCCGACGCGCGCCGGCTTCCCCTTCAACTTCGCGCTCGGCGCGGTCGAGGCGGGCCACCAGCCGGAGATCTTCATCGCCGGCGAGGCCGCCTATCTCGTGAAGGAGACCGTCGCGGTGTCCGTGCAACCGGTCGGCATGCCACCCCTCACCGAGATGATCCGCAAGGTCGTCGAGCACCGAGTGCCCGTCTGGGTCTGAGGCCGCTGCTCGGTGGCCCGTGGGGTCACGGAGCAGGACCTCAAGTCCATGAACGCGCAGTTCGTCACGCCGAAGATCTTCGCCGAGAAGGTGGCGGCGGCCGACAAAGTCGTCTCGACCTAGGATGAAGGTCGTCGTCTTCCGCGATGCGGCGGAGCTCGCCGAAGCGGCGGCGACACTGTTCCGCGAGCGCCTCACCGCCAGGCCCGACCTTGCCATGGCGGTGCCGGCGGGGCGCACGCCGCGACGCATGTACGCGCGCTTGCGCGACTGGCAGGCGCGAGAGCCGGTCGACTACGGTCGCATGCACGTCTTCTCTATCGACGAGCTCTGCCCGCCCGCGCCCGCCGACGGGTACTTCTGGCGACAGGTGCGGAGCGAATTCCTGTCCTGGGCGGGCGTGCCGACCGAGCGCTGCCACCCGTTCGACGTCGGCGCGCCCGACCTCGAGGCGATGTGCCGCGAGTACGAGGAGGCGCTCAAGCGCGCGGGCGGCCTCGACCTCGTCATGATGGGGCTCGGGCCGAACGCGCACATCGCCTCGAACGAGCCGGGGAGCGAGTTCGATTCGCCGACGCGCCTCGTGCGCCTCACCCCTGGGACCGTGAGCTACATCCTCACCGACGAGGTCGTCCAGGGCCCGGTCAGCGACCGGGCGGTGACGCTCGGCGTCGGGACGATCCGTGGCGCCCGCGAGGTCGTCGTGCTCGTCAGCGGCTCCGCCAAGCGCGCGCCGCTCGCACGGCTCCTCGACGGCGCCGTCGATCCGGCGGTGCCGGCCTCAGCGCTCCGCCTGCACCCTCGGTGCACGATTCTCGCGGACGCGGAGGCTCACCCGTGAGCGTTGATCACGAGAGGTCGACCCAGACGGTCTTGACCTCCGTGTAGTGATCGAGCCCGACCGAGCCCATCTCACGGCCGAAGCCGGACTCCCTGAAGCCGCCGAAGGGCAACGCCGCGTCATAGAGGTTGTAGGCGTTCACCCACACCGTGCCCGCGCGGATCGCGCGCGCGGCCTTGAGGGCCTTGGCGACGTCGCGCGTCCACACCGCCGCCGCGAGCCCGTACGTGGTCTCGTTGCCCTCCGCGATGCCCGCCTCGACGGACTTGAAGGGGATGACGGAGAGCACGGGGCCGAAGATCTCCTCGCGCGCGATCCTCATCGTGTTCGTGACGCCGTCGAAGATCGTGGGCTCGACGAAGTAGCCCTTCCCGCCGCCCACGTTCGCCCGGCCGCCGCCCGCCACCAGGCGCGCGCCCTCTTTCTTGCCGGTCTCGATGTAGCCGAGCACCGTCTCCATCTGCGCCTTGGACACGACGGGCCCCATGCGGGTGGCGCGATCCATCGGGTCGCCCACCTTGAGGCCCTTGACCTTCTCGGTGAGCTGCGCGACGAACACGTTGTGGATCTTCTCCTCGACGAAGAGCCGCGAGCCGGCAGCGCAGACCTCGCCCTTGTTGTAGAAGATGCCGGTCATCGCCCCCTTCACCGCGGCGTCCATGTCGGCGTCGGCGAAGACGATGTTCGGCGACTTGCCACCGAGCTCCAGCGAAAGCCGCTTGAGCGTTCCCGCGGCCTCGCGCATGATCTCCTTGCCCACCGCGGTCGAGCCGGTGAACGCGATCTTGTCCACGCGCGGGTCGCGCACGAGCGCCATCCCCGCGCGGCCGCCGGGCCCGGTGACGACGTTGAAGACCCCCTCGGGGAGACCGGCCTCGTGGCAGAGTTCCGCGAACTTGAGCGCCGTCAGCGGCGTGAGCGACGCGGGCTTGAGCACGACCGTGTTGCCCGCCGCGAGCGCCGGCGCGATTTTCCACGACGAGAGGAGGAACGGGAAGTTCCACGGGACGATCGCGCCCACCACGCCGACCGGCTGGCGCAGTGTGAGCGTGAAGGCGGTCTCCCGGAGCAGGAGCGTCTCGCCGTGGATCTTCGTCGCCCAGCCCGCGTAGTAGCGAAAGACCTCCGCGGCAAACGGAATCTCGACCTTGCCCGAGTCGAACAGGGTCTTGCCGGTGCAGAGGCTCTCGAGCCGCGCCATCTCGTCGAGGTTCTGCGTGATGAGGTCGCCGAGCTTCCAGACGATCCGGCCACGCTCGGCGGCGGTCATCCGCGGCCAGGGACCGCCGTCGAACGCCTTGCGCGCGGCGGCGACGGCGAGGTCGATGTCGCGCTCGTCGCCCCGGGCGACGGTTGCGCTCGGCTCCTCCGTCGCGGGGTTGATCGTCTGATAGGTCTCACCGGAGACCGACGGGCGCCAGGCGCCGCCGATGAAGAGCTGTCCTGTGGGCATGGAACCTCCTCCGCCGCCCGGACGGGCGGCGTCACAAACGTTTCGCGACGTCCTTCCTGACCAGCGAGATCGCGCGGAGCGCGAGCCGGTCGCTCATCAAGACCTCGAGCGGGTCGTGGTCCTGGCGGGCCAGCTCGCCCTCCGTCATGATGGCGACGGCGGGCTTTCCGGACATGACGCGGTCGAGGTCGGCGCTCGTTTCCACCGCCACGACCGGCCGGTCGAAGTAGAACGAGAACGCCAGCGCGGGCAGGCCCCACGTCGCCACCACCGACGCCTCGCGGAGCACCGGCCGCATCCGCTCGGACACGCGCGGATAATCGTTCGCCACGTTGAATCGTCCGACCTCCCAGTGGTACGCGCCCGCGACGAAGATGGCGCTCCCGACCCAGGCGACGGCGAAGGCGCGGCCGATCCGGCCGAAGCGGACGCCCCAGGCCAGCGCGAGGAGCATCGCGCCGAGCGCTCCCGCGAGCACGAGGAGCTCGCCGAGCGAGGCCGGCAGCGAGACCGCGGCGTCCCGGGGCAACCGCCCGTTCGCGAGCAGCGTGCCGGCCGTGGCTGCGACGAGGAGCAGGACGAGCGCGGCGTACACCCGCCAGGGCATGCGGGCCGCCTCGCGGCGCTTGGGGACGGCGCTCGCCAGCCACCAGCCGATCAGGAGCGCCGCCGGCGGCACGAGCGGGAGGTAGTAGCGCAGCCGCTGCTGGCGCGACGCGCCGACGACGACGAACGTGACGGCCACCCACACGAGGAGCGCCCGCACGTCGCGGCGCTCGGCGTCCTCGCCGCGGGCGCAACGGATCGCCTGCACCAGCACGAGCGCGACCGACTTCAGCGTGAGCGAGACCGGCAGGTACCAGAGGAGCTGATCGACGACGACGGTGTCGCGGACGGCAGCGCTGTCGGCCCGGAGGGCGAAGAGCCACCACGGCCCGACGAGCACGACGAGGAGGGCGAGCCCACGGAGGACGCGGAGCCGGCGCCAGCCCGCGTCGCGGCGGTTGACGAGGGCCCAGCCGAGTACCACCGCCAGCGGCAGGAAGCCCGCCGGCCCCTTCGTCCAGAACGCCGCCGCCGTGAACCCGTAGAAGCCGACCCAGTGCGCGGCGTGCGCGTCGCTCCGGGTCATGCGCCAGAAGTGCCAGAGCGCCGTCGTGATGAAGAGCGTCATCAGCATGTCGGGCAGCGGCAGGCGCGCCTGGAGGAAGAACCCCTGTGTCGCCACCGCGACGAGCGCCGCATACCGCCCGGCGTCGGCGCCGAACATGCCGCGCCCGAGCGCGTACACGACGAACGCGAGCCCGACGCCGGCGACGGCCGACGGCAGCGCCGCAGTGAGCTGGCTCACCGCGCCCGCGGGCCACGACGCGAGCGCGATGAGCCATGCCAGGAGCGCGGGCTTGTTGTAGTACGGGACGCCGTTGAGGTCGGGGAAGAGCCGGAACCCGTGCGAGAGGACATCCTGGGCGAGCACGGCGAAGCGCGCGTCGTCGTTGGTCGCATAGATGCGCCGGCCCAGCTCGAGGCCGGCCATGAGCGGCGCGACCGCGACGATGCAGACGGCGTGCCGGGCGAGATACCGGGTCATCACGGCGTGAGCACCCGGCCGCTGCCCGCGGCGCGGAAGCGCCCGGAGTCGACCACCACGTCGCCGTTGACGATGACGTGGGAAATCCCCGTGGGGTACCGGTGAGGGTCGGCAAACGTCGCCTCGTCCTTCACCGTCGCCGGATCGAAGACCACGAGGTCCGCCGCGTACCCCTCGTGTACGCGCCCGCGGTCACGGAGCCTGAGCCGTGCGGCCGGCATGCCGGTCATCTTGTGGACGGCCGTCTCGAGTGAGAAGAGCTTGTGCTCGCGCGCGTAGACGCCGAGCACGCGAGGGAACGTCCCGTAGGCGCGCGGGTGAGGCTTGCCCGGCTTCGGCGCCTCGCCTGCGAAGAGCCCGATCGAGTCGGAACCCACCATGATCGCCGGGTGGCGAAGCACCTTCTCGACGTTGTCGGGGCTCTGCGAGAAGGCGACCATCGCGACGGTCGCCTTCTCAGCGAGAAGGAGGTTCAGCATCGCCTCGGCGGGCGTCGTGCCCGTCTGGCGCGCCAGCGCCGCGAGCGTGAGGCCTTCAAGGTCTCGCCGGGCGCACGTGGCGATCCGGATCTCGTCGAAGCCGACCGCGCCCATCGCGGCGGTGCCCCAGCGCTCGCCGTCGACGAGGCACTCCTCGACGATGCGCCGGCGCGTCGCGCGGTCGCCGATCCGCTCGAGCAGCTTGGCGACCCCGCCGTCGTGCACCCACGCGGGCAGCAGGTTGTCCATCTTGGTGGAGCCCGCGTGGTAGGGGTAGGCGTCGCCCCAGACGTCCACGCCGCGTGCCCGCGCCTCGTCCATGAGCGCGAGCGCCCGGTCGATCTTCGACCAGTTCTCGCGCCCCGCCGCTTTCACGTGGGCGATCTGGACGCCGACCTTGCCCTCCACACCGATCCGGATCGCCTCGACGATCGAGTCCTCGAGCATCGCGGCCTCGCCGCGGATGTGCGAGAAGTAGAGGCCGTCGCGCCGAGCCATCGATCGAGCGAGAGCGATCAGCTCCTCCGTCGTCGAGTACGCGCTCGGCGGGTAGACGAGCCCCGTCGACAAGCCGAACGCTCCCGCCTCCATCGCTTCGGCGACGAGGCGCTCCATCGCCTTGAGGTCGTCCGGACCGGCCGGGCGGTTCTCGGGGCCGATCGTCGCCAGGCGCAGCGCGCCGTGGCCCACGAAGTGGACGACGTTGACGGACGGCGTCGCGGCGCGCAGCAGGTCGAGATACTGGCCGAAGGTCTCCCACCGGATATCGAGGCGCGCGCCGATGCCACCGGCCCATGCGCGGACCGCGTCGCGGCTGGCTGGACTCACCGGCGCCGGGGAGAACGAGCACATGCCGACGACCTCTGTCGTGCACCCTTGCCGGAGCTTCGACTCCGCCGCGGGGCAGTCGAAGTAGAAGAGGTCCGAGTGCGCGTGAGCGTCGATGAAGCCGGGCGCCACGACGTGGCCGCCGGCGTCGATCACTCGGCGCGCTTCGCCCTGGAGCCCGGAGCCGACGGCGACGACGCGGTCGCCCTCCACGGCGACGTCCGCCCGGCGCGCGGGTGCGCCGGTGCCGTCGATCAGGGAGCCGTTCCTGATGAGCAGCGACCAGGTCATCCGCTACGCTTCGACGATCGTCACCGACGCCATTCGATCACCTTGCCGGATGCGGTCCACGTGCTCCATGCCGGCGACGGCGCGTCCAAACACGGTGTAGTTTCCGTCGAGATGGGGCGTGGGGCCGTAGCAGATGTAGAACTGGCTGCCCGCGGAGTCGGGGTGCTGGCTCCGCGCCATTGCGACGCTGCCGCGCACGTGCTTCTGCGTGTTGAACTCGGCGGGGATCGTGTGGCCGGGACCGCCGGTGCCGTCGCCTTTGGGGCAGCCGCCCTGGACGACGAAGTTCGGGACGACGCGGTGGAAGGTGAGCCCGTTGTAGAACCCCCGCTTGGCGAGCGTCACGAAGTTCGCGACGGTCTTTGGCGCGTTCTCTGGGAAGAACTCGATCCGGATCTCGCCCCCTTTCTCGAGCGTGATGACGGCGGTCTGAGTCACCCGCTCGTCCTCATCTGGGGACGATCGTCACGGACTTCACGCGGTCGCCGA
This sequence comes from Candidatus Rokuibacteriota bacterium, assembly GCA_003220675.1. Lineage (GTDB taxonomy): Bacteria > Methylomirabilota > Methylomirabilia > Rokubacteriales > CSP1-6 > 20CM-2-70-11. The sequence goes on along the minus strand of QHTD01000063.1, from coordinate 10,118 downwards.
CCTTGATCCGGTCCACGACGTCCATGCCGCTCACGACCCGGCCGAAGGCGGTGTACTGGCCGTTCAGGCCCTTGTCGTCGGCGAGCATGACGAAGACCTGGCTCCCCGCGGAGTCCGGGTCCCGGCCGCGCGCCATGCCGACGACGCCGCGGACGAACTCGCGCTTGTTGAACTCGGCCTTGATCGTGTAGCCCGGACCGCCAGTGCCCATGTCCGGGTGGTCGAGCGGCAGCGTCTTGGACTTGGGATCTCCGATCTGGACGACGAAGCCCGGCTCGACGCGGTGGAACCGCTGGCCGTCGTAGAACCCTCGGCCGGCGAGCTTGGTGAAGTTGTCGACGTGCCCGGGTGCGTCCGTCCGGAACAACTCGATCCGGATCTCGCCACCCTTCTCGAGCGTGATCACCGCCTCCGGCGCCTTCGCCTGCGCCGCGGGCGCCGGCTGCGCCGGCTTCGGCGCCTGCGCGAGGGCTGGCGTGGTCCCCGCGAGGATCGCGGCAGCGAGCGCGAGCAGGCGATGGGTCATACGGGAAGCCTCCGGGACGCCAGCGCACTCGACATTATACGCAACAATATACTCAACAATTCACGCCGTACACGCATCGCACGAACCACGGCGACAGCCAGAGCCAGGACAGCACGATCACGGTGATGACGAGCACCACGAGCTGGACGTCGGCCGACCAGAGCATCCGGAGCCTCCCCTCGCGCGGCAGGGTAGGACGCGGCGGGACCGTCGCGTCGCGCCCACGGGCGAACAGGCCAACGACGACGCGCCGCAGGCGACGCTCCTCCTCGGGGCGGAGCCGCACGAACTGGAAGCCCACGCCGTCCGAGCGCATCGTCCGGACGACGGCCTCCTCCACCTCGATGGGAGGCTCGCCAGCGACGAGGTCGAGCTTGACGCTCGCGGTGGCGCCCTCGACGAGCCGCGCCTCGGTCTTCACCGTGAAGCCCTGGAACGAGAGCGCCGTCGCCTCGCCCGCCGCGCTCGCGTCGCCGGTCCGGAGCACGACCGGCGCGCGGACGGCGACGGGATCCCACTCGCGGCGGTCCACCGCCTGTTTGACGTAGCGCCTGCCCCACGCGAGCGCCCGGAAGCGGTGGCCGCAGAGCGAGCAGCGGAAGGGGTAGATGTACACGCCCGACAGCGCTTGCTCGAGGGCGCCGTCGCGGTGGCAGCGCCGACCCTTCCCTCGGTCGCACCGGGGACAGCGGGGCCCGCCCATGCGGTTCAGGATACTATGCCCGGCGGCCGGAGCGGCTATTCCCTCTCATCGGCGCTCCCCGCCGAGCCGGGCGCCGACCGTCGCGTGGTACGATGAGACGATGCAGCAGCGCGACTCGATCCGCAACATCGCGATCATCGCCCACGTCGACCACGGCAAGACCACCCTCGTGGACGCCATGCTCTGGCAGTCTGGTCTCTTCCGCCAGAACGAGTCGGTCCCCGAGCGCATCATGGACTCGATCGACCTCGAGCGCGAGAAGGGCATCACGATCATGGCCAAGAACACGGCCATCGCGTATCGGGGCGTCCACATCAACATCGTGGACACGCCCGGCCACGCCGACTTCGGCTCGGAGGTCGAGCGGACGCTCACGCTCGTGGACGGCGTGCTCCTCCTCGTGGACGCCGCCGAGGGGCCGCTGCCCCAGACCCGGTTCGTGCTGAAGAAGGCCCTCGAGGCCGAACTCCCGCCCATCGTCGTCATCAACAAGATCGACCGCGGCGACGCGCGGCCGGCCGAGGTCCTCGACGAGGTGTACGACCTCTTCATCGACCTCGACGCGACCGAGGACCAGCTCGAGTTCCCCGTCCTCTACACGAACGCGCGGGCCGGCACGGCGACGCCCGACCTCGCGGAGCCCGGCCGCTCGCTGGTCCCGCTCTTCGAGACGATCCTCTCCACCGTCCCGCCACCGCGCTTCGACCCCGCGATGGGCCTCCAGCTCCGCGTCGCGATGCTCGACTGGGACGATTACGTGGGCCGGCTCGTCATCGGCCGCATCGTCAACGGCCGCGTCCGCCAGGCCGAGCGCGTCGCCGTCGCGCACCGGGACGGCTCCGTCGAGCACGCGAAGGTGACCGTCCTCTACGGCTACGAGGGGCTCAAGCGCATCGAGGTGGAGGAGGCCAGCGCTGGAGACCTCGTCGCCATCGCAGGGATCGACGCTGTCGAAATCGGCGAAACGGTCGCGGAGGCAGACGCCCCGCGAGCCCTCCCCCTGATCCGCGTCGACGAGCCGACGGTGTCCATGCTCTTCTCCGCCAACGTCTCGCCGTTCGCGGGCAGGGAGGGGAGGTTCGTCACCTCGCCGCAGCTCCGCGAGCGGCTCCTGAAAGAGAAGCGCGTCAACGTCGGCGTCCGCGTCGAGGAGACCGATTCGCCCGACACCTTCCGCGTCTCCGGTCGCGGCGAGCTCCAGCTCGCGATCCTCATCGAGATGATGCGGCGCGAGGGGTTCGAGCTCGAGGTCGGCAAGCCGACGATCATCACGCGCGAGGCGAACGGCCGGACGCTCGAGCCGATGGAGCACCTCGTGATCGACATCCCCGAGGAGTACATCGGCGCCGTCACCCAGAAGGTCGGCCCGCGGCGGGGCGCCATGGTGAAGATGGTCAACCATGGGACCGGGCGCGTGCGTCTCGAGTACCGCATGCCCGCGCGCGGGCTCATCGGATACCGAACAGAATTTCTGACCGATACTCGAGGCACAGGACTCCTGAATCATCTGTTCGATGGGTGGGATGAGTGGCAGGGCGAGATCGGACACCGGGCGAACGGCGCCCTCGTCGCCGACCGGACCGGGCGGACAACCGCCTACGCGATCGACCACCTCCAGGCGCGCGGCGGCATGTTCGTCGGGCCCGGCGTCGAGATCTACGAGGGCCAGGTCGTCGGCGAGAACTCGCGCGACAGCGACATGGACGTCAACATCACCAAGGAGAAGAAGCTCACCAACATGCGCGCGTCGACCGCGGACGAGGCGGCCAAGCTGACCCCGCCCCGCAGCATGAGCCTCGAGCAATGCCTCGAGTGGATCCGCGAGGACGAGCTGCTCGAGGTGACGCCCAAGTCGCTCCGCCTGCGCAAGCGCCAGCTCCGCGGGCGGCGACGGTTCTAGTCTTCGGAGGGGGCCTCGGCGGCCCCCTCCGAGGCCTCCCCCAGAACGAGGTTGCGCGGGCGAAGCCCGCGCTCGAACGCGGTTACTCCGACGCGGTTCTAGTATCGAGCGCTCAGAGCTGCAGCACGACGATCCCGGCGACGGTGACGCCCGCGCCGACCAGCGCGCCGCGCGACAGCCGCTCGCCGAAGCAGACCCGCGCGAGCGGGATCGCGAACATCGGCGCCGTGGACGACAGCACCGTCGCCACCGCCACGCCCGCGTACTTGACGCCCGCGACGAACATCACCGAGCTCAGCGCGGTCACGACGCTCAGCACGGCCAGCCGGGCGAGGGCCGCGCCGCCGATCCGCCGGAGGCTGCCCGCCGCGGCGCGCGCCCAGGGCGTCGCCCACAGCACCAGCGCCGCCAGCGGCAACCGGATCGCCTGCGCCGTCATCGCCTCCATCTCTCGAAGGGGCGCCCTGAGGAGGACCACAGAGACCGCCCAGGCGAGCGCCGCGAGCGTCGCCGCTCCCACGCCGAACCAGAACCGCTCGTCCGGCGCGCGCGCGGCCCACGGCGCCACGATGAGGACGATGCCGCCGAGGGTGAGGAGGGTTCCCGCGGCGACCGGTAGCGTGACCGGCTCGCCGAGAAAGGCCGCCGCGAGCGCGGCGGCGCCCACGGGGTAGGTCATCGAGATCGTCATCGCGCGACCGACACCGAGCATGCGCGTGCTCTCGAAGAACACGGTGTCGCCGATCGCGGTCGCGGCCACGATCGAGAGCGCCAGGAGCACGAGCGCGCTCGCGGACGCCGCGGTGAACGCGCCCGCGCCGGCGGTCGCGAGCACCCAGACGACAAGGAGGGCGCTCCCGACGGTCGAGCGCACGGCGTTGACCGCGACCGAGCCCAGCTCGGGCACCAGCGCGCGCGCGAGGAGGCTCGTCACCGCCCAGGTCAGCGCCGAGCCGAGCGCCGCGAGCGCGCCCAGGGTCGTCTCCGGCATCAGGCGCGCTGGATCCGCTCCAGATCCTCCATCGCCGCCTGGACGCGCGGCCAGGCGAGGAACGTGCTCTTGACCGCGGCGTCCGGCGCACGCGCCGCGACCGCCGCGATCGTGTCGGCGGCGAGGCGCGCCGTCGCGACGGCTTCCTCGACTTTCTTCTGCTCCGCCTGCGCCCGCGCCAGCATGTGGGCGGCCTGCCAGGTGAGCGTCGGGTACTGGATCCGCCGGGCGATGCGCAGTGCTTCAGCGAGATCCGCTTCGGCCTGACTCCACTGTCGCCCCTGCAGGGCGATCTGTCCTCGGAGGGCGTGACACTTGGCGACGTACTTCGTCGACCCCGTGGGGCGCGCCTGGACCAACGCGTTCTCGACCTGACCCAGGGCCTGCTCGGGCCTGCCGATCGTCAGCAACGCCTCCGCCAGATACGTCGAGAGATGCATCGCCCATCGCCAGCGGTGGGCGCCGAACCCCTGCTTCTCCACGCGCACCATGGTCTCCTCGAAAAGCGCCAGGGCCCGCGGGGACTCGCCGAGGTTCAGGTGGTCGAGCCCGAGGTTGATGAGTGCACTGATCTCGACATTCGGATTCTTCGCCGCCCGCCCGAGATCGGCGCTCTCGCGATCGAGCTCGACGGATCGCCTGAAATCGCCAAGCTCCTGATGCAGCCATCCCAGCGTATTCTGCAGGCGCGCCGCGATAAAGAGGTTGTTCCGGTCTCGGGCCTTGGTCAGACCGTCGTTGATGACGGCGAGCGCCTCGCGATACTCCCCCAGCCCGATGTGGGCGAGGCAGACGAACGCGAGCGCGAGGAGCTCCTGAAAGCCGTCGTGGATCTCGGCCGACGCACGCTCGGCGTGACGGCAGAGAACGAGGGCTCTGCGGAAGTCCCCCCGCCAGTTCGCGTGCGCCCCGAGCCACGTTTGATTCTGGGCGATCGAGTCCTTGAACCCTCCCGCCTCCGCGAGGCGGAGGGACTCCTCGAGCTTCCGGTCCGCCTCTTCGAGGTCGCCGCCGACCTGGTCCAGGAGTCCGAGGTATCCGAGACTCTTCGCCAGAACCCGCTGGTCGCCTGTCTCCCGCGCGATCGTGAGGGCCGCTTCGGCGCAGTCTCGTGCCCGGGGCATGTGGTCGGAGGAAAACGTCGCCCAGTGGCTATGGGCGAGCTCGGCGAGCGCCTCTCCCTCGCCGAGCCGATCCCGCGATGCGCGGGCGAGCGCGAGCATCTCTTCCAGATCCGCGATCGCCTCGGAGTACCACGTCAGCAGCAACCACACCTGGCTCCGGCGACGGTGGATCTCCATCAGCTGACGCGAGGTCACGCGACTGGCGGCGCGGCTTCCGACCTCGAGCGCCCTGCCGTAGACGTCGAGCGCCGCCTGGTTGGCGTAGGCGTCCTTGGCGCGGTCGCCGGAGCTCACGAGGTACCCGAACGCCTTCGGCCAGTCCTCGCCCTGGTAGAAGTGGTGCGCCAGCTCCTCGTAGTGCTCGGCGAGACGGTCCGCGTAGAGCTCCTCGATCGCGTAGCCGACGGCACGGTGGAGCTCCTTGCGTCGCTCCTTCAGCAGGCTGTTGTAGGCGACGTCCTGGATCACGGCGTGCTTGAAGATGTAGGCCGGCTCGTCGAGGAGCCCGAGCTCGTAGACGATCTCGAGCTTTTTCAATTCGAGGAGCAGCCCCTCCAGTCGGTCCTGGAGCCCGCCGACACGCTGGAGCAGACGCACGAGGAACTGCCGCCCGATCACCGAGGCGAGCTGGACCATGCGCTTGCCGTCGTCGCCGAGCCGGTCGAGCCGCGCCATGATGATGTCCTGGATCGTGTCGGGTACGCTGACGCCGCCGATGTGCCCCACGATCCGGTACCCCCCCGTCTCCTTCCGGAGCACGCCGAGATCGAGGAGCGTCTTGGTCACCTCTTCGATGAACAGCGGCACGCCCTCGGCCTTCTGCATCAGCGCGGCCCTGAGCTCGTCGGGCAGCCGCTCGGTACCCAGGACCCGTCCCGCCATCGCGAGCGCCTCGGCCTCGGACAGCGTGTGCAACGCGAGGGACGTGTGGAAGCTCCGCGTGCCGAACGGCGGGTTGTACCCGACCCGATAGGTCAGGACCAGCAGGAGCGGCACGCTCGCGATCGAGTCCATAATGGAGGCGAGGTACTCTTCGGTGCTCGAGTCCACCCAGTGGAGGTCCTCGAACACGAGCACGAGCGGACGGAGCCGCGCACCACGGAGCGAGAGCGCGCGGATCGCGTCGAAGACCTTCCGGCGGCGCGCGAGCGGGGCCATGGCCACGACCTCGGGATCTCCGGCATCGACGGAGAGCATGTAGCGCACGTACGGGATGTGCGGCTCGAGCCCGCCCATGCGGCGCATCCCCTGCTCGACCTTGGCGATGATCTCGGGCTCGCCGTCGAACTCCTCGATCCGGAAGTTCTCGCGGAGCTGGTCGATCAGCGGCAGGAACGGGACCGCCTGGCCGAAGGAGACGCACTGCCCCTCGAGCCACGTCACGGTCTCGTGCGCATCGGCGAGCCCGCGACGGAACTCGAGGAGGAGGCGCGACTTGCCGATGCCCGCATCGCCGGCGACGAAGACGACCTGGCCGCGACTGGCCTTCACCTCCGCGAAGCGGTCGTGCAAGGTCGCGATCTCGCGCTCTCGGCCGACGAGCGGCGTGAGCCCGCGCTCGATGGCGACTTCGAGCCGCGAGCGGCGCTCGCGTGGCCGGAGCACCTCGAACGCGCGGACCGGCGCGTGACCCTTGACCTCCCGCTCCCCGAGGTCCAGCGTCTCGAAGTACCCGCCGATCGCCTTGTGCGTCGCCTCGGTCACGACCACGCTCCCCGGGCGCGCGGCCTGCTGCATGCGCGCCGCGAGGTTCGTCGTGTCCCCGACCGCGGTGTAGTCCATCCGGAGGTCGTCGCCGATCCTGCCCACGACGACGGGCCCCGTGTTGATGCCGATCCGCATCTGCAGACCGAGGCCGCGCTCGGCCTGGAGCTGTTGCGAGTGATCGCGGAGCGCCTGCTGGATTCCGAGCGCCGCGTGGACGGCGCGCCGCGGTCCGTCCTCGTGGGCGATGGGCGCGCCGAAGAGCGCCATGACGCCGTCGCCCGTGTACTGGTTGACCGTGCCCTCGAACCGATGCACTTCGGCGGTGATCAGCTCGAAGCAGCGCTCGATGATGCCGTGGACGTCCTCCGGGTCGAGCTTCTCGGCGAGCGTCGTGAACCCGGCGACGTCGGCGAAGAGGACCGTCACCTGGCGGCGCTCGCCCTCGAGCGCCGAGCGCGACTTGAGGATCTTATCGGCCAGGTGCTTGGGCGTGTACGACGCGAGCGACGGCCGGAATCCGCTCCCCGGCGCCCCGACCGCGGCCGCGCCAGGTGACTCGGGCGGCGGGGCCGCGACCGGTGCCTGCGGCGGCGTCTCGCCGAGGCGCTGGCCGCACGCGCCGCAGAAGCGCGCGCCCGGGCGGAGGGTCGCGCCGCAGCTCGGGCAGCTCGCTTCGAGCGCGGTCCCGCAGTGGTCGCAGAAGCGGTTCGGCGGAGGGTTATCGGCCTGGCAGGCGGAGCAGCGCATCGCACAAATTATACGGCAGGCGGCGCCGTTGACACGCGCGCGCGCCGACTCTAGCATCCCCGCGTGAGGCTCGCCCTCTACGCGGCGGTGCTCGTCGCCGGCTTCCTCGTCGCGAGCCTCCTCGCCTTCTGGCTCGCGGTCCGGCCACCGCGGCTCGCCGTTCCGCTGGCGCCCCGAGACTTCGGGCTCGCCGTCGAGGACGTGACGATCATGACCGACGACGGCCTGAAGCTCGCGGCGTGGCTCGTCCCGCGCCCCGGCGCGCCGGCCGTCATCCTCCTGCACGGCTACCCGGCCGACAAGGCCGACATGCTGCCGATCGCGGCGGGCCTCGCGCCGCGCTTCACCGTGCTCCTCCTCGACCAGCGCTACTTCGGCCGGAGCGAGGGGCGCCTGACGACGCTCGGCTTCAGGGAGCGCCGGGACCTCGGGCGCGCCGTCGATTTCCTGGCGGCGCGTGGGTTCGGCCCGGTGGGAGTCTTCGGCTTCTCGCTCGGGGGCGCCGTCGCGCTGCTCGCCGCCGCCGAGGACCCGCGCATCCGCGCCGCCGCCGCGTACGCGCCGTTCGCCGACCTGACCCTGCTCGGCCACGAGCTCTACGCATGGCTCTGGCTCCTGAAGTACCCGCTCGTCGGGATGACGCGCGTCTGGGCGCGCCTCTTCCTCGGCCACGACATCACGCGCCCCGCGCCCGTCGAGGCGGCCGCGCGGCTCGCCGTCCCGGTGCTCCTCATCGCGAGCCGCGAGGACGAGCAGATCGCCTTCGCCCACGCCGAGCGGTTGCGCGCGGCGCTCGCGGCGAACCCGCGCGCCGAGTTCCTGTTCCTGGCCTACGGGCGCCACGGCGCGCTCCCGCCCGATTTCGAGGCGCGCCTCGCGCGCTTTTTCCTGCTATACGTGAAGTGACATGGACCACGCCTACGCGGACGTGAACGGCGTCCGCCTCCACTACGTGACCGTGGGCCGCGGGCCCCTCGTCATGTTCCTCCACGGGTTCCCCGAGTTCTGGTACGCGTGGACGGCGCAGCTCGCCGACTTCGGGCGCGACCATCGCGCGGTGGCGCCCGACATGCGCGGCTACAACCTCTCGTCGAAGCCGACGGATCTCGCCGCGTACGCGATGAAGCACCTCGTCGCCGACGTGCGGGCACTCGCGGAGCACCTCGGGGCGAAGACGTTCATCCTCGTCGGCCACGACTGGGGCGGCGTCGTCGCCTGGGCGTTCGCGATCACGCATCCGGAGCGTCTCGAGAAGCTCGTCATCGTGAACGCCCCGCACCCCGCGGTCTTCGAGCGCGAGCTCCGTGAGAATCCCGCCCAGCAGGAGGCGAGCCGCTACATGCTGACGTTCCGGAGCGCCCAGGCCGAGCAGATTCTCGCGGCGGACGACTACGCGCGGATGCTCGCGATGTTCACACGCGTCGGCGCGTGGTTCACGGACGAGGACCGCGCCCAGTACGTCGCCGCGTGGTCCCAGCCCGGCGCGCTCACCGGCGGGCTGAACTACTACCGCGCGGCCGGCGTCGGCCCGCCCGGAGCCGAGGGAGTCCCCGCGCGAAGCTTCGGCGGCGAGCCCTCGCGGCTCACGCTGACCGTCCCGACGCTCGTGATCTGGGGCGAGCGCGATCGCGCGCTCCTCACCGGGAACCTCGACGGGCTGGAGCGCTTCGTCCCCGACCTCACGGTCAAGCGCGTGCCCGACGGATCGCACTGGGTCGTCCACGAGCAGCCCGCGCTCGTCAACCGGCTGATCCGAGAGTTCCTCGCCAAGGAGTCGCCGCGGTGACCGTCGGCGTTCCGCGCGAGATCAAGCCGGGCGAGCAGCGTGTCGCGCTGACGCCGGCCGGCGCCCGCGCGCTCGCCGAAGCCGGCCACCAGGTCGTCGTCGAGCGCGGCGCCGGTGCCGGCAGCGGCATCCGCGACGACGAGTACGCCGCCGTCGGTGCGGCGCTCGCCACGGCCGACGAGGTCTGGCAGCGCGCCGACCTCGTCCTGAAGGTCAAAGAGCCTCTCCCGGCGGAGTATCCGCGGCTGCGGCCGGGCCAGATCCTCTTCACCTACCTTCACCTCGCCCCGGCGCCCGAGCTGGCACGGGCGCTGCGCGACTCGGGCACGATCGCGATCGGCTACGAGACGGTCCAGCGCGCCGATGGGAGCCTGCCGCTCCTCACACCGATGAGCGAGGTGGCCGGGCGACTCTCGGTGCAGGAGGGCGCCTTCTACCTCGGCCGCGCCCGCGGCGGGCGCGGCATCTTACTCTCCGGCGTGCCCGGCGTCCCGCCCGGTAACGTCGTCATCCTGGGCGCGGGCACGGCGGGGCTCAACGCGGCGCGCGCGGCGGTCGGCCTCGGCGCCGACGTCTCGATCCTCGACGTGAACCTGGACCGCCTGCGTCATGTGGACGACCTCTTCCGCGGCCA
>QHTD01000257.1 GCA_003220675.1 Candidatus Rokuibacteriota bacterium | reverse complement strand
GCCCCTCACGGAGCCTCCAGCACCGCATCTTCGTCGTCTCTCGCCGGGCACCCGGACGTATCGACGACTCAGGGCGGCATCCCGATGGGCCTGAGCTCGCGCGGTGGTGTGCCCGGCGACGCCCCCGATGTGAGTCACGGCTTTGCGCTCGCGGTCCCGGGCGGCGGTTCCGTCGGCCCGGGCGGCCCCGGCGCCGAGTACGGCGCGTATCTCGGGGGGCTCCGCCAGCGCATCCAGCAGTCGCTGCGCTACCCGCTCGCCGCGCGCCGGCGCGGGCTCAGCGGAACGGTCCACGTCGAGATCGTCATCAGGCCCGACGGAGTCATTGGTGGAGTCGCCGTCGCCGACTCCTCGTCACACGCGATCCTCGACGATGCCGCCGTCGACACGATCAGGCGCCTGGCGCCGGCGCCGTTTCCCTCCGACGTCCAGCCGCGCACGCTGCGCGTCCGCCTGCCGGTGGTGTTCGCGCTCGAGTAACCGTATCCTCTCGCCATGGTCGTGCGCGAGGTCGACGGGACCGTCACCACCTACGACGAGGTGGACGTCGAGGGCGACCGCGTCGAGCGTCTCCTCACCGAGCTCTTCACGGAGCACTGGGCGGAAATCACTGTGGGTCCGCTCGTCGAGGGCGCCGCGTACGAGATCCGCTTCACGGCGGCGCCGAAGGTGTCGATGCTCGACGGCTACATGACCGTCGACACCGGGGCGTGGCACTTCCACCTCTGCGTCGGCGAGCATCGCGGGACGCGGAGCCCCGACCTGGCGCGGATCCGCCGCGTCGCGCGCTGCGCCTTTTTCACGACCGAGGGCGGCTCGTGCGCGCCGACAACGTGGGGGCTCAGACTCTGGAACGGCCGCGGCGAGCAGATGATCACGATCCTCTTCCCGAGCCCCCACTACGACGAGAAGTGGGAGCGTCTCGAGGAACCCCGCTGGGAGAGGACCGAGCTCTGGCGCGCGCTGCGCCGGCGCTTCGCGAGCGTCGGTTAGATGGCGAGGCAGGCGCCGTGCCTGATGGTCCAGGGGACCGGCTCCGGGGTGGGCAAGAGCCTCCTGACCGCCGCCCTCTGCCGGCTTTTCGCGCGGGCCGGCTACCGCGTGACGCCCTTCAAGGCTCAGAACATGGCGCTCAACGCGGCCGTGGCCGACGGTGGAGAGATCGGGCGCGCTCAGGCGGCGCAGGCCGAAGCGGCGGGCGTCGAGCCGACCGTGGAGATGAACCCGATCCTCCTCAAGCCCGAGTCGGACCATCGTTCCCAGGTGATCGTGCGGGGCCGTCCCCTCACGAGCGCCGACTGGGGCGCGTATCGCGAGATGCAGGGAGCACTCCTCGGGATCGTGGCGGAGAGCCTCGAGCGGCTGCGCAGGACCTTCGAGCTCGTGCTGATCGAGGGCGCGGGGAGCCCGGCGGAGATCAACCTGCGCGCGCACGACATCGTCAACATGCGCGTCGCGCGGCTCGCCGACGCGCGCGTGCTGCTCGTCGGCGACATCGACCGGGGCGGCGTCTTCGCCGCGCTGGTGGGGACGCTCGCGCTGCTGGACCCTGCCGACCGCGCGCGCGTGGCCGGCCTGATCGTGAACAAGCTCCGCGGTGATGGCTCGATCCTCACCCCCGGGCTCGACGAGCTGGCCGCGCGCACCGGCGTGCCCGTGCTGGGCGTCGTGCCGTGGATCGACGAGCGGTTGGTGCCGGCCGAGGACTCGCTCGACCTCGAGGCGCTCGCGCTCGGCGACGGCAGCACGGACGCGATCGAGATCGCGGTGGTGCGATTGCCGCGGATCGCGAACTTCGACGACTTCGAGCCGCTCGCCGCCGAGCCGGGCGTGCGCGTGCGCTTCGCCACGACGCCGGCCGCCCTCCGCGCGGCGGACCTCGTGGTGCTGCCCGGCAGCAAGAGCACGATGGCGGATCTCGTCTGGCTCCAGGAGACCGGGCTCGCCGCGGCCGTCGTCGCCGCGGCCTCGGCGGGCCGGCCCGTCCTCGGCGTCTGCGGCGGCTTCCAGATGCTCGGCGAGGGCCTGCGCGATCCCCAGCGGGTCGAGTCCGAGCGGGCGGCCGCGGTCGGGCTCGGCCTCCTGCCGGTCACCACGACCTTCTCGCGCGAGAAGACGACCGTGCGCGTGCGGGCCCGCGTCGCCGCGTCGGGCCTCCTCCGCGGCGCGGCGGGGAGCGAGCTCGCGGCGTACGAGATCCACGCCGGGCGCTCCGAGGTCACGCGATGGGCGCCGCGTCCGTTCACGATCGTCGAGCGCTGCGGCGCTGCGGTCGACGACCCCGAGGGCGCGATGAACGCCCGCGGCAACGTCGTGGGCACGTACCTCCACGGGCTCTTCGCCGACGGGGCGCTCAGGCGGTCGCTGCTCTGCCTCCTCGCCGAGCTCCGAGGGCGACCCGCGGACGCCCGGTGGGGGGCCCCCGACGCCGACCGCTACGAACGCCTCGCCGACATCGTCGGGGGCGCGCTCGACATGCCCGCGATCGCCAAGCTCGCGGGGCTCCCGTTCCCGAGAGCCTGATCCATTCCGCGCGTCTGGGTGTTGCTGGCCGCCATCGCCCTCGATCTCGCCTTCGGCGAGCCCCCGAACCGCGTTCATCCCGTGGCGTGGCTCGGCCGCGCTCTGGCGGCGGGACACCGCCGGCTCTGTCGGGGATCCCGCCGAGCCCTGCTTCTCCGCGGCGCCGGCGTCACGCTCGCCGTCGCCGCGCTTTCGGCCCTCGCCGGCGCGCTGCTTCACGCGTTGGGCGCGAGGCTCGGCATGTTGGGCCTAGGACTGGAGGCGGTCGCTCTGGCGAGTCTCTTGTCGGTGCGCGAGCTCGCCGCCGCCGCGCGGCGCGTCGCCACCCACCTTCGGCGTCGCGATCTCGCCGCGGCCCGCGCGTCGGTCGGGCGTGACCTGGTGAGCCGCCGGACGGATGCGCTCGACCCGGGACGAGTCGCGTCGGCTGCCGTCGAGTCGGTCGCCGAGAACCTGACCGACGCGGCCGTCGCCCCGGCGTGCTTCTACCTCGTCTTCGGTCTCGCGGGAGCGGCCGTCTACCGCGCCGTCAACACGGCCGACGCGATGTTCGGCTACCGCGAGGGGCCGCTCGAGCATTTCGGCAAGGTCGCCGCGCGCCTCGACGACGCGCTGAACTTCCTGCCAGCGCGTCTCGCCGCCTGGACGATCGTGCTGGCGGCGGCGCTCGCCGGCGAGCACCCGCGCGGCGCCCTCGCCGTGATGTGCCGCGATCGGAGCCTCACGGCGAGCCCGAACGCCGGGTGGACGATCGCGGCGATGGCGGGAGCGCTCGGCGTCACGCTCGAGAAGCCCGGCGCCTACCGGCTCGGTACCGGGCCTCTGCCCGACGCCGCGGCGATCGATCGGGCGAACAAGGTCTTTGCGCTGGCCGTCGCCGTGAGCGCGGCCGCGATGGTCGCCGGTGCGGCGCTTCTGCGCAGACTTCTGACGTGACCACCGCGGCCGCGACGCGACGATTTTCAGCCACTTTTTCTTCGCCGGCCCCCAGACCGGATGGGTATCATGCAAGTGAACGCCGCCCGCGCGCGGCATTTTTTTGTCGCGGGGTGAGGCGCCGGGGACGGGCGAATTGCCGATCACGGAGCGACTGACCGAAGGGGTGAGAACGGCGCTCGCAAACGCGGGCCTGCCCGAACCCGAGACGTGCGTGTGGGAGGTCCCGCGCCAGGCGGAGCACGGCGACTACGCCACGAACGTGGCGATGACGCTCGCGCGCGCGGCCCGGCGCCCGCCGCGGCAGGTCGCGGAGCTGATCGTGAAGCACTTTCCGTCGCTCCGCGAGGTCGAGCGGCTCGACGTCGCCGGACCCGGCTTCCTGAACGTGTTCCTGTCGCCCGCGTGGTGCACGGGTGCCCTCGGCGAGATCCTTGAGGTGGGCGACGCCTACGGTCGCGGCGAGGGTGAGCGCGGCCGCCGCGTCCGGCTCGAGTTCGTCTCCGCGAACCCGACCGGCCCGCTCGTGATCGTCAGCGCGCGCGCGGCCGCCGTCGGCGACTCGCTCGCGCGTCTGCTGCGCGCGCAGGGGGCGCAGGTCACCACCGAGTACTACGTCAACGACGCGGGCACCCAGTTCGAGGCGCTCGCGCGCTCGTTCGAGGCGCGCGTCGCGCAGGAGTTCGGCGAGCCCGCCGCGCTCCCCGAGAACGGCTATCCGGGCGAGTACCTGATCGAGCTCGCCCGGGCCTACCGGGAGGAGGGCCGCGCGCGCCCGGTGGGCGCGCCCGAGCGGGAGCGGCTCGAGCACTTCGGGCGGTACGCCGTGTCGCGGATCCTCGAGCAGCAGCGGCGGATCCTGCGCGACTACGGCGTCGAGTTCGACGTGTGGACGTCGGAGCAGCGCGACGTGCGCGACCGGCACCTTCCCGAGAAGGTCCTGGAGGAGCTCGCCGCGCGCAAGCTCACCTACGAGCACGAGGGGGCGCTCTGGTTCCGGTCGTCCGAGCTCGGCGAGGAGGCGGGCGACGACAAGGACCGCGTGCTGCGCCGCTCGACCGGCGAGGCGACGTATTTCGCCGTGGACGTGGCGTACCACCACTATGTGAAGTTCCAGTCTGCCGATCGGGTGATCAACCTCTTCGGGCCCGACCACCACGGCTACGTGCCCCGCATGAAGGCGGCGATGCGCGCGCTCGGGCACCCGCCCGACGCCTTCGAGGTGCTGATCGTCCAGCTCGTGACGCTCCTGCGTGACGGCCAACCCGTGCGCATGTCCAAGCGCCGGGGCGAGTTCGTGCTGATGGAAGAGCTGCTGGAAGAGGTCGGCCGCGACGCCGCGCGCTTCACCTTCCTCACGCGGCGGCACGACAGCCCGCTGGAATTCGACCTGGCCCTGGCCACCCGCCAGTCGGCGGAGAATCCCGTCTACTACGTCCAGTACGCCCGCGCGCGCATCGAGTCCATCTACAAGCAGGCCGCCGAGCAGGGAATCGTCGTGCCGCCGCTCGGCGACATCGACCTCTCGCCGCTCCGCGAGGGCGAGGAGCTCGCGATCATCAAGCGGCTCCTGCAGTACCCGGACGTCGCGAAAGCGGCGGCGCGCGCGCTCGAGCCGCACCGGGTCGCGTATTTTCTCCAGGAGCTCGCCGGGATCTTCCATCCGTACTACAAGAGCCATCGGGTCATCCAGGACGATCGGCGGTTGATGTTCGCTCGGCTCGCGCTGTGCACCGGCGTCGGTCGCGTGATCCGGAACGGCCTCGAGCTGCTCGGCGTCAGCGCCCCGGAGAGCATGTGATGGCCACGCGGGGCAAGCGCGACGGCGGCGCGGGGTCGTTTTTCCTCGTCCTCGGCTGCCTCACGGTCCTCGGCTCCACCTTCGTGCTCGGGTTCGTGGCTGGCCGCGGCTGGCCGAGCATCCCCTTCAGCCTCACCCGGAGCGCGGCAGCCGACAAGGCTTCCAAGGACAAGGCCGATCGGCGTGCGCGCGCTCCCGAACCGACGCCGACGTTCACGTTCTACGAGGCGCTCACGGCACCGCTCACGTCGCCGCCGCAGGCCAAGCCGCCCAAGCCCACGCGCGTCGAGAAGACCGAGCCCGCGCCGCAGCAGGTACCGGCCCCGCCCGTGCCGTCCGCCGCGCCGCCGCCAGCCGCATCCGTCGAGACGCCGCCGCCCGCGGCGAAGGACGGCCGGTTCACCGTGCAGTTCGGCGCGTACGAGACGCGGGGACCCGCCGAGACGCTGCGCGAGCGGCTCGCCGCGGCGGGCTTCGATGCGTACATCGTGGAAGGTGACGGACCGGGCCGCACACGCTTCCGCGTCCGCGTGGGCGCGTTCGCGACGCGGGAGGCCGCGCAAGAGTTCGCGGCCCGGATCGCCGCCGAGCGGTCGGTCTCGACGTTCGTCACCACGCGCTGACCATGAGCGGGTCCCGGCTGGGCCGGATCCTGGTGAGCGAGGCGGAGCTCAACGCGCGCGTCGGCGAGCTCGGGCGGGCGATCGCACGCGACTACGCGGGAGAGAGCCCGATCCTGGTCGGCGTGCTGCAGGGCGCCTTCCTCTTCATGGCCGACCTGATCCGCGCGATCCCCATCGACCTCACGACCGACTTCATCGGCGTGTCGAGCTACGCGAGCGGCGGCAAGCCCTCGGGGCAGGTCAGGCTCGTCTCCGATCTCTCGATGCCGATCGAGGGACGGCAGGTGCTCATCGTCGAGGACATCGTGGACACGGGGCTGACGCTCTCCTACCTCAAGCGAAACCTCGAGGCCCGCCACCCCAAGCGCATCCAGACGTGCGTCCTCGTCGACAAGATCGAGCGCCGACAGGTGGAGATCGAGCTCGACTACGTGGGCTTCACGATCCCCAACGTCTTCGTCGTCGGCTATGGGTTCGACTACGGCGGGCTCTATCGGAACCTCCCGTACATCGCCGAGCTCGAAGCCGCCTGAGCGCCGCGGCGTGTCCTGTGAAACCCGATGCTATAATGGCCGGGGATGAACCAGGTGTACAAGAACCTCGCGCTCTGGATGGTGATTGGCCTCATCGTCATCCTCCTGTTCACGGTCTTCCAGGGCGCGCAGCAGGGCGGGCAGGAGCAGCCTAACTTCTCGGAGTTCCTCAAGGCCGTCGACCAGGGCCGCGTGGACTCGGTCGTGATCCGCGGCAACCACGTCACGTACTCGCTCAAGGACTCGGCGCAGATGCTGCGGACCTACATCGTCGAGTACCCCGAGCTCATCAAGACGCTGAAGGACCGGGGTGTTCGTATCGCGGTGAAGCCCCCCGACGCGAACCCGTGGTACGCGATCTTCCTCCAGTGGGTGCCGATGCTCCTCTTCATCGGCGTCTGGATCTTCTTCATGCGCCAGATGCAGGGAGGCGGCGCGAAGGCGCTGTCGTTCGGCAAGGCGCGCGCGCGGCTCATCTCGGAGAAGCAGAACAAGGTCACCTTCCAGGACGTGGCCGGGGTCGATGAGGCCAAGGAGGAGCTGCGGGAGATCATCGACTTCCTCAAAGACCCGCAGAAGTTCCAGAAGCTCGGCGGCAAGATCCCGAAGGGCGTGCTGCTCGTCGGTCCGCCCGGAACCGGCAAGACGCTGCTCGCCAAGGCGATCGCCGGTGAGGCGAACGTCCCGTTCTTCTCCATCTCGGGCTCGGACTTCGTCGAGATGTTCGTGGGCGTCGGCGCCTCGCGCGTGCGCGACCTGTTCGAGCAGGGCAAGAAGCACGCGCCCTGCATCATCTTCATGGACGAGATCGACGCGGTCGGTCGCCACCGCGGCGCTGGCCTCGGCGGCGGCCACGACGAGCGCGAGCAGACCCTGAACCAGCTCCTGGTCGAGATGGACGGCTTCGAGACCAACGAGGGCGTGATCCTGATCGCCGCGACGAACCGCCCGGACGTGCTCGACCCGGCGCTGCTCCGGCCGGGCCGCTTCGACCGGCAGGTCGTCGTGCCGCGGCCGGACGTCAAGGGCCGCGAGGAGATCCTGCGCGTCCACTCGCGGCGCATCCCGCTCGCGCCCAACGTCGAGCTGAAGGTTCTCGCGCGCGGGACGCCCGGCTTCTCGGGCGCCGACCTCGCCAACCTCGTCAACGAGGCGGCGTTGCTCGCGGCGCGCCAGAACAAGAAGCTCGTCGAGATGGTCGACTTCGAGAACGCCAAGGACAAGGTCTTGATGGGCGTCGAGCGGCGCTCGATGATCATCTCGGACGCCGAGAAGCGGACGATCGCCTACCACGAGGCGGGTCACACGCTCGTCGCCGACTTCCTGCCGGGCACCGACCCGGTGCACAAGGTGACGATCATCCCGCGCGGCCGCGCGCTCGGGCTCACGCAGCAGCTGCCGCTCGACGACAAGTACAACTACTCCAAGGAGTACCTCCTCAACCGCATCACGATCCTCCTCGGCGGGCGCGCCGCCGAGGAGATCGTTCTCCACCAGCAGACCACGGGCGCGGGCGACGACCTCGAGAAGGCGACGGAGATGGCGCGCAAGATGGTCTGCGAGTGGGGCATGTCCGAGAAGCTCGGGCCGCTCACCTTCGGCAAGAACGAGGAGCACATCTTCCTCGGCCGCGAAGTGGCTCGAGCCAAGGACTACAGCGAGGACACGGCGCTCATGATCGACTCGGAGATCAAGCGCATCGTGCTCGAGGCCGCCGTCCGTGCCCGCCAGATCCTCGACGAGAACATCGAGAAGCTCCACGCGCTTGCCCGCGCGCTCCTCGAGCGCGAGTCGCTCGACGGCGAGGAGATCGCGCGCATCCTCCGCACCCGGCCCTTCCAGGAAGCCGCTGCCCCGGCGTAGCGGCGGACGGCCCGATTTGTCCCCGGGTCGAGCCGCTCTCGGAGACGTCACCGTCGGCGCCGGCCTGCCCGTCGCCGTCGTGGGCGTCCTGAACCTGAGTCCCGAATCCTTCCACGCGGGCTCGGTGCATACCCGGAGCGAGGACCTCCTCGGCGCGGCGCTCGCGATGGTGGAGGCGGGCGCGGCGCTGATCGACGTCGGCGCCCGCTCGACCGCGCCCTACCTCGACACCGAGATCAGCGAGGCGGAAGAACGCGACCGCCTCGCCTGGGCGGTCGAGCTGCTCGCCCGCAAGGTCCCCGTGCCGATCTCCGCGGACACCGCGCGCGCGGCGTCCGCCCGTGCCGCGCTCGAGGCCGGCGCGCGCGTGATCAACGACGTCTCCGGCCTCCGCGACCCCGCCGTCGCCGCGCTCGTCGTCAAGCACCACGCGAGCGTCATCCTCATGTCCTCGCCGGATCTCGGTGGCTCCGGGGGGGGCGGGGCGGGGTCGTCGAGATCCGTTCCCGCCGCGTCGAATGCGGACGTCACGGCGCCGTGGTGGAGCCCAGCCGCGACGGGTCAGGCGGACGCCGCCCGCGTGATCGAGCGACCCCGCCCCGCCCCC
>QHTD01000256.1 GCA_003220675.1 Candidatus Rokuibacteriota bacterium | reverse complement strand
TCGCCGGACGCCGGCGACCGCAACGGAATGCTGTGGTCCCCCGTGCGCCGCAGTCGGAGCTGACGCCGGACGCGCGCGCGTGTGACGCGAGCGCGCGCGGGGTCGCCCAGGTCCGTCTACGCGGTCCCGGTGACCGGAAGCACCGCGAGCCGCTCGGGACACGGCTCCAGGACATCGCGCGAGAAATCAGTGGGCTCGAGGCGCGCGTACGCGATGTGGGCGGTTTCGCTTTCCCGGGCGGTAGCGTTGAGGGCACGGAGCGGGCCGAACGCGTCGGCGAGGGCTGGCAGCGCGCGACAGACGAGATGTTCGAGAACGGTCGGGCCGGCCACGACCAGGGACCCAGCACGACATCGTCTGGCTCGATCCATCCATACTGGCTTTCCGGCCGGTCCGGCTGCACTCCCAGCAGGACGATCGTGTCCGGGCGAGCCGCCACCGCCTCGATCGCGCCTTCCACTCGCGCCATGAATGCCGCGTCGTCGACGACGTCGTGATCGCTCGGCAGGATCGCGACCGCGCCGCCCGGCGCGACGGTCCGCAGGCGGAGCAGCGCGAACAGAATCGCCGGCGCTGTCCCGCGGCCCACCGGCTGAGCGATCACGTTACGGGCAGGAAGGTCGGCGAGGGCGGGACCGTAGAACGGCTCGTGCTCGCGCGTCACGACGATCAGGGTGCGGTCCGATGCGACGAGCGTGGCGGCTCGCCGGCGGGTCTGGTCGAGGAGCGTCTCGGCGCCGACGACGGGACAGAATGGCTTGGGACGGTCGTCTCCGACGAGGAGCCGAGTGAGCGGTCGCAGGCGTTCGCCGTTCCCGCCGGCGAGGATGATCTCGCTCGCGGTCTTCACCGACGATCCTCTCCCTACATCTGTTCTAGCGTCTTGCCTCGTGTCTCGCGCACGAAACCCCACACGAAGGGCAAGGAGAACAGGGCGGCCAGGGCGTAGAGCCCATACGCGCCGCCGAGACCGGCCGCATTCAGCATCGGCAGGAAGGTGACGGTGACGGCGAAGTTCGCCACCCAATTGGTCGAGCCGGAAACCGCCAGGGCCGCACCACGCATCTGGTTGGGGAACATCTCGCCGAGCAGCACCCACATCACTGGCCCCCACGAGATTGCGAACGCGACGATGTACAGGTTGGCCGCCGCCAGGCCCGTCACCGCGGCCACGTGACCGAGCAGCGGCCTGCCGTCGGCTCCGAGCCCCGCCGTGGCAAAGACGGCAGCCATCGCGGCCAAGGTCACCGCCATGCCGGCCGAGCCCACGAGCAGCAATGGTTTGCGGCCGATACGATCGATAAGGGCGATGGCCGGGAGCGTCGCCAGAATGTTGACGAGGCCGGTGAGAAGGTTGATGCGCAGCGCCCACTGCTCCGTCGCCCCGGCTGACTTCCACAGCACCTCGCCGTAATAGAAGATGATGTTGATGCCGACGAACTGCTGGAAAGCCGCCAGCGCTATTCCGATCCAGACGACGGGGGCGAGCCGACCCCCCAGGATCAAGTCCGACAAGCGCGGCCGATGCTCGCCCCGCAGGCTTTGCTCGACTTGCCGAATCAGCGCGTCGGCGTCGCCGCCGATGCGAGCGAAGACTCGGCGGGCTTCGTTCCGCTTGCCGTGGGCGACGAGGAAGCGCGGCGACTCGGGAATGAGCAACACGCCGGCTAGAAATGCGACAGACGGAACGGCTTCCATCCAGAACATCCAGCGCCATGCCGGCGCCCCCAGCCAAAAGGTCGCGCCTGCTCCGCCGGCCAATCGGGCAAGGATGTCGTTGCTCAGGAAGGCGCAGAACAACCCCGACACAATCGCCATCTGCTGCAGCGAGGCGAGTCGACCGCGCACTTGCGGCGGAGCTATTTCCGCGATGTACATCGGCGCCAGCACGCTGGCGGCGCCGATGGCCAGACCGCCCACGAGCCGCGAGACGATGAACACGCCGGCCGAGCCCGCCAGGCCGGTGGCGATGGAGCTGAGGAGAAACAGAACAGCGTTCAGCAACATCGTTGGACGCCGGCCGTGACGGTCGGCAATCGTTCCCGCGACGAAGGCGCCGACAGCACAACCAAGCAGCACAGAGGCGACAGCAAAGCCGGTGGTCGCCGCCCGCGTGCCGAAGGCGTGGGCCAGCGCGTCGACCGTTCCATTGATGACGCCGCTGTCAAAACCGAAGAGAAATCCGCCGAGCGCAGCGACGGAGCTCAGCGCGATCACGTAGTTCGAGCCCGCCGTCGTGCCCTGGATCGTCGTCGCGCCGGCGGGCTGCAGGACGCGGCCGGTCACGTCAGCGTCGATGCCTCGTACCGGTTCGTTCACGGCCAAGCTCCTTCTCGGACAGCGGGTGGGTGGTGTACGTCAGAAGTTGATCCCGGCTTCGAATCCGACCACGAACGCATCGGCGATTCGGCCCGTCCCTCCCGGCCGGATGATGTACTGGAGGTCAGGCGCGAAGTAGACCGAGTCCTTGAGGAACCGAAAGCGATAGGTCAGCTCGAGCGCGGTCTCGTACCGCCGAATACCCACGGTCGGATCCGACTGCCGCGCGCGTCGCTGAGAGTCTTCCTGGTCGTCGCTGAAGCGACCGTACACGACGCCGAGGCCCACCAGGTCGGTGGGCCGCGACGCGAACACACCGCTGGCAACCAGGCCGGCGGTGCCGAAGAAGGGCATGACACTGACGGATTGATCGGGAGAGACGAGCACCGAGCCGGTGATCCCGAAGCCACGGTTGCTGCCAGGCCCGCCGAACCGCACCAGCACCTGGTCGAACAGGCCGTAGAAGCCCCAGTTTCCCCGCGGAACGTCCGGGGTACGGCCGCGCGCGACCGTGTTGAAGTCGACGTATTGGTGGTCGTCGTACCAGAACCCCGCCTTGTAGTTACCGAGCAGACCCTGGTCACCCGGAAGACCGTTGATCTGGTACCCGACCTCGCCAATGGCGAACAGCGGACCGTCCATCGACCAGTCCGCGCCGTGATGCTTGTTGGCGCGGATGGAAACGTCGCCGTTGTACGCGCCACCCATCACGTACATGCGCTCCGTCGGTCTGACCTTGACCAGGCCGCCCCACGTGGCGTTCGGGTAGGCGGTCATGCCCGGAGCGTTGAAGAAAATACCGACCGGGTTACCGTCGAAGCCGTTCTGAACAAATACGTAGTTGAAGGGGGAAACGAGGAAATCGTCCCCGGCGGCGATGCGGCCGACTCGGAGCTCGACGCGGTCGGCGAACAGCTCCTGCTTGTAGGCCATGTCCACGAGTCGGTAGGTCTGGCCTCCGAAGACCTGCTGCACGGTGAAGACGTTCCCGATGTCTTCCCTCGAAAGGCTGGAGCCGAAGCGTTCCGAGAATGAGATCTCGAATGAGCCGCCTGCGGGCCCGTACAGCTTCCCGAGATCGACTATCAGGTCGAGGCCGAGGTTGCTGGCCCCTCTGAAGCCTTGTTGCATGCCACCGGTCGGATTGCCGAGGGCTTCGGTGACGAACGTGACACTCGGATAAACACCGTGGTCCTCGAGCCAGGTGCGAGCGCCGAGCCAGTCCCCCAGCAAGTGCCCGGGGGGCAGGACAAGCTGGACAGGCGTATCGGCCAGGGAGCGTGTACCGGCCGGGGCCGGCGGGGCGTCCTCGGCGTGGGCGACGGCCACCCAGCCGAGGATCACCAGAACGGCGACGCCGACGCGACTTCGCCTTATGGCCACGTCCACTGATCGATCTCGGGCTTGTCCACTCCGTATTCGTAGGCGTAGTTCTGACAATCGATCTGCATGTTGCGCAGCTTCTCCTTGACGTGCGCGCCCGCGATCTGCAGGCACCCGCCCGCCCTCAGTCTTCGAGATCCGAAAGTCTGGCGTGAAGCAGTCGAAGAATGACTGCAAAGAGCATCGCCGTCGAGACACCGAACATGAGCATTCCATTGGCCGCTTCCAGCGGTCCCAGCAATCGCCACGACGGGCTCATCACCACGTTGCCGTAACCCAGGGTCGTGTAGTTGACGGCCGAGTGGTCGAACGCAGTTGCGAACTCCAGAAACTCCCCGCAGATCATGAACAGCAGCGCCCACACCCCGATCTCGACCAGATGAGCCGCGAGCCCGAACGATATCGCCACCGCTACGATTGCAACATTGTGCAGGAAGCTTGCGCCCGCGCGGCCGACTCTTCTCTCGCGACGAACGAAGTTGACCATCGCGCCCAAGGCGAGCGCGTGGACAAGGATCGTCGCGGCGAAGGCGCTCAGGCCAACCGTCAAAGGAATCAAGATCGCGACTCGATCAGCGTGTAGAGAGTCGGTCATCGCCCTCACCCGGGCTGCGCATGATGAAGACCGGCGCCTATGCGAACAGCACGACCACGGAGCGCGGCTCGGCGCGATAGCGGTGGCCGAGAACCGAAGGAGCCTGCTCCCATTCGACGATGTCGTGCGGACAGTCGAGGAAGGTGTCGATCCATCGGCGCCAGGGATGTCGAGCGCCGTTGGCGACCAGCGGCAGCTCGAACTCGAGCGGCTCCCAGTAGGCGTTGAGGATGATGTGATAGTGGGTGCGATCCATCGTGAGCCTCACCGTGAGCGCGAGGCTGTGCGACGAGTGGCGCCAGTCCGGCTCGCCGAGCTTGACGCCGTGCCAGGTGATGTCCTCCTGGAGGAGCAGCTGATTCAGCGCCACCCGCTTCTCCTCGTGCTCGACGTCTCGCAATACCCGTCGAGCGTTGAGCACGCTCACGAACCGGTGCACGTCGGCTCGCTTCGCGAGCAGCGCCCAGTCGAACCAGTTGGTCTCGTTGTCCTGACAATAGGCGTTGTTGTTGCCGCCCTGTGTGCGCCGCACCTCGTCACCCATGAGCATCATCGGCATCCCCGCGGACAGCATGGTCACGGTGAAGAAGTTCTTCACCTGTCGCGTCCGCAGCCTGTCGATGTCGGGATCTTCGGTCGGCCCTTCCACTCCACAGTTCCAGCTTCGGTTGTCGTCGGCGCCGTCGCGATTGTCCTCGCCGTTCGCCTCGTTGTGTTTCCGGTCGTAGGAAACGAGGTCGTTCAGGGTGAACCCGTCGTGACACGTCACGAAGTTGACGCTCTGCTCGGGCTCGCGCTGCTTGTGGCCGTAGAGCGACGGGCTGCCGATCAGGCGATCGGCAAACCGCTCGATCGAGCCTTCCTCGCCGCGGAAGAAGCTGCGGACATCGTCGCGGAAGCGTC
Source organism: Candidatus Rokuibacteriota bacterium (assembly GCA_003220675.1). Classification (GTDB taxonomy): domain Bacteria; phylum Methylomirabilota; class Methylomirabilia; order Rokubacteriales; family CSP1-6; genus 20CM-2-70-11. Next base: position 3,141 of record QHTD01000256.1, on the reverse strand, counting down.
CGTTCCATTCCTTCCAGCTGTCGCCGACGAAGGTGCCTACTTGGTACAGGCCGGCGGCATCCCACGCCTCGGCGATGAGCTTCGTCCCCGCCAGCACCGGGTCCGACTCGATATCCCACAGCACCGGCGGGTTCGGCATCACGTCGCCCGACTCGTCCCGCTCCAGGATCGACGCGAGATCGAACCGGAAGCCATCCACGTGCATCACGTCGACCCAGTAGCGCAGACTGTCCACGATCATCCGCCGCACGATGGGATGATTGCCGTTGAGCGTGTTCCCGGTTCCGCTGTAGTTCGCGTAACGCGACCGATCCGCCTCGAGAATGTAGTAGGTCGTGTTGTCCAGTCCGCGGAAGCTCAGCGTCGGGCCAGAGTGATCGCCTTCGGCGGTATGGTTGAACACGACGTCGAGAATGACCTCGAGGCCCGCTCGGTGCAGCGCCTTGACCATATCGCGAAACTCGTCGACGGGACCGAGCGGATCTCGACGTGAGCTGTACCCCCGGTGGGGCGCGAAGAAGGACACGGGCGCATAACCCCAGTAGTTCACCAGTCCGGGGGGACTGTCCTGGGGATCGAACTGGAACACCGGCAGGAGCTCCACGGCCGTGATGCCCAGCCGCTGAAGATACGGAATCTTTTCGATGAGGCCGGCGAACGTGCCGCGTGTCCTGTCCGAGAGGCCGGAGCTCGGGTGACGGGTGAAGCCGCGCACGTGCATCTCGTACACGATCGTCCGCGACGACGGCCGTTGGAGCGGGGTATCGCCCTCCCAGTCGTAGGCACAGACGTCGACGACTACGCTTTTCATTGCGGTCCCGGCGTTATCGCCCGGACCCCGCGCGGCGTCGCGACCATAGGCCTCTGGAACCACGACTCCTCGGCCGTAGGGATCCAGGAGAACTTTGGTGGGATCGAAGCGCATGCCGCTCCAGGGATCGAACGGCCCGTCGACCCGATAACCGTACAGCTGGCCGGGTCGTACGTTCGGCACGAACACGTGCCAGTAATAGTACGTACGGTTGGCGGATGGATCGAGGCGCACCACGCTCGCGGCCTTGGTGTCGTCGATCCCGTCGAACAGCAGTAGCTCGACCCCGGTCGCGTGTCTCGAGAAGACGCTGAAGTTGACGCCGTCCGGCGACGGCGTCGCGCCCAGCGGTGAGCTGCCGCCCTTCTCGGAGCCGGTGCTCACTGACGGCCGAGCAACTGCCTCGCCACCGCGACGATCCGATCCGGCTCGAAGCCGAACTTTTTCTGAAGCGCCTTCAGGGGCGCGGAGGCCCCGAAGGTCGTCATGCCGATGACGCGGCCCGCGCTTCCCACGTATCGCTCCCATCCGAACGTGGAGGCTTGCTCCACCGCGACCCGAGCCTTCACTGCGGGAGGCAGCACGCTATCCCGGTACTCCTGGGTCTGCTGGTCGAAGATCTCCCACGACGGCATCGAGACGACGCGGGATCGGATCCCTTCGGCGAGCAGCTTCTCGTGGGCCTCCACGGCCAGACTCACCTCGCTGCCCGAGGCGATCAAGAGCACCTCGGGATTGCCGCTCTGCGGGTCCGCGAGCACGTAGGCGCCACGTGCGACCCCCGCGGCCGAGGCGAAGACACGCCGGTCCAGAGTCGGTAACGGCTGTCGTGACAGCGCGAGCACGGCGGGCTGGTGCCGCAGCTGCATGACGTAGCGGTACGCCTCGACCACTTCGTTGGCGTCGCCGGGCCGCAAGGTCACGAGGCCGGGGATGGCGCGCAGCGAGGCCAGGTGCTCGACGGGCTGGTGCGTCGGACCATCCTCGCCATCGCCCATGGCGTCGTGCGTGAACACGAAGATGGTCGGCAGCTCCATCAGTGCGGACAGCCGGATGGCCGGGCGCGCGTAATCGCTGAAGATGAAGAACGTCGCGCCGAACGCCCGAAGCTTCGACAGTGAGAGGCCGTTGACGGTCGCCGCCATCGCGTGCTCACGGATTCCGAAATGGAGATTCTTACCGCCGCGGCTCCCGGCCTGGAAGCTTCCCGCGCCCTCGTACGTCAGGGTCGTCTTGTTCGACGGCCCGAGGTCCGCCGAGCCGCCGAGGAACCAGGGAATGTTCTGCGCGAGCAGGTTGAGCACCTTGCCCGAGGCCTCCCGGCCGGCGATGCCCTTCGCATCCGCCGGGAAGACGGGGAGGTTGCGATCCCACCCCGCCGGCAAGTCTCGTCGCTGCATCTGATCGATCTCGCTCGCCAGCTCGGGGTACTTCGCCCGGTACGACGCGAAGAGCGCAGTCCATCGGCTTCGAGCCGCGGCGCCGCGCGCCCCGATGCCCGCGGCGAAGTGCTCGCGGACGCCGTCGGGGACCAGGAACTGTGCCTCCTCAGGCCAGCCGTAGCTTCGCTTGGTCAGGCGAACCTCCTCTTCGCCGAGCGGCTCGCCGTGGGCTGCGGCCGTGTCGTGCTTGTGCGGGGCGCCGTAGCCGATGTGGCTGTCGAGGATGATGAGCGTGGGGCGCCCCTTCGTCTCCCGGAAGACGCCGAGCGCGTGCTCGATGCGCTCGAGGTCGTTGGCGTCGCCCACGCGAAGGACGTTCCATCCGTAGGCGAGAAACCGCGTGGCGACGTCCTCCGTGAAGGCGAGGCTCGTCTGGCCTTCGATCGTGATGTGGTTGTTGTCGTAGACCCAGCACAGGTTGTCCAGACCCAGGTGACCGGCCAGCGAGGCAGCTTCCGACGCGACCCCCTCCATCAGGCAGCCGTCTCCGCACACGACATAGATGTCGTAGTCGAATATCGCGAAGCCCGGTCGGTTGTAACGATCGGCGAGCCACTTCTGGGCGATGGCCATCCCCACGCTCGTCGCAACGCCCTGCCCGAGCGGCCCCGTCGTGGTTTCCACACCCGACACCCAGTGATACTCGGGATGCCCGGGCGCCTTGCTGCCGATCTGGCGGAAGCGGCGAATGTCCTCCAGCGACACCGACGGCTGTCCCAACCGCTCGTAGTCGGGATTCACCGCGCACGTCCCGGTCAGATGCAGGACCGACCAGAGCAGCATCGAGGCGTGACCGTTCGAGAGCACGAACCGATCGCGGTTTGGCCAGATCGGATCTTGAGGATCGAAGCGCATCACGCGGTTCCAGATCGTGTAGACAGCCGGCGC
>QHTD01000255.1 GCA_003220675.1 Candidatus Rokuibacteriota bacterium | reverse complement strand
GGTGTCGTCGCCGTTCTGGCCCGCGCCCGCTGAGCGCCACGCGCATCGGCGGCGGATCCCACCAGACTGGTCCCCGTCAGTCCAGCCGCAGACTCGCCTGCGGGCCTCGGCGTCCTCGGGCGTCAGGGCCTGACGATTGACACCGCCGCGGCCGGTCGCCCCGATCTCGGCGATCTGAAGGTGACGCTGCCACAGGCGGTCCTGCTTCACCGCCGCGACGGCCCCGGCCACGGCCCGCGCCGAACCGTCCAGCGTCACGTCGAGATCATCTTCTTCTCGACGCCGACGCCGGCGGCAAGCGCGCGCTCGTACTCGAGGGGCACGGTCGCCGAATCCTGCAGCGCGATCCCCGTGGAGTCGAAGACGGTGATCTGGGACGCCGACGTCCGGCCCGGCTTGCGTCCCACGATCACCTCGCCGATCTCGCCCGCGATGTCCTCCTCGGTGATGAGACCTTGCGCGAGCGGGACGTTGATCTCGCCGTCCGTTCGGCACTGGCGGATGTCGTCGACGAAGATCCGGGCACGCTGGAGGATCCGCGGATCGAGCTCCTGGTCGCCGGACTTGTCGGCGCCCAGCGCGGCGATGTGCGTGCCCTCCGAGATCCACTCGTTCATGACGAGCGGACCGCGCGCCGGCGTTACCGTCACCACCACGTCGGCCCCCCGGACCACGGTCTCCAGGTCCCTCGAGCCACGGATCTCGAGGCCGCGGTACTTCGGCTGTTGGGCCGCCACGAACCGGTCGAGCGTTTCGCGCGAGCGGCTCCAGACGCGCACGTCCTTCCAGGGGAAGATCCCGATGCAGGTCGCCAGCGTGCCTTCTGCCATGTGGCCGGCGCCGACGATGGCGAGCGTCGTCGAGTCGGGGCGCGCCATCCACTTGGCGGACACGGCGGCGGCGGCGCCGGTGCGCATGACCGTATGGTGGCTGCCGTCGCAGATGGCGAGCGGGAAGCCGGTCTCCGGGTGCGTGTAGATGAGAATCGAGAAGACGGTCGGCAGATCGAAGCGCTCCCGGTTCTGCTCGCGGATGGAGACCCATTTGCACGCGGCCGCCTCCGGCTCCGCGATATACGAGGGCATCGCCTCCCACTCGCCCGGGTACTTGTCGAGGACGATGTGCCCTTTGGGCTCCATCACGAAGCGGCCCTCGCCGTGCATCCGGTAGGCCTGCTCCACGCAAGCGACGTACTCGGCCGGGGTGAGCAGCCCCATCATGTCGGTCCGGCTCAGGATCAAAGTCTTTCGGTTTCGCCAGCTCTCCACGCGGGTCGCCATCACGTCCCTCCTTTGCCGCCGATCAGGTCTTCCCGGACACTCCACGCCGCAGGAACTCGCCCATGCCTTCTTTGCCGAGCCACTCGGGGCCGTCGACGATCAGCTGGCCGCGCAGGAAGACCTTTTTGACCCGGCCCGTGACCGCGCGCCCTTCGAACATCGTGTAATCCACCCGACTGTGACCCTCGGCACCCCGGATGGTCCAGGTCTCGTTGGGATCGAACAGAACGATATCCGCATCGGAGCCGACGGCGATGGTGCCCTTGCGGGGAAACAGGCCGAACAGCCGGGCCGGCGCGGTGGCGGTCAGCTCGACGAAGCGGTTCAGCGACAGCCCGTGCTGCCTGACCCCGCCGTCGAAGATCAGCGGCAGGCGGGTCTCCACGCCGGGCGCACCGTTGGGAATCTTGCTGAAGTCGTTCCGGCCTTGCGCTTTGGAAAACTTCAGGCCGTACGGCTGCTCGTTGAAGCAGAAGGGGCAATGGTCGGTCGAGACCACCTGGAGATCATCGGTCCTGAGGCCGCGCCACAACGCCTCCTGGTGGGCTGAGGTCCGGAGCGGCGGGGTCATGACGTACTTGGCCCCCTCGAAGCCGGGGCGATCGTAGTCGGCGACCGTCAGGAACAGATAATGCGGGCACGTCTCAGCGTACACGGGGAGGCCCTGGTCGCGCGCCTGCACCACGGCCGCCAGCGCCTCGGCGGCCGAGAGATGCACGACGTAGAGGGGCGTTCCCGCCAGCTCGGCCAGCCGGATCGCCCGGTGGGTGGCCTCCCCTTCCATGGAGGAGGGTCGCGTCAGCGCATGATACCTCGGCGCCGTGTGGCCCTCGGCCACCGCGTCCTCCACCAGCACCTGGATGACGGGGCCGTTCTCCGCGTGGACGCAGATCATGGCGCCGCCGGCGGCAGCCACCCGCATAGCTCTGAACAGCGCGCCGTCGTCCACCATCAGCACTCCCGGATAGGCGGTGAACAGCTTGAAGCTGGTCACGCCTTCCTGGATGAGGGTGGTCATGTCGGCCAGCGTCTCTCGATTGACGTCGAGGACGATCATGTGGGCGCCGACGTCGACACAGGCGCTCTCCGCCCGCCGACGCCAGTTCTCCAGGCCCGGCCGCAGCCGCTCCCCGCGAGTCTGGTTGGCGAAGTCGACCACGGTCGTGGTGCCGCCGAAGGCCGCTGCCTTCGTCCCCGTGCCGAAGGTGTCGACCGTGCGGGCGGCGCCGAAATCCCAATCGAGATGGGTATGCACGTCGACTCCCCCGGGGAGGACGAGCAGGCCCTGCGCGTCGTGGACCTGCGTATGATCGGCCGCAGGGAGATCTCTCCCGATCATACGTACGCGGTCGTCCTCGATGAGGATGTCGGCGGTGTACTCATCGACTGCGGTGACAATCCGTCCGTTCTTGATCAGCGTCGATACCATCTGAGCCTCCTCACGTGAGCCTCCTCACGCCACGCGCTCGCCGAGGGCGGCCAGCCGGTTGAAAGCGGCCAGCGAGCGTTCGATGACCTGGCGGGGTAATTTCCTGACGATGAAAACGAGACGCGTGCCGCGGTCCGCCGTGGGCCAGCCGTCCAGGTGCACGGGCGGATGCACCAGATGCTGGACACCGTGGATGGCCACCGGCGTGGGCACGCCGACTACCTCGAGGAGTCCCTTCACCCGCAGGACGTCCTCGCCGTGGGCACCCAGCAGCATCGTGAGCCAGATGCCGAACGCCGTCCAGTCGAGCGCGCGGTCGACTGTCACGCTGAACGCGTAGACGTCGCGGTCGTGCGAGCCGACATGACCGGCAGCCATCTCCGGAGGCGTGGCCGCCGCCGCGGCCTCGAGCCAGCGCCGCGCCTCCTCCCGCGTGCCGGACGGATCGGCGGGGTCACCGGTGAAGAGCTGGTCTGGCTCAATCGGATGGACCGCGGGCTCGAAGATCGGCGCGGCCGGATTAAGGCGACGGCAGGCGGTTCGGAGCGCCTCCGCTTGCGCCCGCCCCGCGAGATCGGTCTTGGTCAGGACGACCCGGTCGGCGACGGCCACCTGCTTCACCGACTCCGGGTGCTGGGCCAGATGCCTGGTCCCGTTGACCGCGTCGACCGTCGTCACAACGTGGCCCACCCGGAAGTGGTGCCGCAGCACGGGCTCGGCCATCAGCGTGAAGATGATCGGCGCCGGGTCCGCGAAACCCGTCGTCTCGATGATCAGCCGGTCGAACCTCGGGATCGTCCCCCGCTCCCGCTTGCTGTACAGGTCGCGGATGGCTGCGGTGAGATCGGCGCGGAGGGCGCAGCACACGCATCCGCTCGGGAGCACCACGGTGGTCTCGTCGACGTGCCGCAGCAGCAGGTGATCCAGGCCGACCTCGCCGAGCTCGTTGACCAGCACGGCGGTATTGGCGAGCTCGGGGAACGTGAGCAGCCGCTGCAGCAGCGTGGTCTTGCCGCTGCCCAGGAAGCCCGTGACGATGTTGACGGGGATGAGATCGGCGGCGGCCATGCTCGTCTGGCCCGCTACTCGCGTTCGACGGCAGCGATCAGCGCGGGGTCGAGCGGATCGCAGCGACGCCCGGCCATCCGCTCCGCCACCGGCCACAACGCGGCCAGGTGCTGGACGATCGCGGACCGGCCGGTCCGACTGCGGAGAACGAAGCAGTTGCCGTTCCAGTCTGCGAGCGTCAGGCCGTAATGCTTGAGCACCTTGTTGGCCAGCCCCACGCGGTGCAGCCGCTCCCGCCGTCGGGTCCATCCCCCGGGCGGCGCCCCGGACCCGCTGTCCGGCCGGGCGGCATCGGTCCAGTGCGCCTCCGTTCCGAACACACCGCACAATCCGCACATCTCAGGTCTTCCCGAGGGCCCGGACGCCGGCCCTGAGCGGCCCAGACCGGTCGGACGACGGGTGCCCCAGACGCCGCCCGGTCTGGGGCTCGGTCACGTCTGGCGCTGACTCCGCTTGGCGAAATCGTCGGCGATCTCGTCGAACGTCGCGAAGCGCACGCCCGGGTGCCGAGTGATGTGACTGTATAACCGCTCGAGCATCATCAGCACCTGTGGCCGGCCGGAGACGTCGGGGTGAATGGTCATCGGGAACACTGCGTAGTCGTACTCGCGATAGACCCAGTCGAATTGGTCCCGCCAGATCTGCTCGATGTCACGCGGGTTGACGAAGCCGTGACTGTTCGGCGCGGCCTTGATGAACATCATCGGCGGCAGGTCGTCCAGGTACCAGCTGGCGGGGATCTCGATCAGCTGCGTCTCCCGCCCGCGCACGAGCGGCTTCATCCAGGCGCTCGGGTGCTTGGAATAGTCGATCTTTGTCCAGCTGTCCCCGACGCGGACGAAGTGCGGCTGAAAATCGTGGTGCATCAGGCTGTGGTCATACTTGAAGCCCCTCTTCAGTAGGAGCTCGTTGGTGATGGGGCTGAACTCCCACCAGGGCGCGACATACCCTGTCGGGCGGCGGCCGGTCACCTTTTGCGCCAGCTCGATGCACTTGTCGAGGACCGCTTCCTCCTGCTCGCGCGACATCGCGATCGGGTTCTCGTGCGAGTAGCCGTGGAGGCCGATCTCGTGTCCGGCGTCCACGACCATGCGGATCTGCTGGGGAAAGGTCTCCATGGAATGGCCCGGCACGAACCACGTGGTCTTGATGCCGAAGCGCTCAAACAGCTTGACCAGCCGGGGCGTGCCGACTTCCCCGGAGAACATGCCGCGTGAGATGTCGAGCGGGGAGTCCTCGCCACCGTATGACCCGAGCCAGCCCGCCACTGCATCTACATCGACGCCGAATGCGCACAGGATTTCTTTAGCCATGGGTTTCTCCCGCTTGTCCAGATGTGGTCAGGAGGTGGACATCCTCGGGAACCCACCGCGCGACAACGGGGTCGCCGATGTCCACCGGATTCGCGAAGAACTTGCTGTCGACCACGTTCGCCACGAACTGCTCCCGTCCCGGGACGTCGATGGTCACTTTGACGTAGGTTCCCTGGTACTCGATCGCATGCACCGCGCCGACGACGGCGTTGGTCGGCTCGGGCAGCGCGCCGGGCGGCCGGCGCACGCGCTCCAGTGCCACGCGATCCCTCCGGACGCAGCAGTGGAGCACGTCTCCCTCGGCGACCACCTGGCCGTTCAGAGGGCTCGAGAAGCGCTCGCCGGTGTCGCTCACGAGCGTGGCGATCCCGTCCGTCACCGACGCCACCTTCCCGGTGAGCACGTTCTGACCGCCCATGAACCTCGCGACGTACGCGCTCACCGGCAGCGTGTAGATCTCGCGCGCGGATCCGGCCTGTTCGATCCGTCCCTGGTCCATGACGACCACCATGTCGGCGACGGCGATTGCCTCGAGCTGCGTGTGCGTGACGTGGACGAACGTGATCCCCAGCTCCTTCTGCATCCGTCGAAGCTCGCCGCGCATCTGCAAGCGCAGGAACTCGTCGAGCGCCGACAGCGGCTCGTCGAGCAGGAGGACACGGGGATTCGTGATCAGCGCGCGCGACAACGCCACCCGCTGCTGCTGGCCGCCCGACAGCTGGGACGGCATGCGGTCGGCGAACTGGTCCAGCCGCACCTGGGCCAGCATCTCGCGGGCGCGCTGGTGCCGCTCCGCCTTCCCCACGCCGCGCATCTTGAGGTTGAACGCCACGTTGTCGAGCACGGTGAGATGGGGAAAGAGGGCGTAATTCTGGAACATCATGGCGGTGCCGCGGCGCACCGGCGGCAGCCCCACCACCGACTCCCCGCCGATCCGGACGTCGCCCTCGGTGGGGGTCTCGTGCCCGGCGATCATGCGCAAGATGGTCGTCTTCCCGCAGCCGCTCGGGCCCAGCAGACAGCAGTAGCTACCGTGGGGGATCGCCAGATCGATGGCGTCCACCGCGACCGTCCGGTCGAACCGCTTGGTCAAGTGGCAGAGCTCGATCTCGCCGGACTGCGCCATACGCAGTTACTCTTCCTTGGCCTGGTTGGCGCGCCGCACGCGTCGCGAGCCAGACATGAAGTCAGTCGCCGGCGTCAGCCCGCGTCCCCCGGCGGGTGCGGCGGCGCTGGATCAGGGCGATGGAGGTTAGCGCGATCGCGATCGCCACGAACGAGATGGCGGTGGTCAGCGTCCCCAGCGCGTACAGCGCGGGCGACGTCACGTTGGTCGTCATCGCCCAGATCTCAAGGGGCAGGGTGTTGCGGCTTCCGATCGGGATGAGCGTGCGGGGGAACTCGTCGTACGAGAGCGTGAACCCGAACAGCGCCACCGCGATGATCCCGGGCAGGAGAATGGGAAGCACCACGTTCCAGAGCGTCTGCCAGTAGCGGGCCCCGAGGTCGCGGGCCGCCTCTTCGTAGGCCGGGTTGAAGCGGCTGAACACCGCGAACATGATCAGCAGCCCGAACGGCAGCGTCCAGGTGAGCTGCGCCCCGAGCGCCGAGGAGTACCAGGACGGCTTGATCCCGAGGAACTGGAACATCAGGCCGACACCCAGGCCCAACAGCAGCCCCGGGATGATCAGGCTGAAGATGGCCATATAGAAGACGAGGGTCGAGCCGAGGAAGCGGCGGCGGAAGGCCAGGCCGGCCATCACCGAGACCACCACCGTGATCGCCAGCACGATGACGGCGAGCACGATCGACCGCGTGAAGGAGCCGGCGAAATCTCCCGTCCGCTGCTGCCCGAAGAGAGCGCTGAACCAGTGAAGCGATACGCCGTTCATGGGGAACGTCAGGCCGCCCGTGGGCCCCTGGAACGACAGGATGAAGATGGCAGACATGGGGCCGTAGAGGAACAGCACGTACAGCGTGAAGAATGCCGCCAGGCCGTAGAACGTCCACGGACGCCGGCGGGATCCGGGTCGCAGCATCAGGGCCTCCCGCTAACCAGCGAGCTCTCTCCGCACATCGACGATCCTTAGAATACCCACCACCATCGCGGTGACGACGAGCAGCAAGACCACGGCGCTTGCCGCCGCCGGGGGGTACTGCAGGACCGCGGTCTCGTTCGACATCGCGAGCACCACCGACGCGCTCTGTCCGCCGCTCATGATCTTCACGACGAAGAAGTCGCCCATGACGAGGGCGACGACGAAGATCGAGCCCATGGCGATGCCGGTCTTCGACAGGGGCACCACGATCTCTCGGATCACCCGGAAGCGACCGGCGCCGGCGTCCACAGCGGCCTCGATCACCGCCGGGTCGATACGCGCCATGGAGTTGAAGATCGGCGCGATCATGAACAACGAAAAGAGATGGACATACGCGATCACCACCGCGAAATCGGAGAAGAGCAGGAACTCCAGCGGCTGGTCCACGATGCCGAGCGCGATCAACGACTGATTGAAGATCCCGTTGCGGCCGAGAAACGGGATCCACGAGATCATGCGGATGACGTTCGACGTCCAGAAGGGGACGGTGCACAGCAGGAACAGGGCCAGCTGCAGCAGGAACGGGCGGACATGGAAGACGAGAAAATAGGAGACGGTGAAGCCGATGACAAGGGTGATGGCCCACACGATCACGGCATACTTGATCGTGTTGGCATAGAGCGTATAGGTCAGGCTGGACCCGAACAGCTCGACGTAGTTGGTGAGGACGAACGTCGGGATGATGTCGAACTGATCCAAGTCGAAGAAGCTCACGACCACGACGAGCGCCAGCGGAACGCCGAAAAACACCAGCAGCAGGGATGCGAACGGCGCCACGAGAAGATGGTGGAGACGCAGGCGCGAGGTGTTCGATCGTCGGGCTGGCATGGCGGAGCGCGCCGGGGGGGGACCGCGACCGTCCCCCCGGCCGCGATCACATTACGCCGAGACGAACTCGTTCCACTTGCGGACCATGTAGCGGCTCTCGTCCATCAGCGTGTTCCAGCAGGCGACCTTGCCCATGCGCTCCCAGAAGGCGCCCCCGTCGCGCACCCGGCCCGCCTTCTCCATGAGATTGCCATAGGGGTCCTTGATGTCGCCCTTGGCCGGCTTGCCGTCATACCAGTAGCCCCACTCGTCGTCCGTCATGAACTTCCTGGCAGTCTCGGGGACCGAGCTGTAGTAGCCCTGCTTGGCGATGAATCCTCCCTGCCAGCCGGACTGGTACCAGTTGAGGTACTCGTAGGCGGCGTCGAGCTTGAGGCCTGTGAGGTGCCGCATCGGGGCGATGCAGCTTGCCCAGGCGCGGTAGCCTTCCTTGAGCGGGGCGTAATAGCACGGGATGCCGCGGGAGCGCACGGCCGTCACTGCCGGCGACCACATCGACTGGATCACCACTTCCCCCGACGCCATCAGGTTGACCGACTCGTCGAAGGTCGTCCAGAAGGCCCGGAACTGGCCCGATTTTTTCGCGTCGATCAAGATCTTGATGGTCTTGTCGATCTCCTCCTTGGTCATGTTGCCCTTGTCGCCGTACTTGATGTCGCCGCGCGACTCGATCGCCATGGCGGCGTCCATGATGCCGATCGAGGGCACGTCGAGGATCGCGGACCGGCCCTTGAACTCCGGATTTAACAGCTCGTGCCAGTGCTC
>QHTD01000254.1 GCA_003220675.1 Candidatus Rokuibacteriota bacterium | reverse complement strand
TCCGACTGGGCCCGCCGGCCGAGATGCGTCAGCTGGGTGAAGACGAGGCAGTCGTGGCGGTGCACGGCGTCGGCGATCGCCCGGTAGCCGGGGATGATCGAGTCGTCGTGGTTGGCGATCTGCTTCCAGGCCGCCGCCGGCGACGACGGATGCACGCTCGAGGACCCGCCGAAGATCGTGAGGGCGCACCCGCCCTCGGCCTTCGCCTCGTGGTAGCGCGCGAGCCGCGCCGTCGGCCGGCCGCCCTCGGCCATGGCCTCGGCGTGGCCGGTGGAGGCGATCCGGTTCTTGAGGGTGACGGAGCCCACCCGGACCGGCGTGAAGAGCGCGCGAAACTCGTAGGGCATGGCCTCTCCCTCCCAAACACAGGGAGGCTACCACCACCTGCGACTGCTCGACTACCGTTCGAATGCATGTGCTCGAGGCGGGTCGAAAAGAAATGTCTTTGGACCCGGCTCCCTAACGCCTCGGGTCGTTGACATATTCCGGCTGTGCGCATACCTTCGCGGAAGCCACCTCATACAGGAGCCCAGGAGTTCTTGGAGGCGCGTAGCTGTTCACGGTGGCGCGCCGCGCCGTAAGAAAGGAGCGTCGGCCCATGCCTCTCTACCTGGATGTCCACAACAAGGTCGATGGCCTCTCCACCCAGATGGCTGCCGAGGCCCACAAGAAAGATCTGGCCGTGCAGGGCAAGTACGGCGTGAACTACATCCGGTACTGGTACGACGAGGGCACCGGAAAGGTGTTCTGTCTCGTCCAGGCCCCCAGCAAGGAAGCGGCGGCGGCCGTGCACCGCGAATCCCACGGCGTCATGGCCGACGACATCATCGAAGTGAAAGAAGGCTCGTAGAAATCTCCGTGGCTTTCGCCGGGGGCGGGCGGGAGCCCCGCGGGAGCATGGCGGGCCGACATGCGCTGCCCCCAGTGCCGGCAGGATAACCCCGCAGGCGCCAAGTTCTGCGCCGGCTGCGGCGGGCGCCTGGAGGCGATCTGTCCGGCGTGCGGGCACCCCAACCTGCCGAGCAGTCGCTTCTGTAACGAATGTGGCAATCCGGTCGCCGCACCGTCCGTCGCGGCGGCGGCGCTCGTATCCCCCGAGAGCTATACACCTCGCTATCTGGCCCAGAAGATCCTCACGTCCCGCCACGCGCTCGAGGGGGAGCGCAAGCAGGTCACGGTGCTCTTCGCCGACATGAAAGGTTCGATGGAGCTGCTGGCCGCGCGTGATCCCGAGGAGGCCCGCAAAATTCTCGACCCCGTTCTTGAGCGGATGATGGAAGCCGTGCACCGCTACGAGGGCACGGTGAATCAGGTCATGGGCGACGGCATCATGGCCCTCTTCGGCGCCCCGCTCGCCCACGAGGACCATGCTGTTCGCGCGTGCTACGCCGCCCTCGCCATGCAGCAGGCCATCCGCCGCTACACGGCCGAGGTTCGCCGGGATCACGGCGTTGAGGTGCAGATCCGCGTCGGCCTCAACTCCGGCGAGGTGGTCGTGCGCGCCATCGGGAGCGATCTGCGCATGGACTATTCAGCGGTGGGCCAGACCACCCACCTCGCCGCGCGCATGGAGCAGCTCGCGACACCGGGCTCGACGCGGCTGACCGCCGAGACGCTCCGGCTCGCCGAGGGGTTCGTCGAAGTCGTCCCGATCGGTCCGATTCCGGTCAAGGGGCTGGCGAGCCCAGTCGACGTATTCGAGCTCGGCGGACCATCGGCGACGCGCACGCGCCTTCAGGCGGCGGCGGCACGGGGGCTCACGCGGTTCGTGGGGCGCGGCCAGGAGCTCGACCATCTTCGCCAGGCCCTCGACAAAGCGCGAGGGGCTCAGGGGCAGGTCGTCGCCGTCGTCGGCGAGGCGGGGGTGGGAAAGTCGCGCCTTCTCTGGGAGTTCATTCACTCGCACCGGACGCAGGGCTGGCTCGTGCTCGAGTCGAGCTCCGTCTCTTATGGCAAGGCCAGCGCGTATCTGCCCGTCATCGACCTCTGCAGGAGCTATTTCCGGATCGAGGCGCGCGACGATGCGCGCAGCATCCGGGAGAAGGTCACGGGCAAGCTCCTGACGCTCGACGAGTCGCTGCGAGCTATGGTGCCGGGCTTTCTTTCCCTCCTCGACGTGCCGACTGACGACGCCTCGTGGGACGCCTTTGACCCAGGGCAGCGCCGTCGGCGGACCGTGGACGGCCTGCGGCGGATGCTCCTCCGAGAGAGCCAGACCCAGCCGGTGTGCCTGGTGTTCGAGGACCTCCAGTGGGTGGACGCCGAGACCCAGGGCCTCCTCGACGCGCTGGTGGAGAGCCTCCCAACGGCGCGGATCCTCCTTCTGATCAACTACCGGCCGGAGTACGGCCACGGTTGGGGGAACAAGACCTACTACAGCCAGCTCCGGCTCGACCCGCTGCCTATCGAGAGTGCGGAGGAGGTGCTGCGCGCGCTCCTCGGGGAGGCCGAAGAGCTCGACCCGCTCAAGCATCTCCTCGTGGAGCGGGCGGAGGGAGTACCCCTCTTCCTCGAGGAAAGCGTGCGGACCCTCGTGGAGAGCGAGGCGATCACCGGCGATCGCGGTGCCTATCGACTGGCGCGGCCCTTCGACACCATCCGGGTGCCGGCTACCGTGCAAGCAATCCTGGCGGCGAGGATCGATCGCCTTTCGCCGGAGGACAAGACCCTTCTACAGACGGCCGCCGTCATCGGCAAGGACGTGCAGTTCACGCTCCTCCAGGCCGTTCTCGAGGTCCCCGAGGACCCACTCCAGGAGAGGAGCCGCGCCCTCCACGCCAGGATCGTCAAGGTCTTCGAGGCGCTCTATCCCGAGCGCACTACTGAGCGAAGTAGCTGGCTCACCCTTCACGCGTTCCGCGGCGAGGTTTGGGACCGGGCGGTGGCGTATCTGCGCGGCACCGAGTCTCCCACCTGGGATGGCTATTCTAGCGGCTTCGGCGCTCTCGAGAGCGCGGGCGCTCTCTGGTGGATGGGCGACCACGAGCACGTGATCACGACAGCCCAGCGAGAGCTGGGGGCGGCGCCCGCCATGGCTGCCTGGGGATTCGGCTTGGCCATCGCGTCGAATTTGCGGATCGGTCAGGCCTATCATTCGCTCGGCGAGTACTCGCGCGCGATGGATTCTCTCCGCAAGAACATTGAGATGCTCCGAGGCGGGTCGGCCGACGACCGCATCGAGATGATCGGGCTGCCCTCCGTACTGTCGCGCGCCTGGCTCGCCCTGTGCCTCGCCGAGCTGGGCGACTTCGACGACGGGCTGGCTGCCGCCGAGGAGGCGCTGCGTGTCGCCGAGGCCAGCGATCCGGGCTATAGCCTAGTCGTAGCGAGCGGCGGCCTCGGAAGCGCGTGCTTGCTCAAGGGCGACCTGGACCGCGCCGTCACGATCCTCGAGCGAGGCCTGCCGCGTGAGCCGGCCGAACCGATCAACCGCGCGTGGCCCTTCGTCGCCTCGGCCCTGGGAGCGGCATACACGTACGCCGGGCGCGTCGACGACGCGCTACCGCTTCTCGAGCAGGCGGTCGAGCGGGCAGCGGCGATGAAGCTCAGGGCCAATCAGTCTCTTCGCTTGGCGCGGCTCGCCGAGGCGCATGTGAGGAGCGGCCGGCCCGAGAGCGCGTTCACAATCGCCGCGCAGGCCCTCGACCTCGCGCAGGAGCACCGCGAGCGCGGGCACGAGGCGCATATCGTCCGGCTGCTCGCGGCGATCGCGATGGAGCGCGAGGCGCCGACCCTCGACCGGGCCGAGGAGGGCTACCGGAAGGCCCTCACCCTCGCAGAGCAGCTCGGCATGCGACCGCTCCAGGCGCACTGCCACCTCGGCCTCGGCCGCCTGTATCAGCGAAGGGGCGACGGTGAGGCTGCGGCGGCGGTCGCGACCGCGCGCGACCTCTTCCGCTCCATGGGCATGACCTTCTGGCTGCGCGACGCCGAATAGGAGACGGCCATCATGACCCCACCCACCCGCGTCACCGATCCTTCCCGAGGCGATGCACCCGAGCTTCCGCGCACGCGCGGCTACGATAGAGCGAACCGATTTTTTCAGGAGGACTTCGACGAGCTGCGCCAATGCGCGAGCCCTCGACTCAGGCGGAGGATTCCCCCGGCGCGAGTGCTGCGCCCATGACTCATCCGAACAAGCGCGTATCGCTCCAGGAGTCGTAGGTCGTGCCGAACGTTCTTTAGATCCCGACCCGCGATCTTTGCGAGCTCTTAGATCGAACCCGGGCGTCTCGTACGGATCGCGCGGAGGAGCGCGAGCCGGTTCGGCGTCAGGCGGTTCCGCGCCGCCTCGATGCTGGTGAAGTAGACCCCCTCGCGTCGACTAACGCGCCGGCCAGCCTCAACGGCCTTGAAGGCCTCACGGAATCCCTCGAGCGCCTCGCCGGCCGACTTGATTTGGATCGTCAGCGTCTTGGCCCGTGACCTCGGCCTCGTCAAGCCGCTGCATTTCGCCTCACCTCGTTGCATTTTGCATCACTGAAGGTCGGCCACGCCGCCTCTCGCTGACCGCGCCGTGTGTCCCGCGGCGCCCGATTCTGGGCGGGGTTGCCGCGCGGCGCGCTTCGACGAGCTCGGTTGGTACGCAAGTTGGAGCCGCCGCTCCGTCGAGCCGACGCAAGGCCTGGACACGAGCGAGTCAGACCCACAGGCGGAGGCGAGGCGCGAAGGGAACGAGGAATGGAACAACAATTTCCGGAAAAGACCTATCAGAATTTTCGGGACCCGACGCCTGTGAACCCCGGACCGCAAGCGAGGCGAATTTGCTTCACAGAAGTGCGCACTGAAAGTAATAGACCGCTCTTGCACGTGCCTGTGTCCATTGCCTTCTCGCGTGGCATGAAGGATGCGGTCTTCAGAAGCGTTGCGAACTTGCCCACGGTCGCTGCGGCCGTGCCGGTTGCGCCGGTCCTTCTGCAGGCTGGCGCCGTATTTGAGGCGGCGGGTCTTTTTACTTCGTGACGTATTCCTGGCGCCACGAAAGCATCTCTAGGGAAGCGGCACGATCCGCTTTGATCCCAGGGGGCGCGTTGGGCATAAGCGGATGGTGAAGGAGTGAGGAATGAAAAAATTCGCGATCCAGGCCTTCGTGTTCCTGGCTCTTGTGGCACCCATTCATCCGGCGCAGGCCATCACCATCGACTTCGAAGGCTTCTCCAACTCAACGCAGCTGACGACGCAATTCTCTGGCCTCGCGTTCACTAACGCGACGGTCATCACCGCAGGGATCGGCCTGAACGAGCTGATGTTCCCGCCCCACTCCGGCACGAACGTTGTCTTCGATGATGGTGGCTCGCTGCGAATCGTCTTCGGTACCCCCCAGGCTAGTGTGGGGGGGTTCTTCACCTACGCCCTGCCTTTGACCCTGACGGCGTTTGACGACAGTAATGACTCGCTCGGTACCGCCACGTCTCGGTTCTCGTCAAACCTCGCGCTTTCCGGTGACCCGGGCAGTGCGCCCAATGAGTTCCTGACGATAGCGCTTGGCGGCGGCATCAGGAGCGTAACGATTTTGGGAGATCCGCTCGGAGGGACCTTCGCGCTAGACGATCTCACCGTCACGCCGGCTCCAGAAGCCACGCCGGTTCCGGAGCCTTCGACACTGCTCCTTCTCGTCACTGGTCTCGCGAGCGCGATGGCGTCGAGGGCCGTTCGAGGGAAGAAGCATCATTCGGAGGCGGTGACTGAAAGGAGGCGGTGATTGAAGTTTCGCGTCGGAGCCCTTCTGGCTGCCTCCGTTGTTTTGTGCTGGGGACCGATGCTCGGCCCCAGTCCGCTGGCAGCTCCGACGGTCAGTACGCCTTCCGTTTCTCCCGACGTTGTGCCAGTGGGGACAACGACCGTGGTGACGATCACGACCGAGATCACCGATCCCGGCTTTATCCCAGGCAGCGCCAACCTCCAGCGCCTGGATGCGAATGGCAGGGTGGTGGCGGTCGTGGGGACGCTTCGAGACGCCGGAGGCAACAAGCTCACCATGAGCGTCCCGTTGAGTGAATCCGTGCCCGGGAGTATCTTCCTCCGGGTTTCGGCGGCCTTCAGAGGCCTTCTGAAGAGAGTCTTTTCGCCTGTCATCGTCATCACCGTGAGCGCGGCCCCCGCGCCCACGGCGGAGCAGATCCAGACCGCGCGCGTCGATAGCGCGCGCGTGAAGGGGTTGGCGTGGCTGCTCACCCATCAGCGCGGCGACGGAAGCTGGAAGGGTCCCGCGGGGACGGAAGTGACTGCCACGGCCGCTGCGCTCGAGGGGTTGACCCGGGCCGGCCTCAAAGGCTACCCCTACGTGGCCGGGATCTCCTGGCTGGGCAACGCTACGACCGCCAGCGTGGACTCGCTGGCGCGGAAGATCATTGCCCTGCGGCAGGCGAACCTCGACGTCTCTGCTCCGGTCGAGCAGCTCCGCGCCTGGAAGAACACCATCACCCACACCTGGGGAGCGTACGAGGGCTTCGAGACGAGCTTCCCGGACACCCCGCTGGCGCTCGCCGCCCTCCGCCTCGCTCAGGTCAGCGACGTGGACCTCGGCACCGCGCTGTGCGTCATCTTCTCGGCCCAGCAGACGGGGGCCGCGAGCGTTACCGGGAGCTGGTCCCATATCCGCCCGGGCAGCGCCCCACCGCCCGCGGCGATCAAGAGCGCGATCCTACCAACCACAACAAACATTCTCGAGGTGGAGGCCACCCGCATCGCCACCGGGTTGAACGCCCTGAGCTGCACCGTCGACGGCGTCTTCGCCACCTATTCCTTCACCACGGTAGTGGACAACGGCATCAACTGGCTTCTCACGCAGCGGCGCAATGCGGATGGCGGCTTCGGGGAGCCGGGGGTCAGCACCGCCTTCGAGACGGCGCTCGTGTACGAGGTGCTCAGCGCGTTGCGTCCGACGGAGCCCGCCACCGGCGCGGCCCTCGACTTCCTGATCGCCCGTCAGGGCGCCGACGGGACCTGGAGCGGTGACGCGCTCGACACCGCGTACGTGCTGAAGGTCTTTCCCCGGCCTGCGCTGCCGCTCGTGGACACCGACAAAGACGGGATCCCCGACGTGGTCGAGACGCTCCTAGGGACCGATCCCAAGGTCGCCGACAGCCGGTGGCTGACCCGGGGCACCGGACTCAACGTCCTGGCCGCGCTCACGCCGAGCAGCGCCAGCGTGGGCGGCCCGGGCCTCCTGCTGACGGTCGATGGCGAGGGATTCACGCCGTCATCCGTCGTCCGGTGGGGCGGGGCGAACCGGACAACCACTTTTGTGAGCGCGACCCGGCTTCAGGCTTCGATTCCTGCAAGCGACCTCGCCACGGTGGGGACGGCGCAGGTCACGGTCGTCACGCCGTCGCCCGGTGCCGGCACGTCCAGCCCCCTGCCCTTTACGATCAAGAACCCGGTCCCCGTGCTCCTGGCGCTCACGCCGAGCAGCGCAACGGGCGGCGGCGCGGGTGTCCCGCTCATCCTGGGGGGACAGAGCTTCGTCGCCTCGTCCGTCGTGCGCTGGAACGGGGGGGACCGGCCGACCACCTTCGTCAGCGCCACCGAGCTCCACGCCAGTCTGGCCTCAACGGATCTGACCTCCACGGGGACCGCGCCGGTGACGGTGTTCACGCCCGGCCCGGGCGGAGGGACCTCGGTGCCGCTGGTCTTCACCGTGACGCAGCCTGCGGCCGAGGTCATCCTCGACAACGGGCAGCCCGGGACGAGCTTCACCGGGACCTGGGCGGTCTCCTCGGATCCAACCTCCTTCGGCGCCGATTCGCTGGTCAGCGCCGGCGTCGACGTGGACACCTTCCGCTGGTCGCCGACCATCCCGGCCACGAGCACCTACACCGTGTCCGTCTGGTGGACGTCCGCCCCGACCCGGTCCACGACCGTGCGGTACACGGTCAGCTACGCCGGCGGGACTCGAGTCTTCACCGTCGATCAGCAGTTCGGGGGCGGGCAGTGGCAGCTCCTCGGCACATTCCCCTTCACCTCGGGGACAGCCGGCTCTGTGGAGGTCAGCGGCGCGAGCGGGAAGGTCTCCGCCGATGCCGTTCGGTTTGTGCCAGCCGGCGTCGCCGGGGCGCTGACTGTGACCAAGGTCGGCACGGGGAGCGGGACGGTCACCTCGGCGCCCGCCGGGATCTACTGCGGCACCGACTGTAGCGAGATCTATGGGAACGGGACCGTCGTGATCCTGACGGCGATCGCGGCTCCGGGATCCATCTTCGCGGGCTGGAGCGGCGATCCGGGTTGCGCGGGCAGCGTGCTGACGATGAGCGACAACAGCTCGTGCACGGCCACGTTCAACAGCGAGGACATCCTTCTCGACAACGGGCAGGGAGGGACGAGCTTCACGGGGACGTGGACCGTCTCCACGGATCCGGCCTCGTACGGGGGCGATTCGCTGGTGGCGAATGGCGCGGGCATCGAGACGTACCGCTGGACGCCGAGCATTCCCGTCACCCGGGAGTACGCCGTCTATCTCTGGTGGACGTCCGCCCCGAGCCGCTCCACGACCGTGCGCTACACCGTGAGCCACCTGGACGGCGAGGATACGTTCCTGGCGAACCAGCAGGTCGCGGGCGGGCAATGGCTGCTGCTAGGGAAATTTACATTCCCGGCCGGTCCCGTCGGCTTCGTAGAAGTCTCCGCCGAGGGCGACGGCGGGACCGTGTCCGCCGACGCCGTACGGTTCGTCCCGCAGTGATGACCGGACCGGGCAAGGAGGCAGCTATGCAGCGCATGGTGATGATGGTGATCCTGGGCGCCATCGCCCTCGCATTCGGGGGCGCGCCGGGCGCGGGAGCCGGGGGCGGGGGAGACGTGTCGATCGCAGCAACCGGCACGGCCTCGACGGGCGAGCTGATGAGCCTCACGTGTGACCTCCACCTCCTAGTCGTGCCCTCGAACCGCTTCGGCGGTGGCTGCACCGTGACGGTGGGGAACGACCAGCTCGCGATCGGCGGGCTTGGTGCCGACGGCCAACGTGCCATCACCGCGGTGCTGGACGGCCGGGTGACGCTTCGCGGAGTCGCCGACGCCGGAACCGGCCGCTTCTTCCTTCTCGCCGGGGACGGGCTCGCCGGGTTCCCCCTCCACCTGCGCCTGGACCCGCTCGGTCGCGCATGGGGCATCGAGCGGAACGTGCCCGGCGGCGGGAGCGAAACCGTGGCGGGCGGCCGCCTGAGCGAAGGCACGGTCGTCTTTGCGATCCGATAAAGGGGGCACGCGAATGACGCGCCTACAGGCGTGGCGGGTCTTGTTCTCTGCGGTGGCGCTCGCGCTTACGAGCGTCGATCCGGCTGGGGCCGGCCCGCGGGATCCCGCGCCGATCCCCGATGAGGTCGTCGAGAAGCTCGTGCGCGCGCCCTTGAGCCGGCGCCCCGCGACGCTGCCCCAGATGTTGGAGCGCCACCTCGACGAGGCCACTCTGCTGCTCCAAAGGATTGAGTCCGAGGAGCGCGGCTTCGCCGGTCGCCCTGAGGATCCCGCCCTCCCGACCACCACCCACATGTTGCTTGGCGGCACGCTCCATGAACTCCAGGCCACGCGGGCCGAGTTCCAGAAGGAGTTTGGCCGGATCCGCGACAGACTCGTCGCGCTCGGAGTGACCCGTCAGCGGCAGGCGTGGGACGAGCTCCTGGCCCGCATCGAGCAGCGCTTCGAGCGAGTGCTGATGGCGCTCGCCGACGTGCACGGTGCTCAGACCCGGGGCGAACGCCGCAGGGGACTCTTGAAGGCCAGGGCCGAGCTCCGAACGCTTCATGAGACTCCGAGGGCCGCCCGGCAGGAACCCGTGAGCCCCACCCCCGTGCCCACGCTCCGCCAGCAGTCGCCGCGGTGGCAACCCCCGGACGCGAACAACGCGCCCCCGCCGCAGCACATGTCGTCTGGGCCTCGCCCCCGGATGTACGCGTTCTCGGGCCAGACGCTGCTTGCAGCCGCGCCGCCCACGCCGACCGAGGCCCAGGCGTGCACCTACACTGCCGCTGACCTCGGCCAGGGCCAGGACGTGCAACTCACGCCAGAGATCCAAGCCCTCGCGGCCAGCCTCGACTACGCCCCGGTGAAGCTCTACCAGTGGGTGTCCACCGAGATCGCCTTCGAGCCGTACTACGGCTCGCTGAAGGGCGCAACGGGGACGCTGGTGAGCCGGGCCGGAAACGCCACAGACCAGGCCTCGCTGCTCATCGCGCTGCTCCGCGCCTCGAACATCCCGGCGCGCTACGTCAAGGGAGCGGTCCAATTCGCCAATGACCCGAGATTCCCGCGCTGGCTCGGCGCCAAGACCGACACCGGAGCCGCAAACATCCTCAACCAGGGCCGTATTCCGACGACCCGCCTCGTAGACGCGGGCGGCACCACGGTTGGCGCGCGGTTCACGCATGTGTGGGTGGAAGCCTGTGTGCCATACGCCAACTACCGTGGCACCCGCGTGGACCTGACCGGATACCGCTGGGTCCCGCTGGACCCGAGCTTCAAGGACAAGACCTACCAGGGCGGGATCGCGACGGCGGTCGACTTCGACTACGCGGGCTACATGGCTAGGCGGACGAACACGCTGCCCCATGAGAGGTACGCCGAGCAGGTCGAGTCCTTCGTCAAGACGCAGCCCCCCAACTTCAGCAACAACACGCTGGAGGACGTGGGCTACGTCGGCCGGATCGTGCCCAGGTCCGTGGACATTCTCCCCGCCTCCTTGCCTTACCAGGTCGTTGCGTTCAACGCCTGGGGAGCGGGCCTGACCGCGGAGACGGCCGAACTGCCGAGCACACACCGCTACACCCTGACGATCTCGGTGAAGAACGCGGCTGACTCGCTCCTCGCGCCAACGCTGACGCTGTCGCTCCCCGAGACGGTTCTGCAACGGGTGACGCTATCGTTCAAGGGCGCGACGGCAGGGGACCAGCAGACGCTCGACGCCTGGAAATCCGGCCCTAACCTGGACACACCGCTGCCGTGCGCCGTCAATGTCGTTCCTGTCGTCAAGGTGGACGGCGCCGGCAGGAGCGTGGGGACGACCGCGGTGGGACTATGCACCACGACGAACAGGCTGACCCTCACCGTCGCCTTGCCCGACAGCGCATTCGCCGGCAACCCGACGGGCACCATCAACACGATCACGTTTAGCAATATCCAGGCCGGGGACTACCACGCCCTGTTTGCCTACGCCTTTCAGACGTCCGACCGGCTCCTGACCGAGCGCGCGGCGAAGCTGCTCGCCAGCGTCCGCAGCCTCCCCGACCCCAACACCAACCTCGAGGAGACGGAGGGCGAATTCCTGCACCTGGTCGGGCTCAAGTACATCCGCTACATCTCCGACAGCTTCCTGCGCATCGGCGATCTGGACGGCGGGTCGGGCGAGAGCGGCAACCACCTGGGGTTGACGTCGTCGCGGATGAAGGTGGGGTACGTCTTCGACGAGCCCTTCGCCATCTCCCGGAGCGGCTTCCTGGTTGACTTTCCCGGCGAGCAGAGCCGCAGCGTGGATCTCGCCACCGGAGGGCTCGTGCCGAAAACCTTCCGCCTCATGGGCCACGCCGCATCCGCCTACGAGTCCTACATCTGGCAGGAGAACGCCCGGCTGGACGCCGTGAGCACTGTCCGCGGCATCCAGTTCGCGACCGAAACCGGGATCCCCCTGCTGACCATCACGAGCGCGAACGCCGGCACGGGGATCCCGAAGCTGTGCACGAGCAGCACCCCCTGTGCCGGCGTCGCCTCCGCCCTCTTCTACCCGCCGAGCACAGTCACGACGATCCCGAACGCGGTCAACAGCGGCTTCACGGTCACCCTGCCCCGCCAGCTCATCCGCTACGTGAACTGGACCGGGGCGGTCTGGATCCAGG
>QHTD01000400.1 GCA_003220675.1 Candidatus Rokuibacteriota bacterium | reverse complement strand
CTGGCAGCGTCCATGGCACTCCTCGTAGCTCCGACGATGGCCCAACCGCCCACGCAGGGGCGCGACGAGCCGGTCACCAGGTTTGAGCAGTTCATGCTCACTAAAGGCACGGTGCGGGTCAGGGAATATTATGAGGTCGGCTCTCTGCGCGGGAGCCTTGGGTCGGCGACTTTTCAAGTGGCACGGGCGTATACGCCCGGACAGAGGGACTATCTCCTGGCACTTCAAATCCACGTAACCGAGTCTGGTAGGCTCAACCGCGACCGGGTCGGTATTCTTGATGCGGAAGAGGTGGCTTCGCTCGCTGCTGCAATTCCGCAGATGACGCGAATGGCGGAGACCCTCCGGCAAGGGCAGGACGCCCAAAACACCGAGGTAGATTTCAAGGGCGGATCGATTCAGCTCACCTTCTTCATCAGCAAACGTGGCGGCGCGCGCGAGGGTCTCGCGATCAAGGCAGGTGAGATCGATTCCGTAACCGCCTTCTTCGAAATTACCGACCTTGGAAAGATTGGCGACCTGTTAACACAGGCGACGGCTAAGATCCGCGAGTTGCAGCAGAAACGATAGGAGGACGTCACCATTTCATCAATGCTGCGCCGAACATCTCGATCCCCGTCGTGAATTACCTGCACTACGATCTTCAACTGGGTCTCGACGATGCTCGTTCGCTGGGGACAAACGCCGTCCGTGTTCTCGCGCCGCAGCTTAGCCGTGGACGTCAGGCGACTCTAGCACGCCGGCGAGAGGGTTGAAGAACGACCTTGGCGCGGATCCCGAGCTTGGCGAGCATGTCGATTAAGGTGTCGATGCTGAAAAGGTCGATTCGCCCGCGCATGAGGTCGCTGACACGAGGCTGGGTCACGCCCAGAAGCTTGGCGGCCTCGCCCTGCTTCAGCTCGCGCGCTGCAATCGCCTTCTGGAGGCTCAGCATCAGGTCTGAGCGGACCTTGAGGTGCTCAGCCTCATCGGACGGGAAACCCAGGTCACGGAACACGTTACCAGTCGACCGGGTCAGTTTCACCTTCTTCACAGACCACCTATCCCTTTCGGCGCGCCCGCTGCTGGAGCAGCAGGCGTAAGCGATGCCTGGCGAGATCGAGGTCCTCGCGCGACGTCCGCCGCGTCCGCTTCTCGAACGCGTGGACAACGTAGACGGCCTCGGCGAACTTGGCGATGTAGAACACGCGGTGCTCTGCGCCCGTGTGGATCCGGATCTCCTGTACGCCAGGCCCGACGCCCGGCATCGGCTTCCCATCGTTCGGCTCCAGGCCGCGCTGCACTCGCCAGAGCTGGAATCCGGCAATCTGTCGTGCGGCGTCTGGGAAGCCCCTGATCGCGTCTCGGGAGTCCCCGAGCCAGATCAGGGGCTTTTCAGCCATGGCACAATATACAAGAACTTGGATGAGACGTCAAAGCCCGGTCGCGGCCAGACTTCGGCATGGCAGACATCCCAAAGCGGGTGAAACGCCTTCTCCGTGAGTGCGCGGCGGCGGCGCATGAGGAGGAGTTGCGGCGCGCTCTCTTGCCGATCGCTGAAGCCTTCAAGCGTTGGGAACAGGGCGAGCTTGGCAGCGGCGATCTGAGCGAACTGATCCACCGGTTCCACCAGGGTCCCGCGCGTGACCTCTATCTCCGTTACAACACCACTCATCTGGAGGCGCCGGTTGCCTACGCCATCGCGACGGGTTTTTTGAATCGCGAGGCGGTTCCGGCCGAGGTACTAAACCATGTCGCGGGAATGATCCAGTTCTACGAGAGCGAGCAGACGAAGTCATGAGGCGGGCTATCTCACAACGCCTGACCCGCACGTATCCGCTCCCACCGCTACACAGGGAAGGACCCGCTCGCTTCGATCCCTGCCGGGCGCACCAGAACATCATCGAGGGGAGTCCGACGAAGCCCGTCGATCTCCCTCGGAGGGCGTCAGTCGTCCTCGCCCTCGTCCCGCAACAGCGTGACGTGGGCGCACGACGTCGGCTGCGGAATCTCGGCGCGGCACGCAATCGCGGAGAACGGTTGGAATCCTCGCTCCGCCTGTGCGATCTGAACGACATCCCCGCGCCAGATAGCGTCCACCGTCCGCTCACACGCCGCGTGGGTCGGCATCGGGATGACGTAGGCCGCCGTCAGGCAGTACGTGAGGAAGACGAGGTAGGTCACTGCTGCCTCACGTGCACGTGAACGCGCGTCCTGAGTGTTTTCATCGGGCCCATGGCGTCACCGATAGCTCTATGGAGCAGGACACGTGCCAGGAGCGGGCGGACGTGGGGACGCGGAGTTACGGGTGGGGGTGGTCGAAGGTGAGCCGATTTTCCGGAACTCGATGTGGTCAGAAAATAGGAGGAGCGACCCTTACGCCTCCGCGCGACTTGGCTCGGCGTTCGTCATATACTTTCCGCGTGATCAAGCGGATCCTGATGGTCGACGACGAACCGGCGGTCATCGAGTTGCTCAAGGAGTTATTCAAGCAGTTCCAGCACGGGCAC
>QHTD01000253.1 GCA_003220675.1 Candidatus Rokuibacteriota bacterium | reverse complement strand
TTCGGGCACGGGTCGAGCGAGTGGATGAAGGTCGGGCCGCCGATCGTGAGCGCGCGGCGCACCTTGTTCATCATCTCAACGGCGTAGGAGGCGCAGACGGTGGCCACGTAGCGGCACTCGGGATGCCCCGCCGCCATCATGCCGGCCATGTTCTTCTTCCAGCGCGTGTGGATGATGCGCTTGGCTTTGCCGGGGGGGCTGAAGGTGGTGTGGGCACCGAACGGGGTCATGCCGGAGAGCTGGATGTCGGTGTTGGCATACGACTCGTTGTCGTAGAGCAGGATGAGGGAGTTGTACTCCTTGTGCGTCAGCGTCGCCGAGATCGCGCCCACGCCCATGTCGGCTCCGCCGCCATCGCCGCAGAACGCGATCACGTTGATCGGCTCCGCCTTCATCTTGCCCTTGCGCATGAGCGCCTTGAGGCCCGCCGCCGTGCCCAGCGCGGCCGAGCCGGACGAGCCGAGCTGCGTGTGCATCCACGGCACGACCCAAGGCGTCGTGTAGTACGTCGTGTTCGCGACGTACATGCAGCCGGTCGAGCCCAGCACGATCGTGCGCGGGCCCGCGGCCTTCACCATGAGCTTCATGACCAGGGCGGACTCGCACCCCTGGCAGGTCCGGTGGCCGGAGGTGAAATACTCCTCGAGCGTGACCTTCTTGACGCCCCGGAACGGCTCCAGGATCTGGGTGGCGTTGGTGAACGTCGTGCTCTCAGCCATGGCCGTCCTCTCCTATTCGCGAACGCCGAGCCAGTGCGTCTTCGTGTCGGACTTGCCGGCCGTCGCCGCACCGTAGCACATCTCGGTCGCCTTGTTGACGTCTTCGAGCGTGACCTCTCGGCCGCCCAGGCCGCAGATGAACGAGAGCAGCGGTGGCCGCCGCTCGGCGTTGTACAGGGCCGCGCGGATCTCGTTGGCGACCACGCCCGAGCCGAACGGCGAGCCGAACGAGTAGTCGCGGTCGATGACGCCGATCGCCTGCGCTTTCGACAGCGCCTTGACGAGCCCCTCCCACGGGAAGGGCCGGAACCAGCGCAGCCTCACCAGCCCGACCTTCTTGCCCTTCGCTCGCATCTCACGGATGGCGACCTTGATCGGGAGCGAGATCGTGCCCATGCCGACCAGGATGATCTCGGCGTCCGCGGTCATATACTCCTCGAACCACGGATTCTCGGGCCCGCGGCCGAAGATCCGGCGGAAGTCGGCGTACGCCTCCTCGATCACGCCTACCGCGCGCCCCATCGCCTCGTTGTTCTGGCGGCGGATCTCGATGACCCAGTCCTCGTTGGCCTGCGGCGCCACGGTGATCGGGTTGTCGGGGTGGAGCAGCAGGTCACCGCGGTCGTAGCGCGGGAGGAACCGCTCGACCTTCTCCTTCGGCGGCACCATCGTGAGCGCCTGGGAGTGGGTCAGGAACGCCCCGTCGGCGGAGATCGCGAGTGGCAGGAAGACGCGCCGATCCTCGGCGACCCGGTAGGCGATCAGCGTGGTGTCGAGCGCCTCCTGCGACGTGTCGATCCAGCAGAGCAGCCAGCCGAGGTCACGGACGAAGAGGGCGTCGTTGTGCTCGACGCCGAAGGCGCCCGGGTCGTCGAGCGCCCGGTTGCCCACGAGCGCGATCATCGGCACGCGGAGCGGCGGCGTGACGACCAGGCACTCCATCGCGTACGCCCACCCCACGCCCGACGACCCGCAGAAGACGCGGGCACCGACCGTGGAGGCGTGTTTGACGATCTCGAACTGGCTGTGCTCACCCTCGGCGACGATGTACTCGGCGACGAGCTGGCCATTGGCGATCTTCTTCGCGATCGCTTGCATCACGGTGTCGTAGGGCCGGATCGGATAGGCCGTCACGACATCGATGTCGGCGAGGGTGAGGGCTTCCGCCACCGCCTCGCTGCCCGAGATCAGGAGCTCCCTGTCTTGCGCCGCTGCCGGAGCCGGTTTGGTCGCTACCGCCATATCCGTCGCCCCCTACACGGTCTTATGTTGCGCGTTCTCGCCCGGGATGCCCGCGGTGATCTCCGCCCCACCGATGTCCAGGTCGGCTTCGAGCTCCTGCTCGTACTGGCCGCGGAAGCGGAAGCCGTGCGATCGCACCGTGGCCTTCTTGTCGCCGATCTTGCCGGTCAGCCAGCCTTGGTACGCGGCCTTGTCCTTCCGCCACATCTCCCACTGGCTTGCGTTGTCTTCGAAGACCGACTCGTTGACCATCGTGATGCAGTTCTCGACGGGGCAGACGGCCTCGCAGACGCCGCAGCCACAGCAGGCCTCCATGTTCGCGTCGTAGGTGCCGTCCGGCATGACGTCGAAGCAGGAGTCCGGACACTGGATCCAGCACAGCGTGCACTTCACGCAGGTGTCGAAGTTGACGACCGGGCGCATCGTGCGGGTCGTGAACTTCTTGAAGTACGGGTTCCGTTCCGGCACGTAGCCCTTCCCCTCCTCCTTCGGCTTGCCGATGGGGATCGCGGGGATCGTGACGCCCTCGCGCATCTCCCACCACTTCGGCATCTCGAAGGAGTATGGGACCTCGGGGTTGCCCTCGGTGATCTTCACCTCGCGCGTTTCGAGCCGCTCGTACGCTTTGCGCGCCGAGGCGACTTTGAGATCCGAGCCCCACTCCATCTCGGCGATCGCCTGACACACGCCGTCCAGCGTGAGGAACGCCGGCGCGATCTTGGCGAGCGCGCCCAAGATCCGCACCTCGGTGTGGTCCTCCTTGTAGACCCAGAGACCGGAGAACGAGGCCTTGGCGCGGATGAGCGCGAGTTTGTAGGGCGCGTCCTTCCTGTGGATGTCCTTGAGGAGCTCGCCCCCGCTCTGGAGCGACGTCATGAGCACCGTGCCGTTCGGGACCGTGAGGCGGTTGATCGGCTGGAGTCCGTACCACGCCCATGACTCGACGCCCTTCGCCAGCGTGTCGTCCACGCAGACGGTCACGTCCACGTGCTTGGGCTCGTAGCGCGCCATGTTCTGCTCGAGCTCTTCCTTGGTGTCGGCAACGATCGCGAAATCCTTGGCCGGGATGCCGTTGCGCTGCGGGCTGTCGCCGTAGCGCCCGAAGGCGATCCCCCACCGCCCGGACTTGCGCGCCGAGAGCACGATGCCGCGCGCGATGCGTGAGGCGAGGTTTTTCTGAAAGATGCCGCGGTAGACGATCTCGGAGATCAGGGCAGCCATGCACTCCTCCCACGTCGGACCACACGGGGCTGTGGTCGGCTGGTCAGACCGATGATGGCATCTACCTGTCTGGACTGTCAAGGGGGTCTCCGGAACCAGGGTGGCCATTCGGACTGGTAAGGCGCTGACCGCTTACCCGCGCCAAGCCATCGGTCAGTGTTTATCTTTCAACGAATTACCCGCCAGTCGGGGTGGCATGGGCTTTGCCGGAAGACGTTGGACCACGATGCTCTCAAAGGACGAGTCGTACGTAAACGAGCCGATCAACGAGGGCGGCCTGTCTGCGGACCAGGCAGACCAGGAAAGCCTGTCGACAGTGCTCGACCGCATCCTCACGAAGGCCCGGCGGTTTACGCGGGCCGAGGCAGGCACCATTTACGTCCGAGAAGGCAACATCCTCCGCTTTGTCGCGGTCCAGAACGATGCCCTGGCGCGCCGGCTCGGCGAGGAGGAGCTCCAGCGTCGGCTCACGCCGGAGCCGCTCGAGCTGAGCCAGCAGAGCCTGGCCGGGTTCGTCGGTATCACAGGGCGGACCCTCGACATCCCCGACGCCTACCACATCTCGTCGGAGCGCCCGTACCGGTTCGACGGTGCGCTCGACGAGCGCAACAGCTACCGGACCGTGTCCGTGCTCCTCATCCCGATCCACGACCCGGCGCGGACCGTGCTGGGCGTGCTCCAGCTCATCAACGCCCTCGATTCACGCGGGCGGCCAGTGCCGTTCCGGCCGCCGTACGAGTACGTGCAGCACTCGCTCGCCTCGTACGCGGCGATCGCCATCAGGAACGCTCAGTCGAGAACGGCGCAGGTCCCCGCGCCCGCCCAGGAGGAGGCGCACGGCGCGTCGGCGGCGAGCGCCCAGCCGTTGGCACCGATCGGTCGTCGGCTCGGCGAGCTCCTCACCTCGTATCAGCTGATCACGAACGAGCAGCTCGGCAGGGCGCTGGCCGAGCAGAATCGGACCAAGGACAAGCTCGGCGCGATCCTCGTCCGCATGGGCGCGATCAGCGAGGACCAGCTCGTCGAGTTCCTCGCGCGTCAGTACAAGCTCAACATCATCGAGATCCCGGACGTCCTCGATCCCGAGGTTCTCCGCCTCGTGCCGGCGGAGCTCACACGGAAACACGAGCTGGTTCCCGTGCAGCGACGCGGTAACTCACTGATCGTCGCCATGGGCGATCCGACGAACCTCGCCGCCGTGGACGACATCGCCTTCCTCACGAGCCTTCACATCATCCCGGGAATCGCGCCCCCGTCTCGCATCCGACGCGCGATCGAGCAGGCGTACCAGATCCCCGCCGCGCCGTTCGAGGACGTCCTGACCGAAGCCGAGAGCAAGCTGCCCAAGTTCGAGATCGTCGGCTCGGGCGAGGCAGAGCCCGCGCTCGACCTCGTCGAGCTGCGGTCGGTCAGTGACCAGGCGCCGATCGTCCGCCTCGTCGACATGCTTCTGATGGACGCGATCCGGCGCCGCGCCTCCGACATCCACCTCGAACCCTTCGAGGGCGCGTTCCGGGTCCGCTTCCGAATCGACGGGGTGCTCCAGCAGATCATGACGCCACCCAAGCGGCTCGCGCCCGCGATCACGTCGCGCATCAAGATCATGGCCGATCTCGACATCGCCGAGCGCCGCCGGCCCCAGGACGGGCACTTCAAGCTGTCCGGCGCCGACCTCGCGGTGGACTTCCGCGTGGCCACCCTGCCGACCGTCTTCGGGGAGGGTATCATCCTGAGGATTCTCGATCGGAACGCGTCGACGTTCGACCCGTCCCGGCTCGGCTTTAACGGCGCAGGCCTCGAGCGCCTCCAGGAGGCGCTTCGCGCCAAGAACGGGCTGATCCTGATTACCGGGCCCACGGGCTCGGGGAAGAGCACGACGCTCTACGCGGCCCTGCAGACCCTCAACTCGCTCGCCATCAAGATCATCACGATCGAGGACCCCGTCGAGTACCGCCTCGAAGGGGTCAACCAGGTCCAGGTCAACGAGGACGTCGGCCGGACCTTCGCCACCTCGCTCCGCTCGCTCCTGAGGTCCGATCCCGACGTGATCATGGTCGGCGAGATGCGCGACGTCGAGACCGCGCAGATCGCCGTGCGCGCGGCGCTCACCGGCCATCTGGTGCTGTCCACGCTCCACACCAACGACAGCGCGGCGACGGTGGCGCGCCTGCTCGACATGGGCGTTCCGTCCTTCCTCCTCGCAGCGTCGCTGCGCGTCGTCCTGGCCCAACGCCTGGTGCGGATGATCTGCCCGGATTGCCCGGAGGCGTTCGACGTCGCGGAGGACAGCCTCGTGCCCTACGGCTACCGGCCGACCGGGCGTGGGACGTGCACGCTCTTCCGGGGCCGTGGGTGCCCCACGTGCAACAACACCGGACTCAAGGGCCGCGTGGCGATCTACGAGATCATGCCGATGCCCTCGACGATGCGCGACTTGATCGCCAAGGCTCCGTCGATCGACGAGATCAGGCGGGCCGCCCTGGAGCACGGGATGCAGACGCTCCGCGAGGCCGCGCTCCAGAAGGTCGTCGAGGGCGTGACGACGCTCGACGAGATCCTGCGCGTGATCTCGGAGTAACCCGGCCGACTTCGCCCCGCGTGACTTCCGCGTAGAAGGCGTGAACGATCACGCGGTCGCCATCGCGCGCCGGACCAGGTCACAGAAATAGCGGTGGACAGTCGTGTCGTCGGTGAGCTCGGGGTGGAACGTCGCGACCAGCACGCTCCCCTGCCGTGCCATCACTGTCTCCCCGCCGTGCTCGGCGAGCGACTCGACGCCGGCGCCGACCCGGCGGATACGCGGCGCCCGGATGAAGACCATCGTGACCGGCACGCGCCGGCCCTCGAGGATGGCAGTGCCCAGCGCCTCGAAGGAGTCGCGCTGGCGGCCGTAAGCGTTGCGCTCGACGGCGACGTCGATGAGCCCCAGGGAGAACTGGCGCGGGCTCTCGACGTCGCGCGCCAGCACGATGAGGCCCGCGCACGTGCCGAAGATCGGCTTGCCGGCCGCGTGGAACTTCTCGATCGCCGGCACAAACTCCCACTCGTCCATGAGCTTGAGGAGCGTGGTGGACTCGCCGCCCGGGATGATGAGCCCGCCCACGGCCTCGAGTTCCTCCGGCTTGCGGACCAGGACCGCCTCGACATCGACCGGAGGGCTCGCCTCGCCCGTCGAACGGTCTCGGCTCGCACTGCGGCAGCGGGCGAGCGCCTTGGCGTGCAGCGCGAAGTCGCCCTGGAGGGCGAGGACCCCGATCCGCACGCTACCAGCCCCGGGTCTGGAGCAGGTCCTTCTCGGCGAGCTTCGACGTCTCGATCCCGACCATCGCCTCGCCGAGCTCCTCGCTCACGCGCGCGAGCACGTCCGCGTCCTTGGAGTGGGTCGTCGCCTGGACGATCGCCCTGGCGCGCCTGGCCGGGTCGCTCGACTTGAAGATGCCGGAGCCAACGAAAACGGCCTCGGCGCCGAGCTGCATCATGAGCGCGGCGTCCGCCGGGGTCGCGATCCCACCCGCCGAGAAGTTGGGGACCGGGAGCTTCCCGGTCCGCGCCACGCACCGGACCAGCTCGTAGGGCGCGCCGAGGTTCTTGGCCTCGGTCATCAGCTCCTCGGGCGAGAGCGTCGTGAGGCGTCGGATTCCCGAGGTGATCGCGCGCATGTGCCGCACGGCCTCCACGATGTTGCCCGAGCCCGCCTCGCCCTTGGTGCGGATCATCGCCGCGCCCTCGCCGATGCGCCGGAGCGCCTCGCCCAGGTCGCGTGCGCCGCAGACAAACGGGATGCGGAAGGCGAACTTGTCGATGTGGAAATGCTCGTCCGCGGGCGTGAGGACCTCGGACTCGTCGATGAAGTCCACGCCAAGCGCCTCGAGGATCTGGGCCTCGACAAAGTGGCCGATCCGCGCCTTGGCCATCACCGGAATCGAGACGGTCTTCTGGATCTCCTTGATCTTCGTCACCGAGGCCATCCGCGCGACGCCGCCATCCTTGCGGATATCGGCGGGCACGCGCTCGAGCGCCATCACCGAGGCCGCCCCTGCGTCTTCAGCGATCTTCGCCTGCTCGGCCGTCGTCACGTCCATGATCACCCCGCCCTTGAGCATCTCGGCGAGGCCGATGTGCTTGCGGTCCGCAATCCTGATCTCGTCCAACTCCGACATGTCAATGCCTCCTTTGTCGTTGCCGTCGGGGCGCCTTCGAGGCCTCCGGCGCCCGACGGTTGGGTCGTCCACCCGCTATACCACGGGTACGGCGGCGGGCTCGAACCGGCTCCTGGGCCGGTGCCGGCCGCGCGTCGCCTTGATCGTCTCGGCGAGCCGCTTGACCCCCTCGTCAATCCGCCCCGCCGCCACAGACGAAAACGACAGGCGCAGCGTGCCCCCGCCGCCGCCGTCCACGAAGAACGGCGCGCCCGGCGTGAACGCGACGCCGCGCTCGATCGCCGCCGGCAGGACCTCGGCGCCGTCGAGCCCGGGCGGTAGTGTGAGGAGGAGCGAGAAGCCGCCCTGCGGTTCGGTCCACGTCACCTCGGACGGCATGCGGCGCTCGAGGGCCGCGAGGAGGAGCGCACGCCGCCGTGCGTATTCGCGCGCCACGCGGACCGCGTGACGGTCGAGGAGCCGGCGCTCACAGAACCGGTGGACCGCGGCCTGGATGAGCGCGCTCGTGTGGAGGTCGGCGAGTTGCTTGGCCGCCTGGAGGCGCTCGAGGATCGGGGGCGGTCCCACGATCCAGCCGAGGCGCAGGCCGGGGAACAGGATTTTCGAGAACGTGCCGATGTAGATCACGACGCCGTGCGCGTCGGCCGCCTTGAGCGGCACGGCCGGCCGCGCGCCGTAGTACAGGCTCCCGTCGAAGCCGTCCTCGACGATCGGCACCTGGTGGCGCACCGCCGCCTCGAGCAGCCGCCGCCCGGTCTCCGGCGCCAGCGTGAGGCCGGTCGGGTTGTGGGCATTCGGCTGGCAGTAGAAGAGCTTCGCCGCGTGGCGCTCGAGGAGCCGCTCGAAGACCTCCACGCGCGGCCCCGCCGCGTCCCACGGCACGGCCGCGAGCTGGGCGCCGAAGGACCGGAACACCTGGAGCGCGCGCGGGTACGTCGGCTGCTCGATCGCGACGAAGTCGCCCGCGTCGACGAGCGTGCGCGCGATCAGGTCGAACCCCTGCTGCGATCCGTTGACGATCAGGATGTCCTCGGGTCGCGCCTCGAGACCAAATCGCAACAGGTAGGTCGACAGGTAGCGCCGCAGCGGCGGATAGCCGCCCGCCGGGTAATACTGGAGGAGTGACGCGCCCTCCTCGCGGATGACCTGGTTCAGCACCCGACGAAACGCTTCGGTCGGGAAGAGGCCGCTGTCGGGCATGCCGCCGGCGAAGGAAATCACCACCGGATTCGAGGCCGCCGCGTTCACGAGAGTGCGGGCGCGCTCGTCCTCGGCGGCGATGATCTGCGCGCTCCGCGAGAGGAGCGCGGGCCAGTTGAGGGGGGCGGCCGCGCTTGGAGCGGGGTCCGCGTGGCCGGCGTGGTCCGATGCAGGCCTGAGAGAGGTGCCCGGGGCTTCGGGGCGCTCGGCGACGAACGTGCCCTGGCCGACGTGCGCGCGCGCCCAGCCCGCGGCCACGAGCTCCTCGTACGCCTCGGCGACCGTTCCGCGGTTCACGTCGAGCGTCCGCGCCAGCTCACGGGTCGCGGGCAGCTTCATCCCCGGCGTGAGCAGCCGCTCGCGGATGAGCCGCTCGAGGTGCGCCTGGATCTGGCGCGCCAGCGGGATCGGCTTGTCCCGGTCGAGCGCGATATTCACGGTGGTCACCTCACCCAGCCATTTTGACCCTGAATGCAACCACGTCAAGGGCCAATTGGCCTGAGGGTCACCCGGCCAATGGCGGCGTCCGCTATAATCGCCTCGATGGTTCCATCCCCGACCGAAGGAGGAGTCGATGAAGCCGATGAAGGAGTTCGCCGGACTCTACTACCGGGAAGGCGCGCTCGATCCGAAGACGATGCAGCTGGTGGCGCTCGCCGCGATGGCGGCCGCCGGCTGCACGTCCTGAGTGCCGGGACGCTTCGCGGCTGCGAAGCAAGCCGGCGCCACGGACGACGAGATCAGCGAGACGCTCATGTACGCGATGCGCGGGGCGGCGCGCGCGACATGGTCCACCATCAAATACATCCCGGGAGTCGAGGACCTCAACAAGGAGTGGAAGACGAAGTTCGAGCGGGACAACCCCGGCACGTAGCGTCGCGAAGGGAGGGCCTCTGATGGCAGCGGGCGAAGCGCCGATCAAGCAGGCCGTGAAGTGGCTCGAGGACCAGCTCCACGACAACCCCGCGGCCGACCGCGTCAAGCTCGTCGACGAGGCGTCGCGCCGCTTCGATCTCTCCCCCCTGGACGAAGACTTTCTCTTCCGCCACCTCGCCGAGCGCAAGAAGACCCGATGAGCGACGCCCACACCCGCCGCGTGCAGGCGCAGTTCGGTGGGAGCGCCGCGGCCTACGTCGCGAGCGGCGGCCACGCGGGGGGCGACGACCTCGAGCGCCTCCTGGCGTGGGGCCGCGCGTGCCGCCCGGGCCGCGCGCTCGACGTCGCGACGGGCGGCGGCCACACGGCGCTCGCGCTCGCCGCCATCGCGCGCGAGGTCGTCGCCTTCGACCTGACAGAACCCATGCTCCGTGTCGCGCGCGACTTCATCCGGAGCCGGGGCGCCGCCAATGTCGCGTTCGCCGCCGGCGACGTGGACGCGCTCCCATTTCGCGACGGCGCGTTCGACGCCGTCACGTGCCGGATCGCGGCGCACCACTTCGCCAACGTCGGCACGGCCGTCCGTCAGGTCCACCGCGTGCTCCGCCCTGGGGGCTCCTTCCTGCTCCAGGACATCCTCGGGCACGACGACCCGGATGCGAACGCCTTCATCACGAATGTCGAGAAGCGGCGCGATCCCTCACATGTGCGCAGCTACCGCGCGGCAGAGTGGAAGGCGTTCCTGCGCGCGGCGGGATTGACGGTGATCGACGACGCCGTCGTCCGCAAGGAGCGCGTCTGGGACGAGTGGACCGGGCGGGCGCGGATGACCGTCGAGGCGCGGCGCGAGCTCGAGGCGTTCGTCCGTCAGGCGCCCGAGCGCTGCCGGGCCGCCTTCGACTTCAAGCTCACCGACGACGCGATCGCATCCTTCACCGACCGGATGCTCCTGCTGCGCGCCGACCGCGACTAACCGTGGTGTCGGCTCCGTCCCGGCGTCCGAGTGGCGGGGCCGGGTGGCGAGGCCCTCCGAGACCCGTAGCTTCTGGGCGTTGCCCTCGGCTTTAACCGAGCGGCTGGAGCGCGCGTAGAGAGTGCTAGCGTGGTCGAGGAGGGCCTCCCCGCTCGGCCCCGCTACGCGGTTCAGCGCCGGAGGCGGACGATCGTCGCGCCCCACCCTCCCCGCTCCGACGGAGCATCCGCGAACGCGGCGACGAGCGGGTGGTGCGCGAGCAGCGACTGGACGATCCCGCGCTGGACGCCGATCCCTCGCCCGTGGATCAACCGCACCTCGGTGAAACCGCGCGTGTGGGCGGCCTCGAGGTACTCGGAGACGACTGACGGAATGTCGCGCGGGGCGAACGCGTGCAGGTCGAGCGCGTCCTCGATCGGGACCCGGACGGGCTCCTCGCCGGCTACAGCCGTGGCCCGCCCGGCACGTGCTGCTTCCAGTGGTCGAAGCTCAGGAGATCCTCCCCTGAAAGCTTGCACTG
>QHTD01000252.1 GCA_003220675.1 Candidatus Rokuibacteriota bacterium | reverse complement strand
TTCGACCGGCTTGCCGATGCGCGGCGTCACGACCCAGTCGCCGACCTTCGCGTCCATCCAGGTGAGCTGGACGCCGGGCTCGCCGGAGGCGAGCAGGCCGTCGGCTGGGTCCTGCTTGATCCCGTAGCGCGTTCCCTCGCGATGCCAGCGCACGATCTCTTCGAGCACCGGCCACAGCTCCTTCAGGGCGCCGTCGTCGCCCGTCGCGGCGTGGTAGGCGCGAATCGCCTCGACGTACCAGAGCGTCGCGTCCACGGTGTTGTACTCGGGCGCCTCGCCCGCGTCGGGGAATCGGTTTGGCAGCATGCCGCGGTCCACAAAGCGGGCGAACGTCGTGAGGATCCGCCGCGCGACGGCGGGACGCCCGGTCGTGAGCGTCAGCCCGGCGAGGCTGATCATCGTGTCGCGCCCCCAGTCGCCGAACCAGTGATAGCCGGCGATCACGCTCATGCCGTCGGGATCCGCCGCCAACGGTCGCTTGACGACGAATTGGTCGGCCGCGAGGACGAGCTGCCGGATCCACTCTGGCGCCCTTTGCGCGTCGGGCTGCGCACGCTCCCACGCCGCCAGCGCCTGCTCCTCGTGGCTGACCCGGCGGCGCCACGCCTGCTCGCCGTCGGGCGACGGCGCCGCCTCGGCGGAGAGGACGAGCGTCAGCGCCGTGCCAGGCCTGAGCGACGCGCGGAACGTCCCGGCATGGAGGTGGTCCTCGACGGCGTCGAGCCCGCGCTCGCGCTCACGGGCGAGGTCGAACCCGAGATGCCACGTGTGGGCGATCCGCGACTCGGCACCCTCGGCGAGGAGCAGGAGCGGCCGCGCGCCGTCGAACGCCGTGACACGCAGCCCGTGCTTCACCGGCGCCACGTCCATCCGCCAGCCGTCGCCGCGCGTGGTGGCGTGATAGTCCCGATAGTTGACGAGCGGTCTGAGCTGGAGTGAGACGGACCCGCGCGCGCGGAGCACGTGGTAGCGGACGTACGTCGTGTTGGCGCCCGGCTCCATCCACACGCGCTTCTCGAGAAGGGCGTCCGCCAGCGCGTACGTCCAGACTGGTGTCGTGCCCTCGAGGCGGAACCCCTCGATCTCGCGGTATCCGCGTGGGTCCACCGCCCCACCCGCCCAGCGGTTTGTGCCCAACGCCAGCGCCAGACCATCGTACTCCGCGGTCTCTTCGACTTTGGCGATGAGGAGCGTGCGACCGAGCGGCGGCGTGAGCGCTGCCACGAGGAGCCCGTGGTAGCGCCGCGTGAGGCTCCCCGCCACGGTGCTCGAGGCGAAGCCCCCGATGCCGTTGGTGCAGAGCCACTCGCGGCGCTCGGCGAGGTCGAGGTCGCCGGCGACCTCCCGGCCCCAGTCGAGCATCAGCGGAGCCGCGCTTTCAGATGATCTCCAACCCGGAGGGCGTTGGCCACGACCGTGAGCGCGGGATTCACCGCCGCGCTCGACGGGAAGAAGCTCGCGTCCACGACGTAGAGGTTGTCGAGCTCGTGAGCCTTGCAGTTCACGTCAAGCGCGGACGTCTTCGGGTCCCGTCCGAACCGGATCGTGCCGTTCTGATGCGCGACACCCGCCAGCGGGATGCGCTGGCCGAGGTAAAGGTTGCGCGCGAAGAGGCCCTCGTGGCACTCGTGCCCGTGGACCTGGCACTTCGTCTGCTGCGCCATCAGGCGCTTGAGCTCCGCGGTGAGACGCCGGTGACCCTCCTCGTTGTTGGGCCGGTAGGCGAGCACGATGTTGCCCTCCCGGTCGAGCGTCACGCGATTGTCCGGATCGGGCAGGTCCTCCGAGGTGAGCCAGAAGTCGAGCGAGTGCCGCGCCATGAGATCGAGCGTCCAACCCGGCGCGATCGCGGGCGCGCCGGCCCGGAGCGTGTCGCCGTCCAGCTTGCCTACGAAGGAGATGTGGCCCATCGGGTACTCCCACTCCGCCGATCCGAAGTAGAAGTCGTTCAGCGCGAGCGTTTTCTGGAAGACCGTGGGATTGGGGCACTTCGAGAGGGCCATGAGGACCGAATTGACGTGGCCCATGTAGTGGCGCCCGACGACGTCGGAGCCGTTGGCGAGCCCACGCGGGTGCCGGTCGTTGGCCGAGCGCAGGAGCAGCGCCGCGGAGTTGATCGCGCCGCATGCGACGACGACGACGTCGGCTGCGTACGTCTCGGGGGTCCCCTGGCGCTCGACGACGATGTGCGTCACCTCGCGGCCGGACGCGCTGGTCTCGAGGCGCGTCACGTGCGCGTTCGTGACGAGCGTCACGTTCGGGTGCTCGAGCGCGGGGTCCACGCAGACCACCTGCGCGTCCGACTTCGCGGAGACCAGGCACGGGTGGCCGTCGCAGGTCGCGCACCGGATGCACCGGCTCTTGCGCGGATTCGTCTCGTCGAGCATCACGCCGAGCGGGACGTGGAACGGCCGGCGCCCCAGGCGCGCCCAGTCGTCGGCGAGCTGCTGGATACGCGGCTCGTGGCTCACCGGTGGATGAGGGTACGGCGCGCGGGCTGGCGGATCCGTCGGATCCACGCCGCGCTCGCCGTGCACGTGGTAGAGCTGCTCGGCCCGCGTGTAGTACGGCTCCAGGTCCTCGTAGGCGATCGGCCATGCGGGCGAGACCCCGCCCCAGTGCTTGACCTCGCCGAAGTCCTCCCGGCGGAGCCGGAAGAGCGCCGCGCCGTAGAACTTCGTGTTGCCGCCGACATAGTAGTTCGTGTGCGGGTGCAGCTCCTTGCCGTCCCTGTCCCGCCACACTTCCTTGGTGTTGTATTTGCCCTCGAGGGTGACGGCGCGCGTGTCCCAGTTGTCCTTCTCGCGGGGAACGTAGTCACCACGCTCGAGGAGGAGGATGTTCTTGCCGGTCGACGCGAGGGCGTACGCAAGCGTGCCGCCCCCGGCGCCGGTGCCGATGATCGCGACGTCGTAGCGGGCCGCCATGTCCTATCCTCCGTGAGCGAACTCGGGATAGAGCGTCATCCCGCCGTCCACATAGATCGTCTGGCCGTGGATGTAGTCGGCGTCGTCGGAAGCGAGGAACGCCACCACTTTCCCGATGTCCTCAGGGAGGCCGATCCGGCCGTAGGGGATGAGCCTCAGGAGCTTTCCGAGCGCCTCCGGCGTGTCCCACGCGTCCCGGTTGATCGGCGTCATGATCGCGCCGGGCGCGATCGAGTTGACGCGGATCCGGTGGGGCGCCAGCTCCTGGGCCAGCGACTTCATGAACATGCCGAGCCCGCCCTTCGACGCGGCGTAGTTCACGTGACCGGCCCAGGGGATGACCTCGTGGACCGACGAGATGCAGATGATCTTCCCCGCCGCGCGCGAGATCTCGGGGCGGAGGCCGCGCTGGATCATCGAGCGGGCGGCCGCGCGCGAGCAGAGGAACGTCCCCGTCAGGTTCACCCCGAGCACCGTGTTCCACTGCTCGATCGTCATCGTGGTGACGGGGGCGTCACGCTGGAGGCCGGCGTTGTTCACCAGGATGTCGATGCCTCCCCACGCCCGCTCCATCTCGGCGAACATCGCCTCGACCTCGGCCTCCTTCGAGACGTCAGCACGGATCGCCAGCGCGTCCATCCCGTTGGCCTTGATCTCGTCCGCGATCTTCGCCGCCGCGTCGGGCTTCGAGACGAAGTTGACCACGACGGCGGCACCGGCAGCCCCGAGCGCGCGCGCGACCCCTTCGCCGATGCCCGAATTCGCGCCAGTGACGAGCGCGCGCTGCCCCCTGAGCGGCTGATGGTCCATGGCTGGCTCCTTGTCGTCGCTTTTGGTCCGCCTTTGGACACGCGTGCCTATGCGGCGGGTTCTCCCTCACGGCGAGAAAGGTCGAATCCCCGGCC
Source organism: Candidatus Rokuibacteriota bacterium (assembly GCA_003220675.1). GTDB lineage: Bacteria > Methylomirabilota > Methylomirabilia > Rokubacteriales > CSP1-6 > 20CM-2-70-11. The sequence goes on along the minus strand of QHTD01000252.1, from coordinate 4,412 downwards.
CAGCCGGGCGCGTCTCAATCGGCGGAAGGAGGCTCGCGATGGCGCCTCAAGCGTTGGTCTATCTCGCCGACTCGATCTTATACCTCTCGTCGATCTTGAGGGACCAGCCGCGTCAGATCGACCGCTACATCGACTACTTCGGCGGGGGCGCGCAAGACGAGCGCGCGCGCGAGGAGGGACGTTCCGCCTAGACCCGGCCGAGTCTCGAGACGAGGAAGGCGCGGGTGAGCTCCGATGTCCTCCGATACGTGTTCAGGTACGCCTGACACTCCTCGCAGCCGCGCAGATGAGCCTCGATCTCTGTGCCCGCGCTCGCGCCGAGCGTCGCCTCGAGGTACTCCCCGAGAAGCGCGATCGCGTCCCGACAGGTCACCGGTTGGCCGCCGCTGTCATGGTTCTGTCACTGCTCCGTTGCCTATTGGACACGCAGCATCGCTGCCGCGATTCGGCGTGTCCTATGTGAGAGGGCGAACCCTACGATGAGCACCGCGCTGGCACGTCACTGGCCCGAATACGCGATGGAGGCGGCAGAGCTCGGCCTGTTCATGGCCTCCGCCGGCTTCTTTGGAGTCCTCCTCTACCATCCGGCGTCGCCGACGGCCCACGCAGTCGCCGACCCTTTCCTGCGCCGTGTCGTCATGGCGCTCGCGATGGGCCTGACAGCGATCGCGCTCATCTACTCGCCGTGGGGCCAGCGTTCCGGCGCCCACTTCAACCCGGCGGTCACGCTGACCTTCTTCCGACTCGGTAAGGTCGCGGGCTGGGACGCCGTCTTCTACGCCATGGCCCAGATCGGTGGAGGCTTGAGCGGGATCCTCGCGGTCGCCGCGCTGACCGGCGCGCGGGTCGCGCACCCGGCAGTGAGCTACGTGGCGACCGTTCCGGGCGCGTGGGGCGTCGGCGTCGCCTTCGCCGCCGAGGTCCTGATCTCGTTCGGGCTCATGGCGGTCGTGCTGACCGTCTCGAACACGGCGCGGCTCGCCCGCTTCACAGGACTCTGCGCGGGCGCCCTCGTCGCGACGTGGATCATCCTCGAGGCGCCGCTCTCAGGAATGAGCATGAACCCGGCGCGAAGCTTTGCCTCCGCCCTGCCGGCGAACCTCTGGACCGCGTTCTGGATCTACCTCGCGGCTCCGCCGCTCGGCATGCTGCTGGCCGCCGAGCTCCACGTGCGGCTCGGGCGGCTCCCGGTCCTGTGCGCGAAGCTTGACCACGAGGGCGGGCGGCGCTGCATCTTCCGCTGCGGGTACGCGTCATGATGTCGCCTGCGGCCCGTCGCACAGCAGCGCTCGTCTTCATGCTCGCCGCGTGGGTGGCCTTCGGCCTCCGACACGCTCCGTCGCAGGCCGAGCAGGCGCCGTCCCGCGCGCTCGTCCACGACGTGGCTGCCGTCGGCGTCACCGTCAGCGACATGGACCGCGCGGTGAATTTCTACTCCACGGTCCTCCTGTTCGAGAAAGTCTCGGACGTGGAGGTGGCAGGCGACGAGTTCGAGCGCCTGCAGGGGGTCTTCGGGGCCCGCGCGCGGGTCGTGACGATGCGGCTCGGCGACGAGCGCCTGGAGCTGACCGAGTATCTGACGCCGCGCGGGCGGCCCGCACCCGCCGATGCGCGGAGCAACGACCGCTCGTTCCAGCACGTCGCGATCATCGTCAACGACATGGAGCAGGCGTATCTCTGGCTCCGCCGTCACCGGGTCCAGCACGTCTCACCGGGCCCCCAGCAGCTCCCCGACTGGAATCCGAACGCGGCTGGCATTCGCGCCTTCTACTTCAGGGACCCCGACGGGCACGCGCTCGAGATCCTCCAGTTCCCGCCCGACAAGGGCCAGCCCCGGTGGCATCGGCCCAGCGACCGCGTGTTCCTCGGCATCGACCACACCGCGATCGTGGTCGGCGACACCGAGGCGAGCCTGCGCTATTACCGGGACACGCTCGGGATGGCGGTCGTCGGCGGGAGCGAGAACCACGGGCCGGAGCAAGAGCGGCTCAACAACGTCTTCGGCGCGCGCCTCCGCATCACCACGCTGCGCGCGGCGGCCGGCCCGGCGGTCGAGCTGCTCGAGTACCTGACGCCGCGAGACGGCCAACCCTACCCGGGCGACGCGCGCGCCAACGATCTCGTCCACTGGCAGACGATCGTGACGACGCCGAGCCCCGAGGCGACCTACCAGACGCTCCGCGCAGGTCGGCACGCCCTCGTCTCACCCCGAGTCGTCGCGCTGCCGGACGGGCCGCTCGGGTTCCGTGAGGCGTTCCTTGCGCGTGACCCGGACGGCCACGCGCTCCAGTTCCGCTCGCGCTGAGTCGGGTTACTACGAGGTCAGGAAGGGCACAAAGGCGCGGGCGTAGTCGAAGAGCTGCCGAACGAGCGAACGTCCTCGTCGATCCCTCACGACGCGCAACGAAGGCACCTCGACCATGAGCGACTTGGCGAAGTTCAGGACCTCCTCGTTCACCCGTGTCGGTACCTCGAGGAGCAGCATGTGTCCCGCCTCCTCGATGAGGCTCAGCCGCGAGCCCGGGATCAGCCCTTTGAGGTCCGCAGAAAGCGCCGGCGGAGTGAGTCTGTCCTGACTCCCGCACAGGATGAGTGTGGGAACGTCGAGCCCCGTTGCCTGTTGGGTCAGGTCCATGGCCTTGGCGGCTTGCAGATCTTTGAGAATCGTCTCCGCTCGGCAGGAGCGGAGCTCTTGCATCCCGAGGCTGACCGCGTGACCCGGCACCCCGCGTGCGAACAGGAGCTTCTGCGCCGTCGAAATGAAGAAGGTCTTCCAGAGGGGGCCCGGAACATACGGCAGCAAGCGTCCCCAGGAGCTGTCGACCCATGGAAGCTTCGCGCAACTCGCCAGGAGGACGAGACCCGTCACCGCGTGGGGCCGCTGGGCGGCGAGCGCGATGGCAATGGCGCCGCCCAGCGAGTGCCCCACGACCAGGACCGGGCCAGACCCCAGGGCCTCGAGGAACTCTGCGACGGTCTCGGCGTACCCTTCGACGCTCGCCTGCGGGATCGGGTCCGACTTCCCGTGTCCAGGCAGGTCGATGGCGGCCACCCGGAACGCTTTGAGCGAGCCGCGAAGCTGGTTCACCCAAGCGCCCGCGCTCATTCCCGAGCCGTGGATCAGAAGGATCGACGGCGCAGCAGCCGAATCCCCCGCGGTCAGATAGGACACCCGGCGCCCGTCGAGCTCGACGAACCGACGGGTGATCTCAGATTCGACAGGCGACGAGATCGCCACTACCCGAGCCCGCGATAGAGCAGAACGGGGACACGGGACTGGCGGAACACCTGAGCCGCCACGCCGCCGAAGAGCCCCCGTTTGAGCCAGCGGCCTTCGGGCCTCGTCATGGTGATGAGGTCCGCGCCAAAGGTCTCGGCCTCGACGAGAATCTCAGGAGCCGGCCTGCCGAAGCGCACCAAGCTTTCTACCGGGACGCCTTCGAACTGCGTCTCGCGCATACGCAAGTAGTCGTCGGCCTTGGCCAGGAGACGCTCCATCTCCTGATCGGCCGTCGCCACGACACGGTGATCCTCGGTCACGCGCGCCTCAGGAAGCGGGCTTACGTGGAGTAACCGGACCGTGGCCCCGCCGCTCTTCGCCAGCGCCGCCGCGAATGGAATCACCAACTCGGCGCGTTCTCCCAGATCGAGTGGCACGAGAATTCGCTTAGCCACACTCCCCCTCCTGAGCTTTCGAACGTGAACGGCGTCAGGGCCGTACCCGGGGTCGCGGTATCAGCAACCTCGATGCCACATGCGATGACGAGCCGTGGCCGCGAGCTCGCAGCGATGTGACGAACCCGTGACAGGACGCTGCTCAGGCGGGCGGCAGGCGAAACCCTTTTCGGCAGCGGCACAACGACGACCCTCGGCCGCGAGGACGCCTCTCGAGCGCCCAAGATTTCATCAGGCGCGTGGGGCGTCGAGGGCGATCATCGCGCGCCGCATGGCCGGCGAAAGTGACGTCCTCCTGACACTGACTTGACATGTTGGCAGGGGGACACCGCCGAAGGGATTGTGGTGCGCCTGGCAGGGTCGGAGTATTGTAGGGGCCATGTGGCGTCGGCGTTCTCTCGCGACGTTGCTCTTCGCAGGAGTGGTGGTGCTGCCGCCGCTCGCTCACGCCAGTCCAACAGACCCGTCGTGGGTTGCCGGCTTCTGGGATGACGCCGATTACGACGACATCGTCCTCGCCGTCGCAGGGATGACCGCCGTTCCGCATTACACGGCGGATATCGTCCCGAAGCCTTCTCCCAGTGTTGTCGGCGTCTCTCGGCCGCACCCCAGAATCGTTCATCCGGCTCCACTCGCCTTTTCCCCAACTCGCGCTCCCCCGACCGCCTAAATAGCCGCCGCGTCCCTGACAACTGCCCCAGGCGGCGAATCGCCCCCTGGAAGCGAAGGCGTGTCTG
>QHTD01000251.1 GCA_003220675.1 Candidatus Rokuibacteriota bacterium | reverse complement strand
GGTTGACGCGCAACGCCTACGAGACGCGTGCGCTCACCGGCGACGTGGACCAGAAGAGGCGCCTCAAGATCCTGAACGACTTCAAGGAGGGCCGCCTGCCGGTGCTGGTGGCGACCGACGTCGCCTCGCGTGGGCTCCACATCGAGGCGGTCAGCCACGTCATCAACTGGGACCTGCCCCAGGACGCCGAGGATTACGTGCATCGGATCGGGCGCACGGCGCGCGCGGGCGCGGGCGGCAAGGCGGTCAGCTTCGTGGATGAGGCGAGCGCCCTGTACCTCGAAGCGATCGAGAAGTTCATCGGCCAGAAGATCCCGGTGGAGTGGGCGGACGACGACCTCTTCGTGTCCGAGATCAAGCCGACCGCCGAGGAGCGGCGCCGGTTCGCGGAGGAGCGCCGCGCGCGGTTCGAGGCGCGGGGCGGCCGGTTCGGCGACCGAGGCCCCCGCGACCACGGGCGCGGGGGCCCCGAGCGGCGCCGCCACGAGGCACCGCATCACGCCGATCGGCCTCCCGCCGCCCCCCCTCAGCCCCCATCGCCCGGAGGCGCGGCCGGCCAGGGTCGCCGGCGCCGCCGACGCGGAGGCGGCGGGGCCCGCCCTGGGGGCCCGTCGCCTTAGTCCGGGGAGCGCGTCGGACTCACCACGCTTCGAGCGCGGGCTTCCGCCCGCGCCCCCCAATGGGGGTGTTGGTACGGGGCCGCCGAGGCCCCCTTCGATGAACCTAGAGCGTGAGTCCCGCGCGCGCCCGGCCGTGCGCGGGCTGGTCGCCCCGCATCGTGTCGGGGTTCACCCCCCGCCGCAGCGCCAGGTGGTAGGTGAAGAGTTGGAGCGGGACGACGGTGAGGATCGGCGAGAGGAGCTCGCTCACCGGCGGGATCGCGATAGTCTCCGCGGCCAAGGGCGCGATCGCGCGATCGTCCTCCCGCACGAGCGCGACGACGGGGGCGCCGACTTCCTTCGCGACCCGCGCGATCGCCAGACCGCGCTCGTAGGCGGGGCCCGGCAGCGCGATCAGGAAGACGACGTCGTCGGGTTCCAGCGCGGCCCACGGGCCGTGGAGGAACTGCTCACAGTTCAGGCCGAGCGCCGTCGCGTGGTTCGCCTCGCTCATCTTCAGCGCCGCCTCGTACGCCGTGGCGGTGTTGGGCCCGCCTCCCACAAACCAATATCGCCCGCGGTCGGCGAAGCGCGCGGCCAGCTCGGTCCACGACTCCTGTCCGAGCAGCAGCGCGAGCTGATCGGGAATCGCGTCCATCTCGTGCGCGATGTCGTCGTCGTCGCCGATCGCGGCAGCGAGCGCGGCGAGCAGGGCGAGTGCCGTGGTGTAGCTGACCGTATGCGCGGCCGAGCGCTCCTGGTCCACGGTGCGGAGCACGTAGTCGGCCGAGGCGAGGCCCTCGGCGCCCTTGCCGGTGATCGCCACCCCCACGCCGCCGCCGGCCCGCGCCTTGGCGAGCGCCTCCACCGAGTAGCGCTTGCTGCCGCGGTGGCTCACGACGACGACGCCGGTCCGCGCGTCGGGGTCGGGCCAGTAGCCCTTGAACTCGAACGAGTGGAGGGCGCGGACGCGGTGGCCGAGGCGCGCGACGTGGGCGAGGAGCAGCTCGCCGACGAGGGTCGCGTGCCACGAGGTCCCGATGCCCGAGAGGAGCACGCGGTCCATCGCCCGGAGGCGCGACGCGGCGCCGGCGATCAGGTCGCCCTGGCCGCGCGTCACGAGCCGGAGCGCCCCCGGCTGGGCGTAGATCGCGTCGTGCATGTAGTAGGGGTGACCGGCGCGGGGCGGCGGCGGAGTCCAAGTCATCGGGCAGGCTCCTCCCTAACGCGCGGATGGAAACGCGGGCGCGCGCTTCTCGCGGATCGCGCGGGCGCCCTCGCGGACGTCCGGGTGCATGAACGTGAGCATCTCGAGCGCGAGCGACTGGTCGAAGATCGGCCCGGCCTGGCGGAGCCAGTTGTTGAGGGCGCGCTTCGTCCACCGGATCGAGAGCTGGCTGCCCTGCGCGAGCTTGCCCGCCACGTCGACCGCCTTGGGCAGCACCTGGTCGGCGGGGACGCAGAGGCTCACGAGGCCGATGCGCTCGGCCTCCTGGCCGTCGAGGAAGTCGGCGGTGAGCAGGTAGTATTTCGCCTTGGCCATCCCGCAGAGGAGCGGCCAGATGATCGCCGCGTGGTCGCCGGCCGCGACGCCGAGGCGCGTGTGCCCGTCGGTCAGTCGCGCGGTCGCCGAGATGATGCTCACGTCGGCGAGCAGCGCGACGACGAGGCCCGCGCCGACGGCGGCGCCGTTGATCGCCGAGACGACCGGCTTGTCGAGATTGATCATGTTGTAGACGAGGTCCGATGCCTCGCGCATGGTGCGCGCCATCGCGTCGGGGTTCCCCGCCATCTCCTCCACCAGCGAAAGGTCGCCGCCGGCAGAGAACGCCTTACCGGCGCCGGTGACGAGCGCCACGCGCACCTGCGGGTCGGCGTCGACGGTGAGCCACACCTGGGTGAGCTCCCAGTGCAGGCGCGCGTTCGTGGCGTTCATCACCTCCGGGCGATTGATCGTGATCACGAGCACCCCGTTCGGCTTGAGGTCGAAGACGAGGTGCCGGTAGTCGGCGTAGTTCATGGTCGTCTCCTTTCGCGCAGGAGGAAGAGCAGGCCCGTCAGGGCAAGCGCCGCGGCCCAGACGCCCGTGAGGATCCGGGCGTGGCCCGCGCCGCGGAGCCCCGCGAGGAAGGGGCCGAGGAAGATGCCGCCATCCACGCACACGCGGTAGAGGCCGGTCCGCCAGGCGACGTGCTCCTGCGGCGTCTCGCGCCGCAGCACGCCGAGCGGCAGCATCCAGCCGGCCATGCCGAGGCCGTAGAGCGCGCAGCCGGCGGCGACGACGGGCAGCGTGCCGAAGCCGACGAGCGCGCTCGCGGCCGCCATCACGAGGAGCACCGCCACGAGCACTGGTACCGTTCCCCGGCGATCGGCGAGGACGCCCAGCGGGAGCAGCGCGGCGATGTCGAAGACCTGCATGACCACGAGGAGGCGTGCGACGCCGGCGCGCTCGAGCCCGAGCTCGCGACTGCCGCGGAGCGGGATCGAGAACTGCTCCACGGTCGAGTACGCGACGGCGATCGCCCCGCCGGCGACGAAGGCGAGGACCAGCGCCGGCGTGATCGGCGCGCCCGGGGCGTCCGGGCCGGCGGCCGCCTGGCGCGCGAAGAGGGGTCTCGGCCCGGGCGCGTCGCTCCGCGAGAGCGCGCGGAGGAGCGCGGGGAGCGTCAGGATGCCGAGGAGCTGCGGGGCGCACGTGACCAGCAGCGCCCGGTTCCAGCTGAGGCTCGATGGCAGCGCCCCGACCAGCACCGTGCCGCAGAGGATGCCGATCATCGCCGAGAACTCGTACGCGTTGAGCGCCGAGGCGAGGCTCCAGCCGGTGCGGTAGCGGAGGATCGCCGTGAGCCCGCCCACCATCCCGAGCGCGTGGCCCACGCCCATCAGGAGCCGACCGAGCACGAGGACGGGGAACGTCCCGCCGCTCGTGAGGACGAGGACGCCCACGGCGAGCACGCACGGGCCGACCACGACCGCGCGCCTCAGGTGGTGGGTGAGGAAGAGACCGATCGGAATGTCGGCCGCCATGCGCGCGAATCCGAAGGCGCCGGCGACGAGCCCGACCTGCCAGTCCGCGAGCGCGCCGCCGCGTGCGAGCTCGGGCAGGATCGCGGGGAAGGCGCCGGTCGAGAACGTGGTGGCGAAGATCCCCAGGCAGAGGAGCGCGAGCAGTGGGGTCACAAGGCCTCTTATGGTAAACCATTGGCCTATGACCTCACTCGCCACGATGCGGCTCGAGATCGCGGGCGCGCTCGCCCGTCTGACGCTCGAGCGCCCCGAGGTGCTCAACGCGGGGGACGCCCGCTTCGCGCGCGACCTCAAGGCCGCGGTCGCGACGCTCGCCGAGCGGCCCGAGATCCGTGTGGTCGCGCTGACGGGCGCCGGCCGTGCGTTCTCGACGGGCGTGGACCTCACCGCGCTCGCCCACGGGGAGCTCGGCATGGCCGACTTCATCGCGTGGGAGGACGCGATGACGGCGATGGAGCGAATGGACAAGCTCTTCATCGCGGGGATCAACGGCCACTGCCTGGGTGGTGGGCTCCAGCTCGCGCTCGTCTGCGACTACCGCCTCGCGTCGGATGAGGCGCTCCTCGGGCTCCCGGCGGTGAAGGAGTGCCTGATCCCATCCATGTCGCTCTGGCGCCTGCCGCGCCTCATCGGTCTCGCGCGCGCCAAGGAGCTGATCCTGCTCGGCGAGCCCGTGTCGGCGCGCACGGCCGAGCGCTACGGCGTCGTGCACCGCGTCGTGGAGGCCGCGGAGTTCCCCCGCGCGTTCGAGGCGACGCTCGAGCGTTTCCTGGCGCTGCCGCCCGCGAGCGCTCGCGCCAGCAAGGTGCTCTCGACGCGTGCCTTCGACGTCGACTTCGAGGCGTTCAGGAAAGAGATGGAGACCCTCCTCGCCGGCTGCCTCGCGTCCGACGAGCACCGGCGGGCGATGGCGGCGATCCGGGCGAGCAAGCCCCGCGCGCGCTGAGCCGCAGAGACGACAAAGGAGCGATGTGATGCTGCTGCCGACCTCGGTGGTGGGGAGCCACGGCCTTCCGGGATGGGTGTGGCTTGCCCGCGAGGCGATGGAGGCCGGGCGCCTCGGCGCGACGGACGTCCGCGAGCTGATGGAGGACGCCACGCAGGCGGCGCTCCTCGATCAGGAGCGCGCGGGCATCGACGTCGTCACGACCGGCGAGATGATGCGCGTCCGCTTCATCATCGGCTTCTACGACCGGATCACGGGCATCCGGCGCCTCGCGCCGCCGCGGAAGCTCGGCGCGCCGCTCTGGGACACGAACACGCCGTTCGACGTCGTGGAGAGGATCGGGGCGCCCGACGGCCTCGGGATCGTCGAGGAGTGGAAGCTCGCGCGAGCGCTCACCACGAAACGGCTCAAAGCGACCGTGCCCGGCCCGTACACGCTGCTCGTCCCGCTGAGGCTCGGCGGCGGTTACCGGGACAAGGAGACGCTGCTCGCCGACCTCGTCGCGATCGTCAACGCCGAGTGCCGGGCGCTCGTCGCGGCCGGCTGCGACTTCATCCAGATCGACGAGCCCCAGAGCGGAATGTACGCGGGCGCGGCGCCTCAGTTCAACAAGGGCGTGAACCGCGCCGTCGATGGCGTGAACGCGAAGATCGCGGTGCACATCTGCTTCGGCAACCTGTACGGTCGGCCCTTCGCCGCGGTGCGCGACTTTCGCAATGTCTATCCCGCGCTGCACGATCTCTCGGCCTCGCAGATCGTGCTCGAGTATGCCAACCGCGGCCTGGACGACGTCCGGCTCTGGAAGGAGTTCCCGACCGACAAGGAGCTCGGCGCCGGCGTCGTCGACGTGAAGGCGTTCCGTGCCGAGACGGCGGCCGAGGTCGCCGAGCGCATCAGGAGGCTGCTCGAGTCCGTCGCGCCCGACAAGCTCTGGCTCAACCCCGATTGCGGCTTCTGGGAGACGCCGCGCTGGATCGTGAGGCAGAAGCTCACCGCGCTCGTCGAGGGCGCGCGCACGGTGCGGAAGGAGCTCGGCGGGTGAGCCACCGCGGCGGGCGCTGGCTCTGCCTGCTGCTCCTCCCCGCGTTCGTCGGGTGCACGGTGTTCGAGCGCACGCGATCGAACTGGTGGGAGCTCGAGCGCGGTCCCTCGGGCCAGGCGCCCGATCCTGCCGGGACGCCCGAGCCGGTCGTGCAGGTCTATGCCGCGCGCGCGGTGAGCTGGCGCGGCGTCTTCGCGGTCCACACGTGGATCGCGGTCAAGCCGAGCGGCGCCGCGTCCTGGACACGTTACGAGGTGATCGGCTGGGGCGTTGACCGCGGGTGGCCCACCGTCCGGGTCAATCGCACCGGCCCCGACAACTACTGGTTTGGTGACCGTCCCCAGAAGCTCGTGGACCTCCGCGGCGCCGGCGTGGACCGGGTGATCGCAAAGGTCGAAGCGGCCGTGACCGGTTATCCCTATCCCGCGAGCTATCGCACGTGGCCCGGACCCAACAGCAACACGTTCACGGCGTGGGTCGGGCGGCAGGTGCCCGAGCTGAGGCTCAAGCTCCCGCCGACGGCGATCGGGAAGGACTATCTCGCCGGCGGCGCGCTCGCGGGAACGACGCCGAGCGGCACCGGCGTCCAGCTCTCGCTCTGGGGCCTTGGTGGCCTCGCGGTCGGCTGGGACGAGGGCATCGAGCTGAACTTCCTCACGCTCAACTTCGGCGTGGATCTCACGCGTCCGGCGCTGAAGCTTCCCGTCTTCGGTCGACTCGGCGCCTCCTGAGGGCGCCGCCCGGCGCTACGCGACAACCTTCTTCTCGCGAAGCCGCGCGATCTCGTCGGGCGCGAGCCCTACCTCCCGTAAGATCTCGTCGGTGTGCTCGCCGAGCGCCGGCGCGTGCGCGCGGATCCCGCCCGGCGTCCGGCTGAACCGGATCGGTGTGCTGAGCGTCGTCAGCCGCCCGGCGCGCGGGTGGTCCTCGGGAACGAGCATCCGGCTCGCGATCACCTGAGGATCCGTCGGCAGGTCCGCGTAGCGGTTCACGGGCGCGCACAGCACCTCGTGACGCTCGAGCCTCGCCATCCACTCCTTCACCGGGCGCGTGAGGAAGATCGGCTCGAGCAGCGCGATCAGCTCGCGCCGGTGGCGCACGCGGTCGTCGCGCCCCGCGAAGCGTCCGTCCGTCGCGAGCTCGGGCCGTTCGATCGCGGCGCAGAACGGCGGCCAGAGCCGCTCCACCCAGACCGCGACATAGATCCAGCCGTCGGAGGCTCTGAAGGCCTGGAACGGCACGACGTACGGATGGGCGCTCCCCTGGCGGCCCGGCTCCTGGCCCGTGACGAGGAACACGCTGAGCCGCGCCGCGTGGGCGAGGAGCGCGCCGTTCAGGAGCGACACATCCACGCGCTGCCCTTCGCCCGTGCGCTCGCGGTGCAGCAGCGCGGTGAGGATGCCGAGGCCGGCTGAGACCGCGCCGAGCGTGTCGAGGACCGGCGCACCGCAGAGGACGGGCCCGCCGTCGGGCTCGCCGGTCACCGCCATGACCCCACCCATCGCCTGCACGAGCATGTCGAGCCCGGGCTTCTCTCGCCACGGCCCCTCGGGCCCGAACGCCGAGAGCGAGCAGTAGAAGAGTCGCGGGTTCGACGGTGCCAGCCGAGCGTAGTCGATCCCGAGCCGCTCAGCGACGCCGCCGCGGTAGGCCTCGATGACGACATCGGCGCGGCCGACGAACCGCGCGAAGACCTGGCGGCCCTCGGACGTTGCGAGATCGAGCGCGACGCTCTTCTTGTTGCGGTTCACGGTAAGGAAGACGGCGCTGTCGCCGCCGAGCAGCGGATCGTAGAGGGTGCGCGCGGCGTCGCCGACCGACGGCTGCTCGACCTTCACGACGTCGGCGCCCATGTCGGCGAGGTACATGCCGCACACCGGCCCCGCGATCAGGTGGGCGAGCTCGAGGACACGGTATCCGGCGAGCGGCAGCGCCACGGCGACAAGGCTACACCAACGCCTCGCGGGGTGGTATCTTCGGGGGCGCGATGGACGTCCTGGAGCTGGGCCTCGCGGGCAAGGTCGCGATCGTCACCGGCGGGAGCGAGGGCCTCGGGCGGGCGACCGCCGAGCGTTTCGCGCGCTCGGGCTCGAAGGTCGCGATGTGCGCGCGGCGCAAGGACGTGCTCGAGCGTGCCGCCGACGCGATCCGCCGGGCGACCGGCGCCGACCTGCTCGCGCTGACCTGCGACGTGACGCGGCCCGACCAGGTGGAGGCCTTCGTCGCGGCGACCGTCGCGCGCTGGGGCGGCGTGGACATCCTCGTGAACAATGCCGGCACCTCGGCGGCCGCGGGTTTCGCCGAGGTGGACGACGCCACGTGGCAGGCGGACATCGAGCTGAAGCTCATGGCGGCGATCCGCCTCTGCCGCCTCGTGATCCCCCACATGAAGCGCCGCGGCGGGGGCCGCATCGTCAACGTGACCACGGTGGGCGGCAAGGCGCCGGCGGCGCGGTCGCTCCCCACGAGCGTGACACGCGCGGCGGGCATCAACCTGACCAAGTCGCTCGCCAACGAGTACGCGGCCGACAGGATCCTGGTCAATACGATTTGCCTCGGCGTGGCGAAGAGCGGCCAGTGGGAGCGCCGGATGAAGGGCGATCCCGAGGCGTTTTATCGCGAGATGGCGGAGAAGCGCCGCGTGCCGCTCGGCCGGTTCGGCGAGGCGCACGAGTTCGCGGATCTCGTGGCCTTCCTCTGCTCCGAGCGCGCGGCGTACATCACCGGCACGGCGATCAACTTCGACGGCGGCCTGTCGGCGTCGGTCTGACGCCCGGGGTCGATTCCGGCCGAACCAGAAGGAGGCAGATATGCTGAAGCGCAGGTCAGCGGTCGCGGCGCTCGTGCTGGGTCTCGTTCTCGGCGTGAGCTCGCTGGCGTTCACCCAGGACAAGCCCGCACGACCCGAGCGGGGAGAGCGGCATCCCCAGATCCACGCCGCGATGCGAGCGCTCAATGTCGCGGCGAGGCACCTCGAGCGGGCGGAGCACGATTTCGGGGGCCATCGCGCCAAGGCGCTCGAGCTGGTCAAGCAGGCGGAGCAGGAGCTCGAGGCGGCGCTGGCCTACGCCAAGGCCAACCCGGAGAAAGGTACCAGGCGCGCGCCCGGCGGCACGCCCGCGCCGGGCGGCGGGACGCCGACCATGCCGGCGCCGAAGACGCAGTAGCCGGTGCTCGCGCTCCACACCTGGACGCTCGACACCACGCCGCTCGCGGAGGTGCTGCGCGTCGCCAAGCGCGTCGGCTGGGACGGCATCGAGCTGCGCCGCGTCGACTTCGCGCGCGCGGCCGAGGCGGGGAAGCGCGCGGAGGACGTGCTCGCGCTGGTCGAGGCGAGCGGTCTCGGCGTCGCGTGCGTCGGGGTCGAGCCCGGGTGGATGGGCGC
>QHTD01000428.1 GCA_003220675.1 Candidatus Rokuibacteriota bacterium | reverse complement strand
CGTCTTGCCGTCGGCCTCGAGCACCTTGCCTCCATAAGACCACAGGACCGACCAGAAGGTGCTGTTGGCGTCGGCGCAGTGGCTGATCGCGATGCCGACGGGATTGCCCTGCTTCTTGAGGATCTTGCCGTGGTGGAGCAGCTCAGCCCACGTCTTGGGCGTCTCCAGCCCGGCCTGCTTGAAGTGGGTCATGTTGTAGGTGGCCGGGAAGGAGATCCAGAACCAGGGCACCGCCTTCCAGCCAGACGCCGTCTGGGAGCCTTCCTTGGCGAACGGATACCAGCCACCATACTTCTTGCCGAGTTCGTCGATGATGTCCCCGACGTCGGCGAGGAGGTTCTCGTAGAGGAAGGGATCAGCCCCGAACGACAAGCGCAAGTCGTGACCCGACTGCGCCTGCGCCTCCGCCGCGAACTTCGCCGGGAGCTGCAGGTGCGCGATCGTGTCCACGCGGACTTCGCAGTTCGCTAGCTTGCCGAAGGCATCAGCCTGCTTCCGAAGCTCGTCGTCGGAGGCCGGGACGAAGTGATTCCAGCTGAGGAACGTCAGCTCACGCTTCTGGGCGAACGCGGGAGCCCTGCCGAGCGCCAGCCAGGACGCCATGCCGGCCGTGGCACCCGAGGTGACGCGTAGGAACTCACGACGAGAGGTCGCTTGCATAGAGAGACTCCTTGGCACTTGGCGCGCTGCGCGGAAGTTCTTCAGGACCCGGCGGCTCGTCCCACCCCCTTTTCGGATCGGACGGTTGCCCGCTTCTATCACCCTGGGGAGGCACTGTCAATTGGCGGACGTGCCCGCTGCGGGTACTATCGGCTCATGACGCGGGTGCCCGCGATTATCCTCGCCTTCGCGGCCGCCTTCGCGGTGGCGCACGACTCGAGTGGCGCGGAGCCTGAACAGCCCTCGTCTTCGATCGGCGCGCAGAGCGGGCCGCGCCAGTCGCCCACCGAGGGCGCCACGCGGCCTCCGGCGCCGCCGAGGCCGGCGACGCAGACCCGCCCACCGCGGGCGCCCTCGGAGACTCCGATGGCGACGATCTGCAGCGCCCCCGACGGCTGGTGCCCGATCCGCTCGTTCGCGGCCCCCGGCACCCCGTGCGAGTGCTTCGTACCGCCTGACAGGCGCCTGCCAGGCGTGGCCCGGTTCTTCCTCTACGAGGAGCCCGTCAGCCCGTACCTCAACCCTCACAGGAACTGACCAGGGACTGATCCATGACCCAACAGGCGCTCACAGTCGGCGTCGTCGGGCTCGGCTTCGGCCGCGCCCACATCCCCGCGTTTCAGGCCAACGGTTGCCGCGTCGTCGCCGTCTGCCAGCGCGACGTGGTGGGCGCGAAGGCGGTCGCCGACCGCTACGGCGTGCCGCACGTCTTCGAGCGCTGGGAGGAGATGCTCGAGCGGGCGAAGCCAGAGCTCGTCGTCATCGCGACGCCGCCCCACCTGCACCGGGCGATCGCCGTCCGCGCCCTCGCGTCGGGCGCCCACGTGCTCTGCGAGAAGCCGCTCGCGATGACTCGCGCCGAAGCCGAGGCGATGATGGACGCCGCGCGCCGCGCAGGGCGCGTCGGGATGACGTGCTTCAATTGGCGCTTCGCCGCCGCGATGCAGGAGCTCCACTCTCGCGTCACGGAGGGTGCGCTGGGGCGCGTCTTCCATCTCGCGCTGCGCTGGCTCGGCTCGCGCTGGGCCGACGAGAAGGCCGCGGCGACGTGGCGGATGGACCGCGCCCAGGCAGGCCACGGGGCCATGGGCGACATGGGCGTCCACCTCGTGGACCTCGTCCGCTGGACCTTCGGCGAATTTCGGCGCGTGTCGGCGCACACGGGCATCGCCTACCCGTCGCGCTCGGCGCCTGGGGTCAGCCGGCCGCCGGACGCCGAGGACTACTGCACCGTGCTCGGCGAGCTGGACTCCGGCGCGCAGGTGACGCTGACCGCGAGCCGCGCCGCGCACGGGGTGAACGAGCACACGCTCGAGGCGTTCGGGACGCGCGGCGCGATGAGCTATCGCCTGGGTCGCGGCAGCGCGCGCTGGTGGGAGGGCGAGCTGCGCCAGACCTCGGGCGGCGGCCTCGAGCCCGTGGTGCCCCGCACCGCAGCCCCGCCGCTGGTGGGCGACAGCGACCAGCTCGACGTCACGGGCCGGGCCCTGATCGCGCCGCTCGTCGCGGATCTGCTGGCGGGAATCCGGACCGGGACGACGCCATCGCCGTCGTTCGAGGACGGGTTGCGCGCACAGGCAGTTCTCGACGCGACTCTCGAGTCCGCGGCGCGGGGCGGCTGGGTCGAGGTCCCGCGGTGATGTCCCGCCTCTCCTCGTGCGTCAGCCCCGAGTTTCAGCGCTACAACCCGACGAGCCAGCCGGCCAGGCCGCCCGCGAGCACGACGACGACCGGCGGGAGCCAGCGCGCGGCGAGGACGACCGTGGCCGCCGTGGCGAGGGCGGTGGTCACCCAGTCGTGCACAGCCGCGCGGGCGAGCGTGTACACGCCCGCGGCCATGAGGCCGATGCCGACGGGCGCGAGCGCCCGCTCGGCCGCGAGCGCCCACGGCCGGCCGCGCAGCCGCTCCCACCGGCGCGCGACGACGGCGGCCAGCAACGAGGTCGGCAGGAACATGGCGACCCCCGCCACCAGGGCGCCGACGAAGCCGTGGGCGCGGTAGCCGACGAACATCGCGACGAGCATGTTGGGGCCGGGCGTGAGCTGCGAGAGGGTGTAGCCGTCCACGAACTCGCGGGCGGTCACCCACCCGTAGCGCCCTACGACCTGACGCTGCATCTCGGGGAGCACCCCGAGCCCCCCGCCCACGGCGATGAAGCTGAGCCAGAGAAACGTCCACGCGAGACCGAGGAGATCCGCCATCACCCGTTCCGCGGCCGATTGCACCACAAGCTCACGGGCAGCACGAGGCAGACGGCGAGCGCCGTGTTCACGCCGAGCGGCCCGACCAGCAGGAACGTGGCGACGGCGATCGCCGTGGCGACGCGGCCGCTGATCGAGCCGGCGACGAGCTGCGCCGTCGCGACGAGCACGAGGCCGACCACCGTCGCGCCCATCCCGTGCATGAGCCGCGTGGTCCCCGGCGCGAATCCGCCGCGAAAGTAGAGCGCAGTGAGCGCCAGCAGGACGAGCGCGCCCGGCACCAGCACGGCGAGGAGCGCCCCCACGCCGCCGCGCCGGCCGCCCAGCCTGGAGCCGAGCGCCACCGAGAGGTTGGCGAAGTTCGACCCGGGCAGGAGCTGGCTCAGCGTGAGATCCTGGACGAACTCGCTGGTCTTGACCCACGATCGCCGGACGACGACCGCGTCGTAGAAGTAGGCGCTGCGTCCGCCGCCGAGGGCCGTGAGCCCCGTCCAGGCGAACACTCGGATGAGCAACCACAGGGGAACCCGCGCCATGACGCGTCTCGTCCTCGACGGCGTAGAATAGCGCGCGCTGGGCCCGGAGCGCCCGCGATACGCGGACGCCCCGGGGACCTGCCGCAGGCGGCTACTGGATACCCAGCATCGCCAGCCCTTCCTTCGCTGCCTTCTCCGCTTCCGCGTGCTTGCCCTGCGCGTGAAGCTCGCTCGCCTGCGCCGCCTTGGCCTTGGCGTCGGCGGCGGCCGGATCGTAACGCGTTGCCGTCTCGTCTTCGATCTTCTTCACGAGCTTGGGGCACTGGAAGGCGAGCGCCGGCCCTGCGAGGAGCAGGACCGTCACCCCGACTACCGGGAGCATGAATCGCCGCATAGGTTCTCACCTCCTCTCCGCATGGGATCGGACGCCGTCACCGCGACAGACGACGGACGCCAGTCGACGACGCGGCTACGGACTCCGTTCCGTCAGCCGCGGGACGAGCGGACTAGGAGGCTTCGGGCGGGGAGCGCGTGATGCAGGACGAGAGCGCGAGGCTGCGGCAGCTGCCGAGACCGTCCGACACGGCCAGCCGACTCGACACGCCGGCGGCGACCCGAGTGAGCTCCCGCAGCTCGGCCACGAGGTCGGCGTGGGGCGCCGGCTCGGTCGCGAGCGCGTCGAGTGCCTGGGTCGAGGGGCTGTCGAAGGAAACGACCAGGAAGCGCCAGACGATGTTGGTGGACGCGTGCGGCCGCTGGACCTGCGCGAGGGCGAGGAGCGCGACGACGAAGACGGCGAGGGCGAGTCGCGCCCGCCGGAGCGATATCATTGACCGCGACTCTACTCCCAGAACCCGACGACGGCAAGCGCCGCGTGGCTCCTGCCGCGAGACGTCCGCTGATCCGCGAGCGTCAGCTCCTCGATGCCTTTCTCATGGGCTCCCGTGACGGTGCTCCGGCGGCAGCCCGAAGCGGTGGAGCGTGTCGCTCTCGGCGTCAAACTCGATGAGGACCGCCGCCTCGGTCCCCGTGACCCACGCGTCGTGTCCGGGCTCGATCGCGACGACCTGCGGCGCCACGATCTCGAATGCACAGCCGTCCCGGTACCGCCCCTGCACGCGACCGCGGGCGAGGAAGCCGACGTGCGCGTGCATGCAGTACTCCGTGCCGACAATGGGTCTGATGTGCGTCGACCAGCGGAAGCCTGGCGGGTAGACGACCCGCTTCACCCGGCCGTTGGCCGCGCGCACGATGTCGAGCTTGACGCCCGCGATCACGCGGTGCTCTGCGCCTCTGATGGGCGCCGACAGCGGGTCCCGCGCCCGACCCAGCGCCCGGCCGCGCGCGGGCGCTGTCGAACGCGTCCTGGCCGTTCGCCTCGCGCGCTTCATCCTCGCCTCCCGGGTCGAACCTCAGCGGACCGCCGGCACGCCCCGGCCCAGGACCCGGGCGAGCGACTCGGGGTTGAACCCGAGCCGGACCAGCTGGACGCCCTTGTCGAAGCACTCGCGGTGCGCGCGGATCCGGGCGCCCGCGACCTCGAAGACGCTGACGCCCATGCCGGTGGGAGCACGAGCTCCGCGCTGGCCGGCATGGCAGCGAGCGAGAGCGCGACCGCGAACAGACCGCTGCGGGAAACGACCGGCCACGCCATCACGTCACGCCGAAGCTATCTCCCCGGCGTAACGCGGTCAAGGGCTCGAGATGCCGGCTGTCGAGTTACTCGGCTTGGGACGACACGGCGAGCCGACGGACAAGGAGCGTCAACCGTTCCAGTTGATTCCGGGTCAGGTTCGCGAAGTGAAAGACGTCACCGTCGACGTCGACCCGAACGAAGAGCGAGGAGACCTCGAAGCGCTCGACGGGGCCTGGCGTCGTGAACGAGAGCTC
>QHTD01000427.1 GCA_003220675.1 Candidatus Rokuibacteriota bacterium | reverse complement strand
GCGGGTCGGCGTCGATCTCGTCGACGTCGCGGCCTTCCGGACGCGATTCGACGGTCGCGACGACCTCCTCGCCGACACGTTCAGCGAGGCTGAGCTGGCGTACTGCCGGAGCCAGCATCGCCCGTGGACGCACCTGGCGGCGCGCTTCGCGGCCAGGGAGGCGACGCTCAAGGCGCTCGGCACGGGCTGGGCCGATGCCATGCGCTGGCGTGACGTGGAGGTCACGCGTGATCCCGCCGGCGCCCCGGACCTGGCCTTCAGCGGGGCGGTTGCGGAAGCGGTCGCCAAGGCGGGGTTCACTCGCAGCACCGTGTCGCTGTCGCATACCGAGACCCACGCGATCGCGATCGTCGCCCTGTTGTGACGCTGATGCGCTATCGATTCATCGACAAGGTGGTATCGCTCGCTCTCGACGGACAGCTCCGCATCGAGGTGGAGAAGACCTTTCACGGCGACGACGATGTGTTCAGTGGGCCGTCGGGTCCTACGCGCGTTCCTGACTCGCTGCTGCTCGAGCTGATGGCCATGACCGGGGGGCATCTCATCTTCCGCCACCTCGGAGGCAGCCGGCTGCCGCTGCTCCTCAAGGTGCCCGAGTGTCGCTTCGAGGGCGCTGCCGGGCCAGAAGTCGCCCTCCGCGCGGTGGCAGACCTCAAGGGAATCTCGGCGATCAGCGACGACGCGAGCGTCGCCGACTGACGGGACGTGGTGTCGTCTCGCCGCTCGGCGTCGGGATCGGCCCGCACTGGGACGCGCTGTGCGCAGGCCGCGCTGCTGTCGCGCGCGTCGACAAGGTCGTCGCGCTCGGGCTTCCGGCGTCGCGCGGAGCCCAGGTGGCCGCGGACGCGATCCAGCCGCACCTCGGGCGTCTACCGCGAAAGCAGCAGAAGCTCTACAACCGGGCGACGCTGCTCGCCATGCTGGGCGCCGCGCTCGCGATGGAGGACGCGGGGCTCGCGCCGGGCGCGGGAGATCCGACGCGCCTCGGGGTCGTGCTCGGCGTGAACCCGCTTGCCTGGGACCTCGCGGCGATGCTCACCTATCTCGTCGCCTCCGAGTCCAGGCAGGCGCCGGGAACGCTCGACATGGCGGTGGCGAACGGCTTCTGCATGCACCACATCAACCCGCTCGACTTCTCGCTGAAGACGCTCCCGAACCTCGCCGCGGGTCATGTCGCCATCGCCCACGACGCCCAGGGATTTTGCCGCGCGATGACCGACGGGCCCATCGGCGGCGCTCGCGCCGTTGGTGACGCGTACCGCCTGGTAGCCGAAGGCGATCTGGACGTCGCCCTCTGTGGCGGCGCCGACGCTCAGCTCGAGGAGCTGTTCTTCGCCACCTACTGGGGAGCGGGATTGGTCGCTTCCGACGACGGTGACCACGCCGGGCTCACGGCCGGCGAGGGCAGCGGCCTCCTCGTCCTGGAGGAGCTCGAGCGTGCCCGTGCGCGCGGCGCCAGGGTCCACGGCGAGATCGTGGGATTCGCCGGGAGCGCCGGCGAGGGCCGCCTTGCAAGCGAGGACGAGCCGGCTCGCCTGGCAAGCCGTCTGGCCCGGGTGATCGAGCGGGTGATCGACGAAGCGGGTGACGTGCCCGACATCGTGAGCCTGCACGGCGACGGCATTCCCTCCCACGACGGCGCCGAGGCGTGGGCCCTCGGGCACGTCCTCGGCCCGCGCACCGAGACGACGCCGTGCCTGCGAATGAAGCAAGCCCACGCGGATCTGGGAGCAGCGGCGAGCCCCGTGGAACTGCTGGCTTGTTCAGCGGCCCTCGACCACGCTACACTGCCGCCGCTTGTTCCCACGAGTTCTGCCGCCCCCGCGTCGCCGCTCAGGAGCGCGCTGGTGATCTCGCTCGGGCTGTTCGGCGAGTGCGCGGCGCTGATGCTAGGGATATCCGGGGGTGACGGTGCGCGTTGATCTGACCGGCCGGATGGCCGTCGTGACCGGGGCGTCGCGAGGCATCGGCCGCGCGATCGCCGAAGGGTTGGCCCGCGCCGGTGCGACGGTCTGCATCAACTATCGGCAGCAGCACGACCGCGCCAAGGAGACTCTCCAGTCCATCGAAGCGTCCGGGGGCCACGCGTTCGTTCACCAGGCGGACGTGAGCGATCGCGGCCAGGCCGCGGCGCTGATCGCCGCCGTCGTCGAGCGGGCCGGGCGCCTGGACATCCTCGTGAACAACGCAGGGATCATCAGGGAGGGATTGTTTCTCGAGATGTCCGACGCGGAGTGGACGTCGGTGCTCGGCACGAACCTTGACGGTGTCTACCATTGCGCGCGGCTCTCCGCGCGCGAGATGCTCGGCCGCGGCTGGGGGCGGATTATCAACGTCAGCTCCGTGCTGGTCTCCCGCGCCGGGCGTGGACAGGTGAACTACGCGGCGTCCAAGGGGGGCGTGAACGCGCTCACGCGTGCGCTCGCCAGCGAGCTGGCCGGCCATGGCGTGACGGTGAACGCGATCGCGCCGGGGTTGATCGAGACCGACATGAGCCGGCCCTTCATCGGCGTCGCCGCGAAGAAGATCCGGGAGTGGATCCCGAT
>QHTD01000250.1 GCA_003220675.1 Candidatus Rokuibacteriota bacterium | reverse complement strand
GGATCTCGGCGTCCGGGCTCGGCAGGCTCTCCAGCAGCCGCCGCGTGTACGGGTGCGCGGGCCGGCCAAAGAAGTCGCCGGTCGGCGCCGACTCCATCTCCTGCCCGGCGTACATGACGACGATCCGGTCGCAGATCTCGTGCGCGGTGCCGAGGTCGTGGGTCGTGAAGAGCACGGACACGCCGCGCTCCTTCACGAGGCGGCGCAGCAGGCGGAGGATCTGCGCCTGGATCGTCACGTCCAGGGCCGTGGTGGGCTCGTCGGCGATGATCAGATCGGGCCGCGGCAGGAGCGCCATGGCGATCATGAATCGCTGCCGCTGGCCTCCCGAGAACTCGTGGGGCAGCCGCGTGAGCGCTCGCGACGGCTCGGGGATCTGCGCGGCGCGCAGGATCTCGAGCACGGCGTCACGGTCGGCGCGGTAGCGTTCCCGTGGGTAGCCGCGCAGCAGCGCCGGCCAGCGGCCACGCGGCCGCGATCCGTCGCCGCGCGTGAGGCGTGGCGACTTCCACTTCATCAAGTCCATGATCTGCGTCCCGACGGTGAAGACCGGGTTGAACGAGCTGAACGGATCTTGAGGGATGAAGGTGATGGCCCGACCGCGCACCTGGTCGTTGACGACGTCGCGGTCCTCGCGAAGGAGGTCGCGGCCCTTGAAGTGGATCTCGCCGCCGCGGATCCGTGCCGCGCCCGCAGGCAGGATGCCGAGGATCGCGCGCGCCAGGGTGGTCTTCCCGCACCCGCTCTCGCCCACGAGCCCGACCACCTCGCCCGGTGCGATGCCGAGGCTGATCCGGTCCAGCACCCGCGCCACGCCCTGGTCGGTGACGAAGTCGACGTGGAGCTGACGCACGGAGAGCAGCTCATCCATCGCGGCCGCTCCGGGCGCGCCGTATTCTCGGATCGAGGACGTCGCGAAGGCCGTCGCCGAGCAGGTTGAAGCCCATGACGGTGAGGAAGATGGCGAGCCCGGGCGCCGCCGCGTACCACCACGCGTCGGGCAGGAACTCGCGCGACTCCGCGATGGTCCGGCCCCACTCGGGCGTGGGCGGGGGCGGCCCGAGTCCGAGGAAGCCGAGCGCCGCCGCCGTCAGGATGGTGAACCCCATGCCGATCGAGGTCCGCACGATGATCGGCGACGCGATGTTGGGCAGGACGTGCAGGGCGACCAGGCGGAAGGGCGATGCGCCGAGCGCGGCCGTGGACTCGACGAACACCTCCTTCTGGAGCGCGCGGGTCTCCGCGTACACCACCCGGGCGAACCACGGCCAGTACGTGGCGGACAGGGCCAGGATCACGTTGGGCAGCGACGGGCCCAGGGTCTGCGCGATCGCGATGGCCAGCACCACCTGCGGCACGGCGAGGAAGATGTCCGACACGCGCATCAATCGCTCCCCATGCGGTCGGTGCCGAGCCAGTGCTCGCCGCCGGGCGGCCGGAGCCGCTTCGCGGGATGCAGCTCGAGCACGTCGTCGGGGTGTGTCGCCAGCAGCGGCGCCAGGAGCGCCGACGCCGCGAGCGCCAGGATCAGCACCAGGCCGAGCAGCGCCGACCGGTCCCGCCCCAGCCGTGTCAGGACGAACCACGTTGCGCTCACCTGCCGTCTCCCGTCATGCGATCAGCTTCTCCTTTCGAGCGCCGGCTCCGCCGGCGCAACCCTTTCCTGGGGGGAGGTTCGGAAGGGGGGCAGAGCCCCCCTCCGAGGCAACTCATGTCGTCCGCTCGCGCGGATCGACGAGGGTGTGGGCGACGTCGACGAGAAGGTTCACGACGATGAAGATCGCGCCGGCCCACACCGTGAAGCCCATCACCCCGTTGTAGTCAGATCGAATGATGGAGTTGACGGCGTACGTGCCGATGCCCGGCCAGTCGAACACCGTCTCGGTGACCACCGCCCCCGCGAGGAGGATGCCGAACAGCAGGCCGATCTGCGTCACCGTGGAGGTGAGGGCGGACCTCAAAATATACTTCCAGACGATCACGGAGTGCGGCATTCCCATCGCCCGCTCGTAGAGGACGAAGTTCGACTGCATCACGTCCAGCACCCCGGCCCGCGTGAAGCGCACGAGGGTCGCCAGCGCCGGGAAGGCGAGCGTCGCCGCCGGCAGCGCCAGGTGGGCCAGCGCCGCACCAAACGCCGTCCAGTCCCACGTGATCAGCGCATCGATGAGGAAGAGGCCCGTCACGCCGCGCGGGGGAAAACCCGCGAGGCGTCCGTTCAGCGGCGTCCAGCCGAGCCGCATGGCGAAGAGGAGCTGAAGCATGATGCCGAGCCAGAAGCTGGCGATGGCGAGTCCGGACACCGTCACGACCCGCACGGCGTGATCGAGGACCGAGTTGCGCCAGAGCGCCGCGACCACGCCGAGCGGGATCCCCACGACCACCGACACGACCATCGCCACCAGCGTGAGCTCGAGCGTGGCGGGGAGGCGGGTGGCCAGGTCATCCGCGATCGGACGCATGGTGTAGAGGCTCGTTCCCATGTCTCCGCGCGCGAGACGAGCGACATACGTGACGAACTGCACGGGGAGCGGACGGTCGAAGCCGAGCTGCCGCCGGAGCGCCTCCACCTGCGCCGGCGTGGCAGTCTCCCCGGCCACCAGCGCCACCGGATCGGCGGGGACGACCCGCGAGATCACGAACGTGATGGCGAGCAAGCCCAGCAGCGTGGGGACGAACCACGCCAGCCGACGGAGGAGGAGGGCCAGCAGCCTCAACTATTTAGTGTAGTAGACCCAGCGCATCTCCTGGCCGTTGCCGATGGGGCTGAAGCGGATCCCCTCGAGGGTCTTGGCCCAGGGTCCGAAGTACTTGGTGTTGTAGATCCACACGCCGGCGGCCTCGTCCACGAGGATGCGAGCGGCGTCCTGATAGGCCTTCTCCCGCACCTTGCGGTCGGTGGACCGGAGCGCCACGTCCAGAAGCTCGTCCACCCTGGGATTTTTGTAGAAGCTCGAGGCCTTGAACGTGCCCCACTGCCCGGAGTGGAACATCTCGCCGATCCAGTTGTTCGGGTCGGCGTAGTAGGTGCTGATCCAGTAGACGACCAGGTCGGGGGAAGTCTCGGGCTTCTTCATCCGCTCGACCATGGCCGGCCACAGCTCGCTCACGATCTTGGTATCGATCCCGATCTTTCGGAGCCCGTTGGCCATCACAGTGGCGGCCTGTTCCGTCTGGCTGAACCCGGTGAGGTAGCCGACCGTGAGCGGCCGGTCCACCTTGGTCTCGGCCTTGGCCAGCTCCTGCTTGGCTTTCTCTAGATCGTAGGTATAGCCCTTCACGTCCCGTGGCACGCCCCAGAGGTTGTTCGGGATCGGCACCGGGTTGCGCTCCACGGAGCCGCTCAGAATGTCCTTGTTGAACCCGTCGTAGTCGAAGGCGTAGCTGATGGCGCGGCGCACGTTCACGTCGTTGAGCGGCGGCCGCTGGTTGTTGACCTGGAACATCATGATGCGCATCGATTCCTGCTCGATCACCTTCACGTTGGGCGCCTCGCGCAGCCGCTTGACCTGGTCGATGGGCAGGTACCCGCCGGTGCCCTGGTAGTCCCCCTTGATCATGCCCAGCACGCGCGTGTTGTCCTCCTTCACGTGCCGGAACTCGACCTCGTCGATGTACCGGGGCCCCCACCGCATGAAGTGGCCGGCGAAGCGCCGGGCGATGAACCCGATGGCCGGATCATAGCGGGCGAGCATGTACGAGCCCGAGCCGGCGTCGTTGCTCACCAGCCACGCCCCACCCCAGTCGCCGTCCTTCTCGTGTTTCTTCAACAACGCCGAGTTCACCACGTGGATCTCCGGCACGACCGCCAGGAAGATCGCTGCCGGCTTGCCGAGCGTGAACTGGACGGTGTACCGGTCGAGCGCCTTGGTCGAGCCGGGCGCGACCATGGTCGAGAGCAGGGCGGCCGCACCCTTCTTCCCGGCGAAGATGCGCTCGGTGCTATAGCGGACGTCCTCGGCCGTGACCTCGGCAGCGTCGTGGAACTTGACGCCCTGGCGCAGCTTGAACGTGTAGGTCAGGCCGTCCGCCGACACCGTGTGGCTCTCCGCCAGCCACGGGTGCAGGACGGGCGGGTTGTCGAGCCACCGATACAGACCGTCGTACAGGTTCAGCCGCACCGCCACCCGCCCCACGTCGAAGACGGCGTGCGGGTCCAGTGTGTCGTACGGGCTCTCGTTGGCGAAAACGAACCGCGTCTCCGCCAGCGCCGGCGCAGCCGTGGCGATCACCATCGCGGCCAGGACAATCACGGCCAGCCGTGCGCATCCGTGGTTCATGTCCCCCTCCATGCGGGGGGGATCATACCGCGTCCGAAGCGGGCACGCGAGGTCTCGTCCAGCGTTCGATCAGAATCGGAACGTCAGGCCTGCGCGCAGGCCGCTGTCATTCAACTCGAAGACATTGTCGTCCTCGTGGCTCTTTTCGTGCTGGAAGAAGTATGTGAAGTGATAGCCGACGTCCAGGTGGAGGGCCCGGGTGATCGCATAGACCACCGAGAGTCCGGCGTCGGCATGGATTTGCTCGAGGAACACGGTACCGCCCTCCTTGCGACCGCTGTCCACGCGTGGGAGGCCGCCGCCACTGAGCGAGGCTCTCGCAGTGAAGCGCGGTCCCATCGGGATGTCGAAACGGAGACCCACGATCGGTACCGGCAACTCCTGCCGGTAGAAGTCCTCGTCGTTGCTGCGCCCCCGCTGGCTCAGCTTCGGGTCGAAATAGACGTAGGTGAGGCCGACGGTGCCCGTCAGGAACCCTCCGTACTCGCTCGTCAATAGCCGCTCATAGTCAAGGCTGACCCGGTAGAAGTCCGCGTTGGTGTGGACGTGGCCGGGACCGAAGCCGTCGCCGTTGTAGGAGATCGTCTGGTCGAAGCGCGCACCCCCCTCGAGGAAGTAATAAAGGTATGTGGCTCGTACTGCGTCCCGCGGGGTCAGGCGGAACGCAAGACTCGCCTCAACGGCCTCCGACACGTCCATCCCGAGGTCCTGGCGAAGCCGTAGCCGAGTTCCTCGAAGCGGGGCTTCCCCCACCCGCAGGTAGCCGTTTGGGACACCGAGCCGGCCATCCAGGGACACCTCCCACCGGGAGTCTAGAGATTGTTCCTCGCCGAGGGTTGGCGACGCGACCCCGAGGATCAGCGCAAGAGCGACGGTCGTGAGTAGACGGATCATCTCTCCCCCCTCTTCCCGCTACCGGCGCTCCGTGAAGCCGCGGGTCGCCCGGAGCGAAAGCCGCCGCGACGCCGCGCAGCAGCCAGGCGCGATCGAACGAGCGCTAGTCGAAGATCGCGCGATCGACGTTTTTGGCGTGGCCGAGGTTCTTGAGCCGCTCGCGCCCGCCGATGCCCCGCATGATCGTGCCATTCAGGTCCGCGCCGCTCACGTCGGCACTGAAGACGTCGGCGCCTGTGAGATCGGCGTTCGAGAGGTTGGCAAACGACAGATCGGCGCGCGCGAGGTTCGCGCCGCGGAGATTGGCGCCGGTGAGGTTGGCGCTCGTGAAGAACACGCGCATCAGCCCCATCGGCTGGTTCCGCATGTCGGCCGCCATGTCGGCGTTCGCCAGATTCGCGCGCGTGAGGTTCGCGTTCGTGAAGTTCGCGATCACCCGGCGCGCGCCCGACAGGTTCGCCTCCACGAGCTTCGCGTTGGTGAAGAGCACGCCGAAGATGCTCGCCTTGGAGAGATTCGCGCGGGAGAGGTCAGCGCCGTCGAGGAGCGCGATGTCGAGATTGGCGCCGCTCAGATCGGCGTCTCGGAGTGTCGCGCCGGTCAGCACGGTGCCGAAGAGATTCGCGCCAGCAAGGTTGGCGCCACTGAGGTTCGTTCCCCGAAGCTTCGCGCGCTTGAGGTCGACGCCGGAGAGATCGAGGCTCGAGAGATCCTTGCCTGAGAGGTCGGCGGGCGCGAGTTCGGTCGCGGCGCCAATGATGTCGAGGACCTGCTGCTTCGTCAGGTCCGCGGCGTGGGCCGGCGCGCTGACCAGCACGACGGCGACGAGCCAGCGCAGCCGCGCGCGGGACCGAACGAGCCGGACCGTCGCGCTCACTCCCAGGTGATGCTCTTCGGGTCGCCCCGGTACTTGCTGCGGACGAAGGCGATGACCTTCAGGATCTCGTCCTCCGTGAGACTGCCGCTCTTGCCCCACGCCGCCATCCCGGCGCTCGTCCCGAAGTAGAGCGTCTCGAACATCCCCTTGTCAGTCCCGTTCCTCACGTGGCGCCAGTTGCCGTTCGTGAGGCTCGGTCCGATCAGGCCGCCGAGGCTTTCGCCGTGACAGTGCGTGCACGCCGACGCGCGGGCGAGCTTGAAGCCCTCCGCGATCGCCTTCGGATCCTGGTAATAGGGATTCTTTCCGCTCTCCTTGAACTGCTTCACCGCAGGCGTATCGCCGGCTTTCGGGGTCAGCACCGCCGCAAGATCAGGGGTCGACGTCGGCGGAATGGCGGGCGCTGCCGCGCCGGGCGTCGGCGCCGTGCTCGGAGTCGGCGGCGTGGCCGGCCCGCCGCTCTGGCTCGGCAGAGCTCCGCCCGGCTGCGGCGTCCCGCTCTGAGCAGGTGTCGCCGCGGAGGGCTGGTTCGGCTCCGTCGTCGTCGGCTGCGCCGCGACGCGGGCGGCGCCCGCAGCGGTGATGGCGACCAGCCCGATGAGCGGCGCGACCAGATGCTTACTGATAGCGCTCACTCACGACCCCGCGCTTTGCTTCATCAGGCCTCCGGACGAGCGGCCCGCCGACGAGCGGGACGCCATACTCCCGGAGGATACTCACGATCTGTGCCTCGTGCTTCCGAAGCAGCGCCTCGAGCTGCTCCTGTCGGGCGTTATCCCGTTTGCGCACGCCCATGGAAATCTCGTACGTGAACGGGACGGGCACACCCTCGAGCGGCGGCACCACGACCACCTCGAGCGGCACCGCGGCCTTCTTGGCGAAGTACCCGGCCAGCGGGCCCCAGACGATCGCGACGTCGACCTTCCCGGCCGCGACGTCGTCGACGATCTTGCCGGGATACTCGGTGGTGTAGTCGATGGTCAGCCGGTACGCCGCGACGTTCCCCATGAGGTCCTTCTTGATCAGCGCGTCGGCCGGCGGCGTGGCCGCGATGACGCCGATCCGCGCACGGCGGAGCGAGTCATCGTCCCACGAGCGGACCTGGAACTTCCCGCCCTTGACGAAGACGAAGGCGTAGCTCGAACGGTAATAGGGCGTGGTCCAGCGAACCTGGTCGTAGCCGTTCGGCACGCCGATTACGACGTCGCACTGATTGGCCCGCAGCGTGTTGCGAATGAAGCCACGCCGGTCGGGCCACCACGTGTAGGTCGGTGTCGCGCCGAGATCTTTCGCGAAGAGCGCCGCGATCTTGTTCTCGAAGCCTTCGAGCTTGTCATTGGAGTAGGGGAGATTGTTCGCGTCGGCGCAGATACGGAACGTCGCGGTCGCCGTCTGACCCGGCGGCCCCTGCTCGGCACGGGTCGCAGAGGCGAGCGAGAGGCCGAACGTGAGCACGACGGTGAGGACCATGATTCGTCTCATGCGTTTCAAATCTGCTCCCCTGAGACTGCCTCCTGCGAGGACAACTGAAGAACGCGCGGCGCCGCCGAGACCGCACCGGCGCCGCGCGTGTGTCTACAGCCTTACGGAAGCGAGAAGACGGTCAGCACGCCACCGAGCGTGGTGTACTCCGCCAGCTTCTTGTACGCGCCGACGGCGCCGAGCCCCTCGCTATCACCCTCGAGGCCGGCGGCGAGACCGATGCCGGCCCAGCCCCCCACGCCGGAGAGGATGGCGACGTACTGCTTGCCATCAGGTCCGATGTACGTGATGGGGTTGCCGATGATGCCCGACGGAGTCTTGAATCGCCACAACTCCTTCCCGGTCTTGGCGTCGAGCGCCTTCATGTAGCCCTCGAGCGTCCCGTAGAAGACCAGGTCGGTGGCCGTCACGAGCGTGCCGCTCCAGGCCGAGAAGCGCTCCTTGTTGCTCCACGCGATCTTTCCGGTCGCGGCGTCCCACGCGATGACCGCGCCCATGTGGCCGCCCGGGCCGGGGAACATCCGAAGCGTCGCACCCACGTAGGGCTGGCCGGCCGTGTACTTCACTTCAAACGGCTCGTAGTCCATGCACACGTGGTTGGTGGGAACGTAAAAGAGTTTCGTGCGCGGGGAGAACGCGGCGGGCTGCTGATCCTTGCTCCCGAGCGCCGCCGGGCAGACGCCCTGGCTGTTCCTGCCCGCCTGAGTCCGCATCGCGGCGACCTCGATCGGGCGACCCGTCCGCTTGTCGACGCCAGTCGCCCAGTTCACGTCCGGATCGAATTTTTCGGCGACCAGCAGGCTGCCGTTGGTGCGATCGAGCGTATACCCGAACCCGTTCCGATCGAAGTGAACGACCGCCTTCACGGTCTTCCCACCGATGTTGAGGTCGGCGAGGATCATCTCGTTGACGCCGTCATAGTCCCACGCATCCCACGGCGTCATCTGATAGGCCCACTTCGCCTTTCCGCTATCGACATCCCGGGCGAAGATGGTCATCGACCACTTGTTGTCACCGGGCCGCTGTGACGGGTTCCACGTCGAGGGGTTGCCGGTGCCGTAGTAGAACAGATTGAGCTGCGGATCGAACGCGTACCAGCCCCAGGTGGTGCCGCCGCCGGTCTTCCACTGGTCGCCCTTCCACGTCGCGGTTCCCTGGTTACGCTGACCGAAGTGCGGGTTAGCCTGGTTGAAGTCGTCGGCGAGCAGCACGTCCTCGTCCGGCCCCATGCTGTACGCGCGCCACACTCGCTTGCCGTCCCTGACGTTATAGGCGCTGACGTGTCCGCGGACGCCGAACTCGCCGCCGCTCACGCCGACGATGACCTTGTCCTTGTAGATATGCGGTGCCGAGGTCATGGTGGCGCCGACCTTAGGGTCAGCGTTCTGGGCCTTCCAGATCTCCTTGCCGGTCTGAGCGTTCAGCGCGACCAGATGGCCGTCGAGCTGGCTCAGGAAGACTTTGCCGTCAGCGAAGGAGAGCCCACGGTTGACGTTGTCGCAGCAGGCGACGGCCTGGACACTCGGGTCCTGCTTGGGAAGATATGCCCACTTGATCTTGCCGACGTCCGGCCCCTTCAGCTCCAGGGCGTAGACGTTGTTTGGGAACGACGTGTGCACGTACATCGTGTCCCCGATCACGAGCGGCGCGCCCTCATGACCGCGCAACGTCCCGGTCGAGAACGTCCATGCCGGCCGCAGGTTCTTCACGTTCGTCGCCGTGATCTGACTGAGCGTGCTGAACCGGGTCTGCGAGTAATCCTTTCCGGGCATGACCCACTGCTTGTCGTCGGTTTGAAGCTGGAGAAGCTCCTGGCTTCCATACGCGCCCACAGCGAGCACGAGAACGAGGAAACCTGCAACCCAGACAGCCGGCCTCATCGGTGGACTCCTTTCGACTCAGATGTCTTCGGGTCCGTCTTCTTGCTGGTAGGAGTTGATCTCTGCGTCCATCTTGATTTCGACGAAAACGGGCGTTTCCCAGGTCACTTGGTCATCACCTCCCTCGGGCGGCGGGCAACTTGGACTGGTGAGTCCGGATTGTAGTGACCTCGAGAGTGCTGGGCAAGGGGATTCCAAAAGAAAATTTTGCGCGGCGCGTCGATCCTTGCCACAATTTCACTCGGCGACGCGTCGATTGCGTATCGCGAAAGGCGGGTTCTAGATCGAAGCGCTGGTCGCGGTTCTCCTCGCGTGGATTCACGCGACGGCGGGGTACGCCGTACCGGATACCGCGCCACGTGTCGAGTTCGTCCAGCCGCGCCTCATCGCCGACATCATGTGCGATAGCCAAACGAAGTGTCCGGTGCTGGCGATGTACCTGCACGGGAACACGATTTTCCTCGACGACCGGCTCGACGTGCACGGGAACGATTATCACACGAGCATCCTGCTCCACGAGCTCGTCCACTACGTCCAGCAGCAGAGTGGGCGCTTCAGGGAAGGCGACTGCGATAGCTGGGTCAAAGAAGAGCAGGAGGCCTTCCGCGTCCAGGCGGCCTGGCTCCGGGAGCGGACGATTTCCTTCCCCCAGCACCACCAGATCCCGCGCCGGGAGCACGTGTGCGCGGGTGGGTCCCGGAGCGGCACCGCGCCACTCCAGCCGTAGGCTCCTCGTTTCAGCGCGCGTCAGCCGCGACGCCCGCCCGCCATCATCCGGAGGAACGCCGGCGACAGCCGCGGGTCGAGCGTGTCGCGGATCCCGTCGCCGAAGAGGTTGAACGCGAGCACGGTGACGGTGATGGCGAGCCCCGGGAAGAAGACCAGCCACCAGTGCGGCACCAGCGACGTCAGCGAGTCGGCCAGCATGTTACCCCACGTCGGCGTCGGCGGCGGGATCCCGACGCCGAGGAAACCGAGCGCCGCCTCGATGATGATTGCGACACCGAGGTGGGCGGTGGCCAGCACGAGGTATGGCGCCACGCATTGCGGT
>QHTD01000249.1 GCA_003220675.1 Candidatus Rokuibacteriota bacterium | reverse complement strand
CGCCTCCTCTACCACTGGCACGGCGGGACGCTCACTCGCCGCGTCCAAGGGCTCCTGGAGCTGGCACCGCGCCTCGAGGTCGCCATCCACCCGAGCGATGCGCGGCGGCTCGGCGTGGACACAGGGGCGCGGATCCGTGTGGCCTCGCGGCGGGGCGAGCTGACCGGCCACGCGTGCGTCACCGAGGCGGTGCGGCCGGGCGCCGTGTTCGTCCCGTTCGTGAAGCTCGAGGAGTCGGCCGCAAACTTCTTGACGAACTCCGCGTTCGACCCGTCGTCGAAGATCCCCGAATACAAAGTCTGCGCCGTCCGCGTCGAACGCATTCCCGTGTAGTCGGCGCGAGCGATGCCTCCCCGCCGGGTCCTACTGGGCGAGGAACGCGTCGAGGGCGCGGACGAACGCGGCGGGATCGTCGAGGACGAGGTGATGGTAGGCGCCGGGGATCTCGGCGAGCGTCGCCAGCGGGATCGCCGCGCGCATCCGCGCGGCCATCTCGCGCGGTAAGACGAGGCTTCGCTCCCCGCGCACGATCAAGGTCGGCGCGACGATGCGCGCGAGCAGCGGCCAGGCGTCGACGGGACGCCGGGAGCCGTTGCACGCCGGATCGAACCGGTACGTCCACCCGCCTTCGCGCGCGACAAATCCCATGCGCGCGAGATGGGCGAGCACCTCCGCGGCGGCGACGGTCTCGCGCGGGAGGAGACGGAACGCGCGGACCGCCGCGTCGGGGTCGGGGTGCAGGCGCGGCGCGCGACGTCCGCGCGCGCGCATCCAGTCGAGCCGGTCCGCTGGAATCGCGGGCCGGGAGTCGACGATCACGAGCCGGCTCACGCGCTCGGGATGCCACGCCGCGAAGGCCATCGCGTTGTGGCCGCCCATCGAATGCCCGACGACCGTCATGCGCTCCCAGCCCAGCGCGTCCATGACGCCGACGAGGTCACGCGCGAAGTCCTCGGTGGCGTACGCGGGCGGCTCGGCCCACTGGCTCTCGCCGTGGCCGCGCTGATCGAGCGCGACCACGTGGAACCGGTCGGCGAACGCGGGCGCCACCAGATCGAACCAGTGAGCGTGCGCCGCGCCGCCGTGCAGGAAGCAGAGCGCGGGGCGACCAGGCGCGCCCCACTGGAGGAGGCGCAGGCGGAGGCCGTTGATCTCGAGCCCGCGCGTCCGCGCGGTCTCGCAGCCGAAGCGTGGTAGCGGCACGAGCAGAATTGTATCCGCAAAGTTTTTTCTTGGTGGGGGTTGACGCGAGCGCTAGTGTCGAAGAACGACCCCATGTTCCACGAGCTGACGCGCTGGCGACGCCAAGACCTCATCGACGCCGGCTATGCGCTGCTGCTCCTGCTCCTCGCGATCGCGACCGGCTACCTGATCCTGGCCCCCTCCGACCTTCGCGCGACGCCCCTGGCGCGGCCCCTGCCCGAGCCCCGCCCGGGCCTGGTTACGGACCGGCTGACGCCCACGGGTCATGTCGAGCCGACGCGGACGCGCCGGAGCTGGCCAAGGACGGTGACCGGTAAGGTTCTGGACAGCCACCGCCAGCCGCTCGAGGGCGCTGGCATCGTCCTGGACGGCAAGGAGTACCTGACGGGGCCTGACGGCACGTTCAAGTTCGAGGGCTCGGCGTCGAGAACGCCGCTCCTCGTCAAGATGCCGGGCTTCGAGAAGGCGACGGTCGAGCCGCACCGGGGCGCCGTGGAAGTCGTGCTCCGGCCGCAGGTGATCAAGGCCGCGTACCTGACCTACTACGGCGTGAGCGACCGCGTCATCCGCAACCGGGTCCTCGACCTGGTCGGGGGCACCGAGCTGAACGCGGTGGTCATCGACGTCAAGGGCGACCGCGGGTGGATCGTCTACCCCACCGAGATCCCCGAGGCCCTCGCGGCGGGCGCGCAGGGTCCCGCGACGCTCCGCGACTTCGACGCGTTCATGAGCGACCTGAAATCGCGCGGCGTCTACACGATCGGCCGTATCGTCACCTTCAAGGACAACGCCCTCGCGAACCACCGGCGCGACCTGGCGGTCATCGACACGCGGACGGGACAGCCGTGGATGGACAACGAGAAGCTCGCGTGGCTCGACCCCTTCCGCGAGGAGGTCTGGGACTACAACCTCGCGATCGCCCGCGAGGCGGTGCGGCGGGGATTCGACGAGATCCAGTTCGACTACGTGCGCTTTCCGACCGACGGGCGCCTCGCCGCGGCGCAGTACTCGAAGCCGAACTCGAAGGAGACCCGGCTGCCCACGATCGCCGCGTTCCTCGCGCGCGCGCGCCGCGAGCTCGGCGCGATGGGCGCCTTCGTCGCCGCCGACGTCTTCGGCTACACGGCGTTCAACGGGAACGACACGGACATCGGCCAGCGCATCGAGGAGCTGACGCCGCACCTCGACTACATCTCGCCGATGGTCTACCCGTCGGGCTACCAGCGCGGGATCCCGAACTATCGCAACCCCGTCGAGCACCCCTACGAGGTGGTGTTCGAGACCGTGCGGCTGATCCTGAAGCGCTCGGGCCACACCCGCGTGCGGGTGCGGCCGTGGCTGCAGGACTTCCGCGACTACGCGTTCGACCACCGTCCCTTCGGCGTGCCGGAGATCCTCGCGCAGATCAAAGCGGCGGACGACGGCGGCGCCCTCGGCTGGATGCTCTGGAACCCGCGCAACGACTACACCAGCGCCGCGCTCAGGCAGAAGGAGGGCCTCGCGGCCAAGTGAGGCTCCTCCTGGTCGTCGCGCTGATCCTGACCGCGGCCCTCCTGGTCGCCTCGTTCGCCGGCGCCGAGCCGCTCCCGCCGAACGAGCTCGGCCGCGTCATGATCCTCGAGTACCACAAGATCGACTACCCCGAGGCGCGGTGGACGCGCACGCCCGAGAACTTCCGGCGCGACCTCGAGACGCTCTACGCGCGCGGTTACCGCCTCATCAGCCTCGGCGACCTGATCGACGGGCGCATCGCCGTTCCCGCCGGCACGACGCCCGTGGTCCTCACGTTCGACGACTCGTCGCCCGGCCAGTTCCGCTACCTCGAGGCGAACGGCACGGCCGAAATCGACCCGAAGTCCGCCGTCGGCATCCTCGAGGCGTTCGCGGACGCGCGCCCGGACTTCGGGCGCGCCGCTGTCTTCTTCGTGCTGCCCGCCGCGGACCCGCCGAACCGTCTCTTCAACCAGCCGGCGTACGAGGGCCGGAAGCTCCAGTACCTCGCGAGCCGGGGCTACGAGATCGGCAACCACACGCTCTGGCACGCGAACCTCGGGAAGTACGACGAGACGATCGTCCGCGGCCAGATCGCCAGCGCGCAGGAGTGGATCCAGCGCCACGTCCCCGACTACAAGATCCGCGCGCTCGCGCTGCCTCACGGCGTGTACCCGAAGGACGTGAGCTGGGCGCTCTCGGGCTCGGTCAAGGGGGTCACGTACAGCCACGACGCGATCCTCCAGGTCTCGGGCGGGCCGGCGCCCTCGCCGTTCTCGCGGGACTGGGACGCGGTGAGGCTGCCGCGCATCCAGGCGCTCGAGGAGGAGCTCCGGCACTGGCTCGTCTACTTCGAGCGGAACCCTGGGGAGCGGTTCGTGAGCGACGGTGACCCGTCCGTCGTGACTGTCCCGGCCACGCTCCGGGCCCGGCTGCGGAGCGACCTCCGGAACCTTCGCGTCGTCGAACGCTGAGACCTCGCGGGACTACCTGTACATGAGATACGACGCGCGCCGGTTCAAGAAGCTGCTTCGGTCAGCGTCGGCCCAGGTGAGGAGCCGGTCGAGGCTCTGCCCGCTGAGGAACGCCCACATCGTCGGCCGGTTCACCAGGAGGTTCTGGATGTTCTCGGGTCTGAACTCGTCCCGGTGACGGACGCGTAGCTCGCGCGCGAGCGCGAGCGCCACTGTCACCGGCCGGATCGCGTTGCGGTCGGTGACGACCAGCCGCACGCCGCCGCACTGGACCTGGGCGTACTGGTCGGCCGTCGGCGCGAACCAGACGGGCTCGAACCTGACGCCGCGGAGCTCCAGACGATTGAGCGCGTCCACGAGCCCCTCGGGCTCGATCCATGGCGCCCCCACGACCTCGAACGGCGTGTCGGTTCCACGCCCGACCGAGAGGTTCGCCCCCTCCAGGAGCCCGATCCCCGAGTAGAGCAGCGCCTCGGTGAGCGACCGGATGTTCGGCGATGGGTTCACCCACGGGAGCCCTGTCTCGTCGTACCAGAGCCGCCGCTCCCAGCCGGCCATCGGGATCACCGTGAGCGCCACGGGGATCTTCCGCTCGGCGGCCACCATCCGCGCGAACTCACCGATCGTCAGCCCGACGCGGATGGGGACCGTGTGAGGGCCCGTGAACGACTGGAGGTCGCGGTCCATTAGCGGTCCCTCGACGACGCTGCCCGTGATCGGGTTCGGGCGGTCGAGCACGACGAGGGGAATCCCCGCCCGCGCCGCCTCTTCCATCACGTAGACGAGCGTCGTGAGGTAGGTGTAGTGGCGCACGCCGATGTCCTGCATGTCGAACACGAGCATGCTCACGCCCCTCAGCATCTCGCGAGTCGGCCGGAGCGTCGAGCCGTAGAGGCTCCAGATCGGCCGCTTCGTCCAGGGGTCGCGGCCGTTCGGGACGTTGGTGATCGCCTCGCCGGCGATCCCGTGCTCGGGCGAGAAGATCGCCCGCAGACGCACGCCCGGCGCCGCGGCGAAGAGGTCGATCGCGCGCCGCCCCTGGACGTCCACTCCCGTCTGGTTGGTGACGAGGCCGACCGAGTGGCCCATGAACGTCGCGAAGTTCTGGGAGGCGACGACGTCGAGCCCGGTGCGCACGCGTCCGGGCGTGGCCCCCGACACCGGGAGCGGCGCCGGCGTCTCGGCGGGAAGGTCGGCGGCCGGCGCGTCGGCGCCCGTCATCGCCGGCTGTGGCGGCTCGCCGGCGAAGAGCGCCGCGCCCACCGCCCCGGCGATCCGAAGGCGCAGCTCGCGGATGTCCTCGGCCCCACCCCCGTTCGGGTGCACGCGGTTGGTGAGCACGATCATGTAGGTGCGGCTCGCCGGATCGAGCCAGACCGCGGTGCCCGTAAAGCCCGTGTGCCCGACCGAGCCCATCGGGAAGAACGGCCCCAGGGTGCGCGAGAACGGCGACGAGAGATCCCAGCCGAGCGTCCGCGTGACCTGACCGTCCGGGTTCGGCTCCCACATGAGCGCGACCGTCTCGGGCTTGAGGTACTGCTGCCCGTCGAGCGTCCCACCGTTGAGCAGCATGCGGCAGAGTCGCGCGAGGTCGGCGGCCGTCGAGAACATCCCCGCGTGGCCGGCGACACCCCCGAGCAGGCGCGCGCGCCCATCGTTCGCCTCGCCCTGGAGCAGGTGGCCGTTGGCGTAGTCCGTCGGCGCCACGCGGCTCTTCACGGCGTCGCCGGGGCGGAACGACGTGTCGCGCAGGTCGAGCGGGCGGAAGAACACGTGCTCGAGGTAGCGGTCGAGGCGCTCGCCGCTCACGCGTCGGACGACCTCGCCGAGCAGGATGAAGCCGGTATCGCTGTACTGGAAGCTGGTCCCCGGCGGATATTCGAGCGGGACCCTCGCAAGCGCCCACGCGGCTTCCGGAAATCGCGGCGCGACCGCCCTGTTCGGCGGGACCGCGGCGAACCCCGCGCTGTGGGTCAGGATCCGCCGGATGGTGACGGCCTCGAACCGCCTGCCACGGAACTCACGCAGATAGCGCCCGAGCGGCTCGTCGAGCTTGATCGCGCCGCGCTCGACGAGCGACATCACGGCGAGCGTCGTGCCGAAGGGCTTCGTGAGCGAGGCGATGTCGAAGATCGTTGTGAGCATCATCGGCGCGGGCTCGGGAACGAGCCGGCGCGAGCCGTACGCGCGGTGCAGGAGGACCTCGTCGCCCCGCCCGATGAGGACGACGACGCCGGGGATCTCCCCGGAGGTCACCAAGGCGTTCGCGGCCTCATCGACGCCGGTGAAGTCCGGCGCCTGGGCGGCGGCGAGCGTTGGCCAGAGGAGGAGGAGGAGCAGGAACGCGACGCGCTGAGCGCTCACCTTACGATCTTAGCACTGCTATAGGTCACGCTCTCAGCACTGGTATAGTTGGGTCGAGATGCGTCCGCTGCATCGGGTGTTCGTCACCGGCGCGACCGGGTTCGTCGGCCGCACGGTCATCCAGGCGCTGCGCGCGGAGGGCTATGTCGTGCGGTGCCTGGTGCGTCGGGGCTCGGAGCGCGATCTCCGGGGCGTCGAGGCGATCGAGCGCGTCGAGGGAGACGTGCTGTCGCCGCAGACGCTCGAGGAGGGCATGGCCGGCTGCGACGCGGTGGTCCACCTCGTCGGCATCATCCGCGAGCACGTCCCGACGAACACGACGTTCTACCGCGTGCACGTGCAGGGTACGGGCAACGTGGTCGCCGCGGCGGCGTCCGTCGGCGTCCGCCGCTACATCCACATGAGCGCGCTCGGCGCGCGCGAGGGCGCCCGCTCGCGCTACCACCAGACCAAGTGGGCGGCCGAAGAGGCCGTGCACGCGTGCTCCCTCCCCTGGACGATCGTCCGCCCTTCCGTGATCTACGGGCGCGGCGACGGCTTCGTCTCGCTCCTGGTCTGGGTCGTGCGCCGCCTGCCGGTCGTGCCGCTCATCGTCGGCGGCCGTCTCCAGCCCGTGCCCGTCGAGCAGGTGGCCCAGGGCGTGGCCCGCGCGCTCTCCCGGCCCTCGGCGGTGAAGCAGACCTACGAGGTCGGCGGGCCCGACAGGGTCACGCTCGGGGAGCTCGTCGACCTGATCGGCAAGGTCCTCGGGCGGCGGCGGATCCTGAAGTTCAACGTGCCCCGAGTCGTCGTGCGGGTGGCGACGCGCGCCCTCCACCGACTGCCCTATTTCCCGCTCACGCCCGACCAGCTCCTGATGCTCGAAGAGGACAACGTCTGCGATCCGGCGCCGTTCTTCTCGACGTTCGGGTTGGCGCCGCTGCCGCTCGCGACGGGCCTGCGCCAGCTGCTCGGATGACGGCCCACTCGTCTTTCAGCACGTCGCTCCGCCGCGACTCCGGCCAGCCGCGCGATCTCGTCGCGCGCGTCGAGGCCGAGCTGCGCGAGCGAATCGAGGAGGCGGTGGACTTCGCGTGCCTCGACGCGCTGGTCGAGCGGCGGCGGGCCCACGGGCTGCCCGCGCCTGTCGCCGACAGCGCGCGCGACCGCGACGAGTTCACGCAGCGGGTGCGCACGTTCCTCGCAGAGCTGCGCGACGCGGTGGCGACCGACCTCACGCCGGAGCAGCGCCGCAAGGTCGACGCCGCCGCGCGCGCCGCGGGCGATGAGACCGGGCGCCTGCTCGCGGTCCAGGTGGCGCTGGCGAAAGAGCTGCCGGACTACTGGCAGCGGTTCGAGGCGACCCGCGTCGCTTACGTCGGCGCGGCGTCGGCCTCAAGCGGCGAGCGCCCCGGCCTTCTCCGCCGGCTCTTCAGCCACGGTTGACCGCCACCCGGCCAGGGCCCACAGGTTCTCGACGTCCTCGAGCGCCCGGCGCCAGCGACCATATCCATCGAGCAGCGCCGAGCGCACTCGGGCGAGATTGGCCTCCGCTTCGTCGAGTCGCGCCCTGAGCGTCGGGCTCGAGGCGCGGATTTGCTCGAGACTGCCCTCCGGGACGGACGCCGCCAGCCGGTCGAGCAGCTCGGTCAGCTCCCGATACAGGACACGCTCCACGGGATTCATGGGAACACCTCCACCTGACGCTATACTCAACACATGACGACCTTTTGTCAAGCGGATGTCCTGGCCATCTTCGCGGCGAAGACCGTGCGGACCTTCTGCTACGGATTTCTCGGGATCGTCCTCCCCGTCTATCTGAGCGACCTCGGCCTGAGCGCCGCGGGCGTGGGTGTGGCGGTCACGCTGACTCTCGCTGGAAGCGCGGCCCTGACGTGGCTCGTCCGCCGCCCGGCAGAGCGGTACGGCGCGCGCGCGGCCCTGCTGGCGCTCGGCGCGCTCTCGGCCGTCGCGGCCGTGATCTTCCTGTCGTCGCGTGATCCGCGGCTCGTCGTGCTCGCCGCGATTCTCGGCAACGTCGCGGTCGGCACGGGCGAGACGGGCCCCTTCCTGACCCTCGAGCAGGTGCGCATCGCGCGCGCGGTCCCGGCGAGCCGGCGCACGGTGGCCCTGAGCGTCTACAACTTCCTCGGTTACGCCGCGGCGGCCCTCGGGGCGGTCACGGTGGGCGCGCTCGCGGCGTACCGACCGCTGTTCGTCATCTTCCTCGCCGGCGCCGCGGTCCAGTGCGCGGCGTACGCGTGCCTTCCCCGCGAGGCGTCCGAGGAGCGCCGCCGGCCCGAGGGAACGCGCCTCCCCTCGGCGCCCCTCATCCGCCGTCTCGCTGCGCTCGGGGCACTCGACTCGTTCGCGGGTGGGTTCGTGCTCCAGTCGCTGGTCGTTTACTTTTTCCACGAGCGCTACGCGCTCGGCCTCGAGGCGCTCGGCTACGTCTTCTTCGCCACGCAGATCCTCACGGCCGCGTCGCTCCTGCTCGCAGCCCGGGCCGCCGCGCGCTTCGGGCTCCTCGCGACGATGGTGGTTTCGCACCTGGTGTCCAACGTGGTGCTGATCCTGATCGCGTTCGCGCCCACGGCCTCGGTCGCGATCGCGCTCCTCTGCGTGCGCCAGCTCCTCTCGCAGATGGACGTGCCGACCCGGCAGGCGTACCTGATGGCGCTCGTCGCGGACCACGAGCGGGAGGCGGCGGCGACCACCACGAACGTCGCGCGCACGGTCGCCCAGGCGGTCACGCCGGCGCTCACGGGGTGGGTCATGCAGGCGGTGGCGCTCGCGGCACCCTTCGTGGCCGGCGGCGCCCTGAAGATCGCGTACGACCTCCTGCTCTACTGGACCTTCAAAGACGTCAAGCTGCACCCCGACGCGTAAGTAGAAACTCGCGCGCAAGTAGCTCCGGCCGGGGCGGGGGGGCGGTTCCCTCCCGAGACCCGTAGCTTCTGGGGAATGACTCGGACACAGCGCGAATGGAGTGACCGCAACGGGTGAAAGCTAGCGTGGCCGAGGGAGGGGACCGCCCCCCCGCCCCGGCCAGAACTACTTGATCGCGACGGCC
>QHTD01000407.1 GCA_003220675.1 Candidatus Rokuibacteriota bacterium | reverse complement strand
GCGCGGGCGCCGGGAAAGCTCCTGGGCGTGAAGAACGGCGGCGCGCCGCTGGTCGTCGCGGTCGGCTCGGACGGACTCTTCCTCGCCTCGGACATCGCGGCGGTGCTCAAGTACACGCGTGACGTCCTCGTGCTCGACGACGGCGAGATGGCCGTGCTGTCCGGCGAGGGCGTGAGAGTCGTCAGGCTCAACGGCTGCACCGTCCACAAGGCGGTGGCGACGGTGCCCTGGGACGCCGCGGCGGCCGAGAAGGACGGCTATCCCCACTTCATGCTGAAGGAGATCCACGAGCAGCCGCGCGCCCTCGAGACGACGCTGCGGGCGCTGGGGGACCTGGACGGTGCGCTCGGTCTCGACCGCGAGGCGCTCCGACGGATCGACCGCGTCGCCATGGTGGCGTGCGGTACGTCCTGGCACGCGGCGCTGATCGGCAAGTACATGGTCGAGACGCTCTGCCGGATTCCGGTGGACGTGGACATCGCCTCGGAGTACCGGTACCGCGTCCCGCTTGACAAGCGCTCGACGCTCACGGTGGCGATCTCCCAGTCAGGCGAGACGGCCGACACGCTGGGGGCGCTCCGGCACGCGAAGGACTGCGGGTCGAAGAGCGTCGCGATCTGCAACGTGGTCGGGTCGAGCGTGAGCCGCGAGGCCGACGGCGTCATGCACACGCGCGTCGGGCCGGAGATCGGCGTTGCCTCGACGAAGAGCTTCACGGGGCAGCTCGTGGCGCTCTACCTGTTTGCGGTTCATCTCGGACGAACAACGGGCGCCCTCTCGGCGGACCAGGCGAGTGCCTTGCTCCGCGAATTGACGGAGATCCCGCACCTCGCGAAGACGGTCCTCGCCCGGGGTGGACGGGTGGCGGAGCTCGCGGCGGCGCTGACGCCGTACGCGAGCCTCCTCTACCTCGGGCGAGGCATCACCTATCCGGTGGCGCTCGAGGGGGCGCTCAAGCTCAAGGAGCTGGCGTACACCCACGCGGAAGGCTATCCCGCGGGCGAGATGAAGCACGGGCCGATCGCTCTCGTCGACCCGAAGCTGCCGGTGGTCGTGCTGGTACCGCGCGATCGTCTCTACGAGAAGGTGCTCGGGAACCTCGAAGAGGTGAAGGCTCGGAACGGCCTCGTGGTCGTGCTCGCGAGCGACGGGGACGACGACATCACGACGCGAGCTGACCACGTGCTCTACGTCCCGCCGACGTCCGAGCTGCTGACGCCGATCCTCTGGTCGATTCCGCTGCAGCTCCTGGCGTACCACATCGCCGTGCTCCGGGACTGTGACGTGGACCAGCCCAGGAATCTCGCGAAGAGCGTCACGGTGGAATAAGCGGTCGCGCGTGTCCGCCCGGCGGACCCCGGCCGCGACGAATGATGAATACGGGTCTGTGCGGTTCGGCCCCGAGAGGGCGCCATGAACCAAAGGGGGCGAAGCCCATCCGATGAACGGCGCAACGGCGACCACGGTGATTCCTCCGATCCAGGACGCTGGCGTGGTCCACGCCGGTGACGTGCACGCGTCGCCCGCCCTGGCGTGGCACGCGCTGTGGACGCGAAGCCACTGCGAGCAGCTGGTCCACGACCAGTTGGCGGTGAAGCGGTTCAACCTGTTCCTGCCGAAGATCGACCAGTGGTCGCGGCGCGGCGGGGTCAGGCGCCTCATCCGCGTTCCACTCTTCCCGGGGTACGTCTTCCTTCACGGCGCGATGGACAAAGCGAGCTACGTGGAGCTCTTGAAAGCGCGGGGGCTGGTGCAGGTCCTCGGCGAGCGCTGGGACCGGCTGGCGACGATTCCCGACGAGGAGATCGACGCGGTCCAGCGGATCGTCGGCGCCAGGGTTCCCACCCTGCCGTACCCCTATCTGCGGGAGGGCCAGCGGGTGCGGATCACGCGGGGGCCGCTCGCGGACGTGGAAGGCATTCTCGTTCGCACCAAGCCGAACCGAGGCCTGCTGGTGGTGTCAGTCGACCTCCTACGGCGGAGCGTCGCCGCGCATGTCGACTGCACCTGGGTGGTGCCGGCGTAGGCCTCACGAGGAGAGCATCATGACGCTGCGCAGGTGTGTCGTCACGGCTGTTCTCAGCATGTCACTGATCGTCCCCGGGCTCGCAGCGGCGGAGGAACGGTCGAAGGGACACTCCGGGGTCGCGGGGGTCGACGGTGACTACAAGATCGGGCCCGAGGACGTGCTCGACATCGCCGTGTGGAACAACACCGCCATCAGCCGTACCGTGCCGGTCCGCCCGGACGGCAAGATCTCGCTCCCGCTCCTCAACGACGTGCAGGCGGCCGGGCTCACCCCGATGCAACTGCGGGACGTCCTGACGAAGAAGCTCGTCGAGTACGTGCCCGCGCCCGAGGTCTCCGTCATCGTCCGCGAGGTGCACAGCTTCAAGGTCTCGGTGATCGGCGAAATCAAGACCCCGGGACGGTACGAGCTCAAGAGCCGGGCCACCGTGCTGGACGTGCTCGCTCAGGCTGGCCCGTTCAGCGACTTCGCGTCGCGCGCGCGCATCTTCGTCCTCAGGCTCAACGGCACGACCATGAAGCGAATTCCGTTCAACTACAACAAGGTCATCGCCGCGGACGGGGAGGCCGAGAACTTCCTCCTGCAGCCCGGCG
>QHTD01000248.1 GCA_003220675.1 Candidatus Rokuibacteriota bacterium | reverse complement strand
ACGCGATCGTCTGGCCCAGTCCGCCGCGATACTTGCCCGTGCCGCCCGAGTCGGGTCTCAAGCACTTCCGCTCGACGACGAGCGGAGCGAGGCTCTCGATGACCTCGACGGGCGTGCCGAGGACACCCGACGGGAACGCGGTCGCCGAGAGGCCGTCCTTCGTGGCGCGCGCTCCGGTGCCGCCCGAGGAGAAGAAGACGTACGTGAAGGGCGCTCCGCGCTCGTCCTGCCCCGCGACCTGGATGCCCCAGATGTTGGCCGAGCCCTCCGCCATCACGCGCGCGGGCAGCGCCTGGCCGAGGGCGCCCGCGATGACGTGCGGCAGGAAGTGGCCGACGACGTGTCTCGCCGCGACCGCTGCCGGACGGCTGACGTTGAGGATCGAACCTTCTGGCGCGGTAATGCGGAGCGGGCGAAACGCCCCCTCGTTGTTCGGAACGTCCGGGCTGACGATGACCTTCACGCCGTAGGTCGTGTAGGCTTCGGTGTAGTTCATCACCACGTTCACGCCGCGCCGGCTCGCGGGCGAGGAGCCTCGGTAGTCGATCCAAAGCTCGTCGTCCCGTACCTCGCAGCGCGCGCGGATCGTGAGCGGTTCGTCGAAGCCGTCGGAGGTGATCGCGTACTCGTAGGCGCCGGGCGTGAGCGCCTTGATCGCCGCTCGCATCGCGCGCTCAGTACGCCCGATAATCTCGTCGGCCAGCGGCTCGAGCCGCTCGAGCCCGAATTCGTCCATGAACTCGCGGAGCCGCTCGCCACCGACGGCACCGCCCGCGATCTGGGCGTGGAAGTCGCCGAGGACCATTTCGGGCACGCGCACGTTCGCCCGGATGATCGCGATCAGCGCCTCGTTGGGCCGCCCGGCCTCGTAGAGCTTCATGATCGGGATCTGGAGCCCCTCCTCGTACACCTCGTGTGCCTCGGCGGAGAGCACGTGGCCGCCGATGTCCGCGGTGTGGCACGTGGAGGCGAAGAAGGCGACACACTCCTCGCCGCGGAAGATCGGCGAAGCGATCGTGACGTCGTTGAGGTGCCCGGAGGTGAGCCATGGGTCGTTCGTGATCAGGACGTCGCCCGGCCGGAGCGTCTCGAGCGGGCACGCGGCGAGGAAGTGTTTCATCGCCAGCGCCATGGAGTTGATGTGACCTGGCGTGCCCGTCACCGCTTGGGCGACCATGTAGCCGCGGCGGTCGAAGACGCCCGCTGAGAGATCGCCCGCCTCGCGAACGATGGACGTGAACGACGTCCGCTGGAGCGCCGCCGCCTGCTCGTTGACGACGCCGATCAGGCGGTTCCAGCAGATCTCGAGCGTGATCGGGTCCATTGTAGCGGGGGCCTCGCGGCCGGTGCGATCGGTGGGTGGCCTGAGACGAGGTGCGCCCCGGCTCCGTTTCTCATGTCGCTTTTCCGTCACGTAGGAATCTCCACGACCAGCCCGAATCCGTCGTCCACG
Source organism: Candidatus Rokuibacteriota bacterium (assembly GCA_003220675.1). GTDB lineage: Bacteria > Methylomirabilota > Methylomirabilia > Rokubacteriales > CSP1-6 > 20CM-2-70-11. The sequence continues at coordinate 13,069 of QHTD01000248.1, read as the reverse complement.
CGGCAGCGTGCGCCCGGGCCCACGACGGCCGTGGACTCGCGCTCCTCGACGATCGCGGGGCCGGCGAACTCGGCGCCCGCGTGGAGGGCGTAGCGGTCATAGACGGGCGTCTCCACGAAGCCTCCCACCTCGGCGAAGTAGGCTTGCCTCGCGCCTTTGGTCGCCCGTGCGGAGCCTGTTGTAGTTGGTGCCGTGCGGCTGGCGTGAACCGAGGGTGGCCTGATCAAGGCGCGACCCGGCTCCGATCGCCTGCTCAACCCGGTGCTGGGCTGAGGACCGGAGACGGTGAGGCGCCAGTTGAGCGCCTCGATCGGCACACCGTGGGGCAGCCGGTGGTAGAGGGCGCGGTAGGCGTTCTCGAAGCTCGCCGTGATCGTCGGGAGGCTCTCCGTCGATAGCGCTCCGAGAGGCATCGCGCACTCCACCTCGTGGCCCTGACCGGCGTGGCGCATCTCGGCGATTCGCGAGATGTGGATGTCGGCCGGCGCCACGCCCGCACGCGCGAGGAGCGCGCGCCCCTCCTCCTCCATCTCGGCGAAGAGCCGGTTGATCGCGGGCCAGTCCGCGCGGTCGAGTCGCTGGCGCCCCGTCCGCACGAAGTCGAACGCGAGCGGCGCCGCCAGGAGCCCGTACGCCGACATTGCGCCCGCGCCGAACGGGATCAGGATGCGCGGGACTTTGAGGATCTTCGCGACCTGCCAGCAGTGGACGGGCCCGGCGCCGCCGAAGGCGAAGAGCGGGTACTGCCGCAGGTCGCGGCCCCGCTCGATCCCGTGGATGCGGGCGGCGGCGGCCATGTTCTCGTTGACCACGCGGTGGATCCCCCACGCCGCGCCGGTCACGTCGAGACCGAGCCGGCGTGCGACGTGCTCCCCGACGACGCGATGGGCGGCCTCGCGGTCGAGGCGCATGCGTCCGCCCAGGAAGAACTCGGCGTCGAGGTAGCCGAGCAGGAGGTCCGCGTCGGTCACCGTCGGGTGCCGGCCGCCGAGGGTGTAGCAGGCGGGGCCGGGGTCGGCGCCCGCGCTGTCGGGACCGACCTTGAGGAGGCCCATCCGGTCCACGCGCGCGATCGACCCGCCGCCCGCGCCGATCTCGATCAGCTCGATGACCGGAACGCGGATCGGGAGCCCCGAGCCCTTCTTGAACCGGTCGGCGCGCGCCACCTCGAACTCGCGCCCGACGAGCGGGACGCCGTCGTCGATGACGCACGCTTTCGCGGTCGTGCCGCCCATGTCGAACGAGAGGAGCTTCGGCTCGTGACGCTCGCGCGCCGCCTGAGCCGCCGCCAGCGCGCCCGCCGCGGGACCCGACTCCACGAGACGGACCGGGAGCCGCCGCGCGAGCGGCGGGAGCGCGGTGCCGCCGGAGGATTGCATGATGTAGAGTTGGCCGTCGATCCCGAGCGCGGCGAGCCGGCGCTCGAGATCCTCCAGGTAACGCGCCATGAGCGGCGCCACGTAGACGTTGGCGCAGGTCGTCGAGGCGCGCTCGTACTCGCGGATCTCGGGCACGACCTCCGACGAGCAGGAGACGCTGAGCCCGGGTGACACTTCGCGCGCGATCTCGCTCAATCTCCGCTCGTGAGCCGGGTTGACGTAGGCGTGCAAGAGGCAGATGGCGAGCGCCTCGACGCCTTCGCGCGCGAGCTCGGCGAGGGCACGCCGCGCGGCGGCTTCGTCCAGCGTCTTCAAGATCGAGCCGTCGGCGAGGAGCCGCTCGGGGACTTCGCGGCGCAGATGGCGCGGCACGAGCGGCGGGGGTGGGTCGATGAAGAGGTCGTACATGTCGTACCGGCCCTCGCGCCGGATCTCGAGGGCATCGCGGAACCCTTCGGTCGTCAGGAGCGCGGTCTTGGCGCCCTTGCGCTCGATCAGCGCGTTGGTCGCGAGCGTCGTCCCGTGGACGACGGCCCTGACCGCGTCGGATCTCACTCCCGCTTCGTCGAGAAGCGCGTGGATCCCCTCCTCGACGCCGTGCGCCGGGTCCTTCGCGGTCGTCAAGACCTTGCCCACCCGCGCGGTCCCCGTCGCGTCGTCGATGACGACGAGGTCGGTGAAGGTGCCGCCGATGTCGACGCCGAGCCGGGCCCGCATAGCGGAAGTTTACAACGAGCGTCGCGCGAGGGCGATGAGCGAGAGGCCGTACGGCAGCGCGAGGCCGCGCAGAAGGTATTTCTCCATCGAGAAGACCGTGGTGAGCAGCGCGTTCAGCGGGGCCGGCGGCACGCGTGGCCGCGGATCGGCCGCGATCCCCACGACCTTCTCTCCCGCCCAGGCGGCGATCGCCGCGGGAAAGAGGATCGTGTTGAAGTACGAGAGCATCCGAAGCTCGAACCCCGCCGCTTGCAGGACCCGCCGGAGGCCGGCGCGCGTGTAGCGCCGCTTGTGGTGGTTCACGACGTCGTGAGGGCCCCACAGGAACTGGTACGCTGGGACCGTGACGATAGTCCAGCCACCCGTCTTCACGTAGCGTTGCGCCTCGCGCAGGATGCCGAGATCGTCATCGACGTGCTCGACGACGTCGAGCAGCGTGACCAGATCGAACCGCAGTTCTTTGCGTGGGAACGTCTCGAGCGTGCAGCAGAAGGCGTTCGGGAGACCGCGCTGCCGGCAGAGGTCGATGGCGAGCTGGGAGGTGTCAGTACCGTAGGCCTCGAAGCGGGCCGACAGCGCCTCGAGGACGGCGCCCGAGCCGCAGCCGACGTCGAGGACTTGCGCGCCCGCTGGGAGCTCGATCCGCCGATCGATCACGTCCTCGACGATCCGCTGGCGCGCGACGCACCACCAGTGAGTCTTCTCGATCTCATAGACCGTCCGATAGAAGGCTTCTTCCACTAGGGCTTCACGCCGGATGGTACCGCGAGGCCCAGAGTTGGAACGCCAGAAGCGTGTAGGGCTTCTTCCGGTGATCACGACGCCCCGCGGCGTGCTCGGCCAGGAGCTGTCGCGGAATGTCGCCGGGATCGTTCTGCAGGTCGGCGTCGAGCGTGATCAGGATGTGGTGCAGCGAGTGGGCGAACCCGGCCGCCAGCGCGGAGGTCTGGCCGAAGTTCTTCCTGAGACGTATGAGGCGGACGCGACGGTCTCGCGCAGCGATCTTCTTCAGCCCCTCCCACGAGCCATCCGTCGAGCCGGCGTCGACATAGATCACTTCGTACCCGCGCCCCATCGGCTCAAGCGCGTCGCTGAGACCAGCGTGGAGAGGCTCGAGGTTATCCTGCTCGCTCAGGACGGGAAGGATGACAGAGAGCGGCGTCGCGTCGTGCGCGCTCATCGGTGCCCGTCGGATGGAAGCGTGTAAATCTCGGCGCTCGCAATTCGCTCCTTCATGACGTACCCATGCTGGACGAGCTGGTCGCGGATCCACTCGCGGTTGAAGGTCCAGCTCGTCCAATTGCCGAGCACGACCACGTCGACCGTGTGCTGGTTGAGGTGCCAGAGCAGATCCGGGTAGGACATCAGCCTGAACCGCATGACCTCGCGTGGCAGCACCCTCTGGGAGAACATCAGCGCGAAGTGGTTCTCCATTCCGGGCAGGATCACGGCCTGCGTTTCCACGAAGTAGCCGGGCCAGAAGCTGATCACGAACGGTCGATCCTGACGCACTTCGTGGTCGACCGCCCGCCCGACGGCGCGGATCGTCGTGAGCCGCCAGTCGGTCACGTCGTCGTGGCCGGAGATGCCGGAGACCATCGCTCCGCTGATTGTGTAACGGTAGAGGTCCAGTGGCGACACGAGGAGGTGCACGGCGACCAGCGAGGCCAGGAGGTGCCGGAGCCGCGGCGTGGCGCTCTCGCGCGTGAGCGCGGCGCAGAAGACTACCGCGTTGACGAGGAGGAACGGCAAGGGCATGCAGAAGTACTGCGTGTAGATCGGCGTGGGCACGAAGCTTGCGAGGATAAGCAGGATCGCCATCGAGGACGCCAGCGGGGGCCGCTCGCGCGCGAGCGCGTTCGAGACCCACGCGGCGAGGTTCACGAGGAGGAGGAGAAGGAACTGGAGGCTTGTCACGCCTTCTGCCGAGCGGATCGCGACCAGCTGCATCGGGGCTTGTGTCTTCTGCGCCCACCAGGTCACGGAGGTGTAGTCCGTGCGGATGACCTGATTGCCGACGATGTTGAAGACGAACGTCGCAGGGTCGATGAGGAAGAAAAGCTCTGCCGGAAGCAGGGCGAGGACGACCCCGATCGCGAAGCGCGCAAACTGCATGAACCGCTCGCGATGGTCGCGCTCGCTCCGGTACAGCTCGATGACAAGCGCCGGCGCGACGACGATCACATACACGCGGCAGGCGACCGAGAGCCCGAAGAGAAGTCCGCTCGCCAACCACCGCCAGCGCGACGACGTCGAGAGGATCGCATACGCCGCGAAGAGCAGTAGCGTCGGGAGCACGAGCGTCTTGATTAGCGGGTACCAGCCGAAGGCGAGGCTCGAGAACGTGAAGAGCACGACCGCGAGCACGCCCCAGGCTCGGGCGCCCGCCACGAGAGCGGTCTGGCGATAGACGAGGAGCCCCAGCATGACCGAGAAGACCGCCGAAAGCAGGCGAGCGCCGTACCAAGAATAGCCGACGAGCTTCATCCAGGCGCCGTAGACGTACGGGAGGAGGAACATCTGCGGGTAGAAGAAGTCGTGGTAGGGGAGCTGCCCCTCGGCGACGAGCCGTGAGACGAGCAGGTAGGTGCCCTCGTCCCCGTCGACGATCCGGTAGAGGGACATTGGGACGAATACGGCCGCCATCAGGATGGCGAGCAACCCATAGATCACGGCTGGGCGCACCTGGTCGATTCGCCTCCCTGGAACGCCGCCGCCATTATAGACAGGAGGTCCGGGAATCCCCATGGTCCTGGATGACTTAGATGTGCAAGCGATACGCCAGCCCGACCGCGGGATGGGGACGTCTTAAGCCGCGACAACAAAAGACCGGCAAGCCACGCTCCGCCGGCGTGCCGGGTCACTTTCTGGCAATGGTGCCACAGCGGATCACATTTTTGTCATCCGCGATCCCGCGAACCCTGTGGCGATGTTCACGACGAGCGTGCCGCCCACTCCGTCGGTCGGGCGCCCGCCGCGGATGAGTGGCACCTGCTCACGTTCGATCTGAAGAGCCTGCTCGCCGCGATCCCGTGGGGGCTACGCGTCGCGCGGGTCGAAGCGATTTCCTTTTGCTGGCAGCCCCTGCGCTACGTGGCGCGCTGCGAGCCCGCCGCTCGGCTGGTCGCCGCTTCGCGGCGACGGCGCTCGTGGCTGGCTGCGCTCTCCGGGCGGTGGGCCGGCGGCGATCACCGCGCCGTGAAGCGCCGGATCCGGGAGTGGCTGCGGCTGACGTGCTGCGGTCGCATGCTCGACGCTGGCTGCGAGACGGGAGAGCTAGCGAACCTTGCCCGGGGGATTACTTGGGGCTCGACACCGACACAGCGGCCGTTGCCCGAGCTCGTCGCCGTTACCGCTGCGACGCGCGAAAGCGGTTCCTCATCGCCGACGCGGCGGTGATGGACTTTCCCGCAAATTTCTTCGACGTCGAGCTGGTCCACGGGATCGCCGAACCCAGCCGCGCGAGCCTCGACGCGATCGCGCGAGCGACGCAAGGGCCGATCGTCCTCGTCCAGCCGGCGCGGGCCTCGCTCGAGTCGCTTCGGGCATCGCTGGCGCACGCGGGACTTGGCGTCGACTGCGATGAGGTCACGCGTGAGCACCGCATCCTCTTGTGTCGCCGTGGAGCGGTGCGCCGCTGACCCTCGTTGGAGAAATCGATGACCTCGGCTAGCGTGCCTCGCTGCGCGTCCCGCTCGCGGCCCAGCTGTTGGCGTGGTGCCAGCGGAGCGAGTCGAGCGTTATTCCGCCCTCGGCGAAGCAGCGCGCTACGCGGGGACGCTCCATGTAGTGCGCGACGGGTGCGAGGAACTGATCGAACGCGATCGAGTGCACCTCGCGGAAGGGGAACGGGACGAGGTCCCTCAGGTAGCTACTATACGGGAGGGCCCGCGCGAGCCTCGGGCGCGTTCGCGCCGGCGCGTAGAGCAGGCGCAGCGCAATCCAAAGCGGCACCGTGAGGGCGCGCGCGAGTCCGCTCACCAGCGGCAGCGGCAGCCGGCTCGTGAGCCGCCGTGCCGGGTCCACCAGCGTCAGCACCCAGCCGTTGCCCTCGCGGGCGTAGAGCCACACGACAAACCGCCCACCGGGGACGAGCAGGGGCGCCAGGGCCCGGAACCCCGCCTCGGGCTCGCCCAGGTGGTGGAGCACGCCGATCGAGTAGATCAGGTCGATGCTCGCGGGACGGAGTGGCGGATGCGTGAGGTCGCCCTGGACCACGTGAACGTTGTCGAGGTCGGCGGTGTTCTCCGCCGCGGCGTCGACCGCCGGACCGAGGTCGATCCCTATGACCTCCTTGGCGCCAAAGGCCGATGCCAAGCGCAGGTGTCGGCCCTTTCCGCAGCCCGCGTCAAGAACGCGACGCCCGACAAAGGCGTCGCGGCCGACGGGCGCGATCCAGCCGAGCATCTGCTCCTCGTACTCGGGGCGGATCTCCGAGAAGCGCATCCACTCGTAGCCGAACCGCGCGGCCGTCGCGACCGCCTCGGTGGCGAGCGTGGGCGGAAGCACCCGCGGGATCCCCCGCGCGATCGGGTAGCGCGCACCGCAGGCGCCGCACGCAAGCTCGCCCTCGCGGATGTCGTCAGCCTCCGGCACCGCGCGCGTCAGGGCGATCGCGCCCTGACAGGCGGGGCAGGCGAGCCAGTCGAGGAGCCGCCGCTTCACGCGGGGTGGTACCGCGAGGCCCAGAGCTGGAAGGCCAGGAGGGTATAAAGCTTCTTCCGGTGGTCGCGACGCCCCGCCGCGTGCTCGCCGAGGAGGCGCTCGACGGCCTCCGGCCGGAAGAGACCTGCCCGGCGGATCATATCGGGCGCGCACGCTTCCTGGAGGAGCGGCGCGAGCTCGGCGCGGAACCAGCGGGCCAGCGGGACGCCGAACCCCTTCTTCCGGCGCTCGAGGACCTCGCGCGGCAGCACGCCCGAGAGCGCGCGCTTGAGCACGTACTTGGTCGTGAAGCCACGGAGCTTCAGACGCATCGGCAGGCTCGCCGCCAGCTCGACGACGCGCCGGTCAAGGAGCGGCACTCGCACCTCCAGCGAGCACGCCATGCTCGCGCGATCCACCTTCGCGAGCACCCCCTCGCCGAGATACCCTTTCAGGTCGAGGTAGAGCATGCGCTCGAGCCCTGACGCGGACGGCGCGTGCGCCAGCATCTCGTGGAACGCGGCGTACGACGGCGCCATCTCCATGCGCGCGAGCGCGTCGGGCGTGAACAGCGCCAGCTGCTCTGCAGGCGTGAAGGAGCCGAGCCACGCGGCGTGGCGCTCGACCGGGCCGAAGTCCATGCCTGCCATGAAGCGCTTGAGCCTGAAATCGAAGCTCAGGTTGTCAAGCGAGACGGGGAGGCGCTCGACGACGGGACGCAGGAGCCCGCGCCGAACCCAGTGCGGGACGAGCTCGAGCGCGCGGGCGAGGCGGTGCGCCTGGTAGGTCGGGTAGCCGGCGAACAGCTCGTCGCCGCCGTCGCCCGAAAGCGCGACGGTCACAGAGCGCCGCGTGAAGCGCGAGAGCAGGAAGGTGGGAAGGAGCGACGCGTCGCCGAGCGGCTCGTCGAGGAGCTCGGGAAGCCTCGCCACGAGGTCGAGCGCTACGCGCGGGCCCAAGATCTCTTCGTGATGGTCGGTGTCGAGCGCGCGCGCGACGCCGCGCGCGTGAGAGGTCTCGTCGAAGGAGGGGTCTTCGAAACCGATCGAAAAGGTCTTGAGGCGGCCGGGGAAGTGGCGCGCGGCGAAGGCGGCGACCGCGCTCGAGTCGATTCCCCCCGAGAGGAACACGCCGAGCGGCACGTCGCTCACGAGGTGCTGCCTCACCGAGAGATCGAGAGCCCCGCGGAGTGCCTCCACCGCGTCGGCCTCGCCGATCGCGCCGTCGCGGCGGAAGTGGACGTCCCAGAACGGCTCGATCTTGACTCGGCCGTCGGAATACGTGAGCCAGTGACCGGCCGCGAGCTTGCGGATCGCTCGGAAGATCGAATGCGGCGCCGGGACGTACTCGTGGGCGAGGTAGCGCGACAGCGCCGTGAGGTCGAGCGTCCGGTCGATCGCCGGATGCTCGACGAGCGCCTTGAGCTCGGAGGCAAAAACGATCTGGTCCGGCAGCACCGCGTAGTAGAGGGGTTTGATCCCGAGGCGGTCGCGGGCGAGCACGAGCGTGCGCGCCGGCGCGTCCCAGATCGCGAAGGCGAACATGCCTTCCAGGTCGCCGACCGAGGCGAGCCCACGCTCCTCGTACCCGTGCACGATCACTTCGGTGTCCGAGCGCGTGGTGAACGCATGGCCGCGCGCGCCGAGGTTCTCCCTGAGCTCGCGGTAATTGTAAATCTCGCCGTTGAAGACGACCGAGACGCGCCCCTCTTCGCCCGCCATCGGTTGGTGGCCGGTCGTGAGGTCGATGATCTTGAGCCGGCGCATGCCAAGCCCCGCCGGCCCCTGGACGAGGAAGCCTTCATCGTCGGGCCCGCGGTGGGCGATCCGATCGTTCATCCGCTTCAGTACGGCGAGGTCAGGCGTGCGGTCGGCGCGAGCCAGGACGTTGCCGACGATGCCGCACACGGTCGCTAGTCCGGTGGGTCCACGCCCACCGTCTCGCGGACGTAGTAGGCGGGCTTGCGCCGCGTGTCGTAGAAGCCGCGAATGACGATCTCGGCGAGAAAGCCGATGAAGAGCGAGAAGACGCCCGTCAGGAAGAAGATGACCATGAGAAAGACCATCGGCGTCGCCTCGAGCCGCCTGAGCACGAACACGCGGTACGCGACCACGTCGAGGGCGAGGAAGCCGAGCATCAGGGAGAGGAGCCCGAAGCCCCCGAAGATGTAGTTCGGTCGCGACTGGAAGTCTCCGATGAACTTGAGCGTGATCAGGTCGAGGAGCACCTTGTACGTCCGGAGGAGGCCGTACTTCGAGACGCCGCGCGTGCGCGGGTGGTGGGCTACCTCGAGTTCCGTCACGCGGCCGCCGACCCAGTGGGCCAGTACCGGCAGGAAGCGGTGCATCTCGCCGTAGAGGCTCAGATCCTGTATGATCTCGCGACGATAGACCTTGAGCATACAGCCGAAGTCGTGCAGCGGGACGCCGCTCACCTTGCGGATGAGGAAGTTTGCGATGTGCGAGGGCAGGAGCCGCGTGAGCCAGGGATCCTTCCGGTGGCGGCGCCAGCCCGATACCACATCGTATGAGTCGCCGAGCCTCTCGATGAGCCGCGGGATGTCGTCGGGATCGTTCTGGAGGTCGGCGTCGAGGGTGACCAGGATGGGATACCGCGAGTGGGCGAAGCCGGCCGCCAGCGCCGGCGTCTGGCCGAAGTTCCTCCTGAGGCGCACAAGGCGGACTCGTCGGTCGCGCGCCGCGATCTTCCTGAGTGCTTCCCAGGAACCGTCCGTCGAGCCGTCGTCGACATAGATCACCTCGTACTCACGCGCCATCGGCTCAAGGGCGTCGACGAGACGAGCGTGGAGCGGCTCGAGGTTGTCCTGCTCGTTGAGGACCGGGAGGACGACCGAGAGCGGCGTCGCGTCCCCGTTCATCGGCGACCATCGGGCGGGAGCGTGTAGATCTCGGCGCTCGCGATTCGCTCCTTCATGACGTATCCATTCCGGACGATCAGGCTTCGGAACCGGTGGCTGTTAGCGGTCCAGCTCGTCCAGTTGCCGAGGACGATGACGTCGACCGTGTGCCGCTGGACGTGCCAGGCCAGCCCCGCGTACGACATCAACTTGAACTGGACGACCTCACGCGGCGTCACCATGTCGGAGAACATCAGCGCGAAGTGGTTCTCCAGGCCGGGGAGGATCGAGGCCTTCGACTCGACGAAGTAGCCCGGCCAGAGGCTGATCGCGACGGGCCGGTCTGCCCGAACTTCCCGGTCGATCGCCCGAGCCACGGCCCTGATCGTCGGGAGTCTCCAGTCGACCACCTCCGCCGCGCTAGTGATTCCCGGGACGAACGTCCCGCCGATCGTGTAGCGGTAGAGGTCGAACGGCGAGACGAGGACGTAAATGACGGTGAGCGACGCAAACAGGTGTCGGAGCCTGGGGCCGGAGGCCTCGCGGGCGAGCTTCGCGAGGAAGGTGACGGCGTTCACAAGGAGGAACGGAATTGGGATGCAGAAGTACTGTGTATACACCGGAGTCGGCACGAGACTGACGAGCAGAAGCGAGACGGCCGTCGTCGATGCGAGCGACGGCCACTCTCGCGAGAGAGCGTCGGACACCCAGGACACGAGGTTCAGCACGAAGATGACGAGGAACTGGAAGCTCGTCACACCCTCGGCGCTGTTGATCGCGAGCAGCTGCTCGACGACGCCGCTCCTCTGGTCCATCCAGCCGAGAAGCCCGAAGTCCGTCCGGATGACCTGGTTGTCGACGATGTTGAAGACGAACGTGCGCGGGTCGATCAAGAGGAAGAGTTCGTTTGGCAGCAGCGCGAGCGCGAGGCCGATCGCGAACCGCGCGAACTGCATCAGGCGGCGCTTGGGGTCCTCTTCCGTCAGATAGAGCTCGAGAATGAACGCAGGGACGACCGCGATGAGGTAGACGCGGCAGTCGGTGGCGAGGCCGAGCAGGAAGCCGCTCGCGACCCACCGCCAGCGCGACGCGGACGAGAGCACCGCGTACGCAGCAAAGAGGAGAAGGCTGGGGAACACGAACGTCTTGATGAGCGGATACCAGCCGAAGGCGAGGCTGGAGAACGTGAAGAGCACGACCGCGAGAACGCCCCAGGCCCGTGCGCCTGCGAGACGAGCCGCCTGGCGGTAGACGAGCAGACCCAAGGCGATCGAGAAGACTGCGGAGAGCAAGCGGGCCCCGTACCAGGAATAGCCGACCAGCTTCATCCAGCCCCCGTAGACGTAGGGGAGGAGGAACATCTGTGGGTAGAAGAAGTCGTGGTACGGGAGCTGGCCCTCGACAACGAGCCGCGAGACGAGGAGGTAGGTGCCCTCGTCCCCATCGACGAGCCGGTAGAGGGACATCGGGACGAAGACAGCCGCCAGCAGGATAGCAAGCAATCCGTAGACGACAGCCGGCTGCGCCTGGTCGATTCGCCTGATCACTGTGACGCTGCTGCCATTATAGTCGGGAGTAGGGGAATCCCCATGGTCCGCCATGATACCGATCTGCAAGCGATACGCCAGAGAGGCAGGAGGAGGGGCCGCTTAAGTCTCGATAACCAAAGAGCGACGAGCCACGCTCCGTCGACGCGCCGGGGGCCTTGCCGGCAAATTGCCACGGCGGGTCACCCCTTTGTCACCCGAGCCCGCCACTGATCGCGTCGCTCTGGACGGCGACAGCTGCCTCATCCTGTGCGGCGCGTATGGCTCGGGGATCCGAGCCGACGCGTATCAGAGCCGTCGGCAGCCCGGCTTTGACGCGATCACCCCACACCGCAGAACCAGACCCCGCGACCGCCTCGAATCATTCTCCACGTAGCGGCAGAAGTCCAGTCGGGCACCGGAACAGTTGTCTCTGAAGCATCTCAGGGCAAAGGACGGTGGGGGGTCGCGGCGGCCCTCACCGCGCGTCCGGACTCGCTCCGATCCTGTCGCACAGCGCCACCGAGGCACTCGCATCCCGCGCTCGCAGTTCAAAGAACGTCGAGGTGTGGACGACCCTGTCGAACGCCAGCCGGAGCGCTGCTTGAAAACCGCGCTGTTCGGGAGGGTCGGGATCGCGCATGGCGGGGAAGACAGAGCGGAGCTTAGCCGGGTCGGTCCAACTGCGCTCGATGACCACCCATCGAGCCTCGCTGAGGACGCGCACGCAGGTTTCGCGGAACTGCTCCGTCGTCGTATACCCCGGTGTCATCACGTCGAGGGCCGCAACGTGACGGCGTGCCGTGAGGTAGGGAAGCATCGGGACGTAGGGGTAGAAAAAGAAGGCGTCGTCGCGGGGGATGCGGTCGATCTGGACCACGAGCGCTGCGAAGTCGTCGGTCCAGAGACTTGGGAGCCGCACCGTGAGCCCTCGCGCCGTTGGCACCTCGTGCAGGGGAGCGGTGACGACGGCCATCCTCAACTTGAGCGCGTAGCCGACATGTGCGAGGCACAGGCCGATCAAGAGCGCGCCCGCGGCGATACGGGCGCGGCGCCCCAGACGGCCGAGCAGATCCGTCGCGACGAGCGCGAAGAGCGGGCAGGCGAGCGGCGCGGTGAAGTTGAGGTGGGCAATGTCGGGGCGCGGGTAGGCGCCGACCAGGCCCACACCCGCGAGGGCCAGCGACGCGCGAAAGCGCAGCCCACGCCATATCGCAGCGCGCCTGAGGGCGAAGGCGGTTCCCGCGAGCACGAGGGTGATCGGAAAGAGCGCGACCGAAGCCGTGTCCGCCAAGGTCGCGAAGCTCCCGAAGGGGACCGCCTGGATCCGGACGTAGCGGCGGGCCGGAAACCGGAGGACATCGTCGACAGCCGCCCCGAGCGCCCCGATGGCGGTGAGGTAGAGGATCATCGCCGCCGGAACGAGGCCGATCCCGACGATCGCGCTGAGGAGTCGAGAGCGGGCCCCGGGCAGGGTGAAGAGAAGGGCGACGACGGCCAAGCAAAGGAGCGCGCCGCGCATCGGGGTGACCATGGCAGCGGCGCCGGCGAACAGGCCAGCGAGGAAGGCCGCCCCTCGGCGAGGCGCGCCATCGAGCGCCAGAAGGAGGCCGACGGCCGCGGCCATCGAGGCCGCGGTGGTGAACCAGTGGTGGCTGTTCTCCCAGGGCACCCGAACGGCCCATGCGATCGAGAGCAGCGCTGCGAGGGGCCGGTTGTCCGACGAGAGACGGGCAGTGGCGTAGAGCAAGGCGGCAATCACCGCGATGACGCCGACCGCGAGCACCCGCACGGAGGCGAAGCCCGCTCCGAAGAGCTTCATCCAGGCAGTGATGATCAAGAAGCTGCCGGGCGGGAGGACCTCGAAGAAGTCGCGATAGAGTACCTCGCCACCAAGGATCCGCGCGGCGCCGTGGAGAAGGACGCCTTCATCGCCGAGCCAGAGG
>QHTD01000373.1 GCA_003220675.1 Candidatus Rokuibacteriota bacterium | reverse complement strand
CTGCGACGTGGACCAGCCCAGGAATCTCGCGAAGAGCGTCACGGTGGAATAGGCGGTTGGGCGTGTCCGCCCGGCGGACCCCGGCCGCGACGAATGATGACTACGGGCCTGTGCGGTTCGGCCCCGAGAGGGCGCCATGAACCAAAGGGGGCGAAGCCCATCCGATGAACGGCGTAACGGCGACCACGGTGGTTCCTCCGATCCAGGACGCTGGCGTGATCCACGCCGGTGCCGGGCGCGCGGCGCCCGCGCTGGCATGGCACGCGCTGTGGACGCGGAGCCACTGCGAGCAGCTGGTCCACGACCAGTTGGCGGTGAAGGGATTCAACCTGTTCCTGCCGAAGATCGACCAGTGGTCTAGGCGAGGTGGGAGCAGG
>QHTD01000374.1 GCA_003220675.1 Candidatus Rokuibacteriota bacterium | reverse complement strand
CGGTACGCGATCCGTCGGGGTCTGATCCAGGTCTGAAGCTCGCTTGGCTCCGTAAGGGCAATCCCCGGAGCCGCCCTTCAGGTTCCAAGGCCCTCAAAACCTTTCAAAATCTTCAGAATCGGGGCGCCTTTCAGGGAATTTCCGTATTCGTTTGTAGGGGTCACCTGGATTGAGGCGTTGACCGGTCGATCGTACGGTGACGGGCGGATAGAGAGAAGACGAGAGATCCAATGTGTGGAATCGTCGGCTACGTCGGTGGTGCGAACGCCGTCCCGATCCTCATGGACGGGCTCAGGCGGCTCGAATACCGGGGCTACGACTCGGCGGGCGTTGCGGTGATCCACGACGGCCGTCTCGAGGTGCGGCGGAGCGTGGGGAAGATCGCCGCCCTCGAGCGCGTCCTGGCGCGCGAGCCCCTGGAGGGACGGCTGGGCGTGGCCCACACACGCTGGGCGACCCACGGCAGGCCCTCGGACCAGAACGCACACCCACACCGCGACTGCTCGAAGTCCGTCGCGGTCGTCCACAACGGCATCATCGAGAACCACGCGCACCTCAGGAAGGCGCTCGAGCGCGATGGCCATACGTTCGAGTCCCAGACGGACACCGAGGTCATCGCCCACCTGATCGAGCGGTACGCGGGTGAGGGCGTCGAATCGGCGGCGCGTCGTGCGGCGGCCATGCTCCACGGCGCCTACGCGCTCGGCATCATCAGCGCGCAGGCGCCGGGGAAGCTCCTCGGGGTGAAGAACGGCGGCGCCCCGCTGGTCGTCGCAGTCGGCCCGGACGGACTCTTCCTCGCCTCGGACATTGCAGCGGTGGTCAGGTACACGCGTGACGTCGTCGTGCTCGACGACGGCGAGATGGCCGTGTTATCCGGCGAGGGCGTGAAAGTCGTCGGGCTCGACGGTCACCCCGTCCACAAAGCGGTGACGACGGTCCCCTGGGACACCGAGGCCGCCGGGAAGGATGGCTATCCGCACTTCATGCTCAAGGAGATCCACGAGCAGCCGCGCGCCCTCGAGGCGACGCGGCGCGCGCTGGGGGACCTGGACGGTACGCTCGGTCTCGATCGTGAGGCGCTCCGACGGATCGACCGCGTCGCCATGGTGGCGTGCGGCACGTCGTGGCACGCGGCGCTGGTCGGCAAGTATATGGTCGAGACGCTCTGCCGGATTCCGGCAGAGGTGGACATCGCATCGGAGTACCGGTACCGCGTCCCTCTCGACAACCGCTCGACGCTCACGGTGGCGATCTCCCAGTCGGGCGAGACGGCGGACACGTTGGGGGCGCTCCGGCACGCGAAGGACCGCGGGTCGAAGTGCGTCGCGATTTGCAACGTGGTCGGGTCGAGCGCGAGCCGAGAGGCCGACGGCGTCCTGTACACGCGCGTCGGGCCGGAGATCGGCGTCGCCTCAACCAAGAGCTTTACGGGGCAGCTCGTGGCGCTCTACCTGTTTGCGGTTCACCTCGGACGGACCACGGGCGCCCTCTCGACGGACCAGGCGAGTGGGCTGCTCGGCGAATTGACGGAAATCCCGCACCTCGCGAAGACGGTCCTCGCCCGGGGTGGCAGGGTGGCGGAGCTCGCGTCGGCGCTGACGCCGTACCCGAGCTTCCTCTACCTCGGGCGAGGCATCACCCATCCGGTGGCGCTCGAGGGGGCGCTCAAGCTCAAGGAGTTGGTCTACACCCACGCCGAAGGCTATCCCGCGGGCGAGATGAAGCACGGGCCGATC
>QHTD01000247.1 GCA_003220675.1 Candidatus Rokuibacteriota bacterium | reverse complement strand
GGCGCCGGCTCCTCAGGGTGCGGCTCACGTCCATGCCGCGCGCGATGGTCGGGGAACGAATCTCCGCCGAATTTGGTTTCCTGCTTCGAGATCCTGAGGTCCAGGGTGGTGAGGCCACCGGGCGCGTCGGGACGACCGTGCCCGCCATCGCCTCCGTCATCCGGGGGGGCGCCGCCGACAGAGCCGGGCTGGAGGCCGGTGATGTGATTCTCCAGATCAACGAGCAGCCCGTCCTGAGCCGCGACGGGGCGCGGGAGGCCCTCGCCGACGCGAGCCCGGAGCGGCCGCTCTCGCTCACGGTGCGGCGGGGAGGGAGCCGACTGTCCGTGACGCTCCCGAGCCCATGACGCGCCCGCTCGCTGGGCGCACGGGCACGTGTGCCCCGCCCCGAGAGGCGCGGGCGGCATCCACATCCTTGGCTTCGAGCTACACTCCAAGCTCCTGAACAGGAGGAGGCGTACATGAGCAACCAGCCACCACTCACGGAGAGCCCGCGCCGCAAGTTTCTGAGGGGCGCGACGGCTGCGGCGACGGGCGCGGCGGCACTCGGCTTCCCGATGGTCGCCAAGGCGCAGGGGCCGATCGCCATGCGCTGGCAGAGCACCTGGCCGCAGAAGGACATCTTCCACGAGTACGCGCTCGACTTCGCCAGGAAGGTCAACGACATGACCGGCGGCGACCTCAAGATCGAAGTGCTGCCCGCCGGCGCGGTGGTGCCGGCCTTCGGGCTGCTCGATGCCGTGTCGAAGGGCACGCTCGACGGCGGCCACGGCGTGCTCGTGTATCACTACGGCAAGCAGACGGCGCTGGCGCTCTGGGGATCGAGTCCCGCTTACGGCATGGACGCCAACATGCTGCTCGCCTGGCACAAATACGGCGGCGGCAAGCAGCTCCTCAACAAGCTCTACGCCTCCATCGGCGCCAACGTCGTGTCCTTCCCCTACGGCCCGATGCCGACGCAGCCACTCGGCTGGTACAAGAAGCCGGTCACCAAGCCCGACGACTTCAAGGGCCTGAAGTTCCGGACCGTGGGCATCTCGATCGACCTGTTCCAGGGCATGGGCGCGGCGGTGAACGCGCTGCCCGGCGCCGAGATCGTGCCGGCGATGGACCGGGGGCTCCTCGACGCCGCCGAGTTCAACAACGCGACCTCCGACCGCATCCTCGGCTTCGCCGACGTGTCTAAGGTGTGCATGCTGCAGAGCTACCACCAGAACGCCGAGCAGTTCGAGATCACCTTCAACAAGACCAAGTTCGACGCGTTGCCCGACAAGATGAAGGCGATCATCGAGAACGCCGTGGAGGCGGCCTCCGCCGACATGTCGTGGAAGGCGATCGACCGCTACTCGAAGGACTACATCGAGCTGCAGACGAAGGACAAGGTGAGGTTCTACAAGACTCCGGCCGCGGTCCTCCAGAAGCAGCTCGAGGTGTTCGACCAGGTCGAGGCGAAGAAGTCGGCCGAGAACCCCATGTTCAAGGAGATCGCCGAATCGCAGAAGGCATTTGCCGCGCGAGCGGTGAAATGGGACCTCGACACCATTGTCGACCGCCGCATGGCCTACAGCCACTACTTCGTCAAGAAGAGTTAGTCGGTCCGTGACCTGTCCCCAGCCGTCCCGCCAGCCATCCTGCGGTCGCCGGGTGGCTGGCGTTTTCTAGATGCCGATCAGCGCCCGGCGTCTGCTCCGCGCCATCGACCAGCTCAGCTACTGGTCGGGCAAGGCCTTCGCGTGGCTGATCGTGGCGCTGACGTTCGTGGTGTCCCTCGAGGTCTTCAAGCGCTACATCCTCAACGCCCCGACGGCCTGGATCTTCGACTTCAACAACATGCTGTACGGCACGCTGTTCATGATGTGCGGCGCCTACACGCTGGCCGCGGGCGGCCACGTCCGCGCCGACTTCGTCTACATCTACATGAAGCCGCGCGCACAGGCCGCGCTGGACCTCGCGCTGTACTTTCTATTTTTCATTCCGGGCATCCTGGGGCTGATCTACGCGGGGTACGACTACGCCGCCCTCTCCTGGCGCATCGGAGAACACTCCACCGTCACCGCCGAGGGCCCGCCGGTCTACCACTTCAAGTCGGTGATCCCGATCGCGGGCGCCCTGGTGATGGTGCAGGGGCTGGCCGAGATCGTTCGCTGCATCGAATGCCTGCGCACTGGCGCCTGGCCCTCGCGGCTCGAGGACGTCGAGGAGATCGACGTGGTCCAGACGCAGCTCGGAGGCAGCGAGTACGTGGACGAAGAGTCGCGCCGGGCCGCACTGGAGGGGGCGCACGCGATCGACGAGGCCGCCCGCCACCGCACCGTGGTGGAGCACAAGAACCCGTGAGCGATCCGTCACTCGGCCTGACGATGCTGGCGCTCATCGTGGTCGCCATCATGATGGGCTTCCCCACCGCGTTCACGCTGATGGGCCTGGGGATGATCTTCGGCTACATCGCCTTCTGGCTCCCGGGCGCACACTGGTACGACAACCGGATCTTCGACCTGATCGTGCAGCGGACGTACGGGGTCATGACCAACGACACCCTGCTGTCGGTCCCGCTATTCGTCTTCATGGGCTACATCATGGAGCGTGCGGCGCTGGTCGACCGGATGTTCCACAGCGTTCAGCTCGCCTTCCGCCGCGTGCCTGCGTCACTCGCCGTCACCACCCTCCTGGTGTGCGCGTTCTGGGGGATCGCCTCCGGCATCGTCGGCGCGGTCGTCGTCCTCATGGGCGTCATCGCCATGCGACCCATGCTGAACGCAGGCTACGACGTGAAGCTGGCCTCCGGCGCCATCACGGCAGGCGGGACGCTGGGCATCCTGATCCCGCCGTCGGTCATGCTCATCGTATACGCGGCGGTGGCCGGCCAGTCGATCGTCAAGCTCTACGCGGCGGCGATGCTGCCGGGCTTCTTCCTCACGTTCCTCTACCTCGTCTACATCCTCGGCTGGGCGATCATCAATCCGAAGATCGCGCCGAAGCTGCCGCCGGACCAGTACCGCGTTGCGGTGCCCGACTGGCTGCGACGACTCGAGCGCGGCCGGTCGCGGAGCGTCGTCCCCGGCCTCATCGCCGTCGCATTCCGGCCGAGCCTGGCGCGCGGCGCCGCTGGCTATCGCGCGATCGCCCACAACCTGCTCGCGCTCTCGGTGCCGCTGATGCTGACGGTCGGCACCTTCGCCGCGACGTGGTGGTATGTGGTCATCTACAACGCGCCTGAGGTTGCGACGACCGCGGCGGTGCCCACGGTGACGACGCGCACCGCGGCGATCGCGGCGGCGCCGCAACCCGCGGCGCCCGCGCCCGTCGACGACAAGCCACGGGAGCTGGGCGTGGCAGGAGAGTCCGAGACGGACTCTGCGCAGACCCCGCAAAAGACCGACGGCCCGCCCGAGGAGATGACATCACTCCGGGATCCCACCGCGGCCAGCGGGGCAGGCAAGATCCCCGAGCACTTCTATGCCTGGTTCTGGGGATTCGCAGCGTTCTCCGGGCTGCTGCTCCTGATCTACTTCTGGCGCATGGACGGCGAACAGCTCGAGATCCTGAAGGAGCTGTGCGCGTCGGTGGTGCCGCTGGGCCTGCTTACCGTCGTGGTGCTCGCGGTGATCCTGTTCGGCATCAGCACCGCCACCGAGTCGGCGGCGATCGGTGCGCTCGGCGCGATGTACCTCGCCGTGATGGCGAGATTCCAGCGTCAGGTCTGGTTGTGGAGCCTGGTCGGGGCGATCATCGGCTTCGTCCTCGGGTGGTGGCAGGGCGAGGACTGGGCGTCCCTGCTGGTGGCGGCCTCGATCGGGGGGACGCTCTCGGGGACCGTCGTGCCGGGGCTCTGGAATCTGCGGACCTCGAAGGAGCTCCGCGAGAACCTGAAGCAATCGACCTTCCTCACGGCGAAGACGACGGCGATGGTGTGCTGGCTGTTCGTGGGCTCGGCGCTGTTCTCTGCCGTGTTCGCGCTGCACGGCGGCCAGGGGCTGATCGAGCGGTGGGTGCTCTCCATGAACCTGTCGCCGCTGGGCTTCCAGTTCACCGCGCAGCTGATCATCTTCCTGCTCGGCTGGCCGCTCGAGTGGACCGAGATCATCGTGATCTTCTGCCCGATCTTCATCCCGCTGCTGAGCCACTTCCACATCGACCCCATCCTCTTCGGCACGATGGTGGCGGTCAATCTCCAGGCGGCATTCCTCTCGCCGCCGGTGGCGATGTCGGCGTTCTATCTCAAGGGTGTATCGCCGAAGCACGTGACGCTCAATCAGATCTTCGCGGGGATGATGCCGTACATGATCATCGTCTGCATCTGCCTCGTGTTCATGTACATCTGGCCGGGTATGACCCTCTGGTTGCCGGAGTTCCTGTACGGCAAGTGACATTCGGAGGGGGACGGAGTCCTCCTCCGGACGGTCGTCGCGCGCCGGGGGCGCGTTCCTCCCTGCCTCCCCCGGAACAGGATTGCGCCGGCGGAACCCGCGCTCGAACTGCGGTGTTATGCGGTGGGGGGTGTCGGGGAGGAGCGACGCTCGCTCCCCCCGACGTTCAATATGGATCTGACCAATCTGCACGTGCTGTCGGCCTCTGAGGCGACGCGGTTGATCCGGGATGGCGTCATCACCTCGGAGCAGCTGGTCCGAGCGTGTTTGAACCGGGTGAGCGAGACGGATTCCCGGGTCCAGGCCTGGGCCTTCCTCGACGCCGATCACGCCCTGGCCCAGGCGCGCGCGGCCGACGAGTGGCGCCTCGGCGGACGGCCGACCGGACCGTTGCACGGCGTGCCGGTGGGCGTCAAGGACATCATCGACACCGCCGACATGCCGACCGAGAACGGGTCCGTGCTGCACGCCGGGCGCGCGCCCTCCCGCGATGCCACCGTGGTCGCGATGCTGCGCGCTGCGGGGGCCGTGGTTATGGGCAAGACGGTGACGACGGAGTTCGCTGGCCGCGCGCCGGGCAAGACGCGGAACCCCCACAACCCCGCGCGCACGCCCGGGGGATCCTCGAGCGGCTCGGCCGCCGCGGTGGCTGCCGGCATGGTGCCGCTGGCGCTGGGCAGCCAGACCGGCGGCTCCACCGTCCGGCCTGCGTCGTTCTGCGGCGTTTACGGCCTGAAGCCGACGCATGGCCTGATCCCCCGTCACGGGATGTTCCAGCTGTCGCGCTCCCTGGACCATGTCGGCTTGTTCGCGCGCACGATCGATGATCTCGCGCTCCTCTTGGAGCAGCTCGTCGGCTACGACGAGCGCGATCCAGACTCCCGACCGCGCGCGCGCATCCCGTACCGCGATGTGGCGGCCGAGGAGCCGCCGTTGCCGCCGATGTTCGCATTCGCGAAGACGGCGCGCTGGGACCGTGTCGACGACGACGCCAAGGAGGCCTTCGCCGAGCTGACCGACCACCTTGGCGAGCGCGTGGAGGAGCTCGAGCTCTTCGATGCGGCCGTAGACGCGTCCGAGTGGCACCGGATCATCATGGAAGCGGAGATAGCGGTCAACCTCGGCCGGGAGTGGGAGAAGGGGCGCGACCGGCTGTCCGCCTCGCTACAGGCGCGGATCGAGAGCGGCCGAGAGGTGCGCGCGCTCGACTATCTCCGCGCTCTGGCCCGTATTCCCCAGCTCAACGAGAGCTTCGACGAGCTGTTCGCTCAGCGCTATGACGCCATCCTGACTCCCGCCGCCGCCGGCACCGCACCAGAGGGGCTCGACTCGACGGGGGATCCTGCGTTCTGCACGCTGTGGACCCTCTGCGGCATGCCGGCGCTCAGCGTGCCGCTCATGCAGGGCGCGAACGGCCTGCCGCTCGGCGTACA
Organism: Candidatus Rokuibacteriota bacterium; assembly: GCA_003220675.1. GTDB lineage: Bacteria > Methylomirabilota > Methylomirabilia > Rokubacteriales > CSP1-6 > 20CM-2-70-11. The sequence continues at coordinate 3,057 of QHTD01000247.1, read as the reverse complement.
GCTGGTCGGTCCGCGGCACGGCGACGCGCGGCTGCTGCGCACCGCGCGCTGGCTCGTGGCCCAGGTCGCATCGACGCGCCCTGCGTGACGAACGGGTCCGGGCGGATGGCGCAGCGCGCCTAGCGCAGCGCGCGCTGGCGGCGTACGCTCTCTGCTCGCAAGGCGAACGGCGATCGTGGGAGGACGGGAGGGCCTCCGCCATGGCTGATGTGGAGCGCATGTACATCAACGGCGAGTGGGTGCACGCCGAGGGCGGAGCCGCGTTCGACGTCATTAACCCGGCCGATCGCTCGGTCATCGCCCGAGTGACCAACGGTGCCGTGCCCGACGTCGAGCGCGCGGTGGCGGCGGCGCACGCGGCCTTCCGCGAGTGGTCGGTGCAGGCACCCAAGGACCGCGGCCGGTTCCTCCTCCGGATCCAGGAGCTCATGGAGGTGCGGCGGGACGACCTGGCGCGACTGGTGACGCTCGAGAACGGCAAGCCGTTCGAGGAGGCGAAGAAGGAGGTCCAGTTCTCGCTGGGATACTTCGGCTGGTTCGCGGAAGAGGCGCGCCGGATGACCGGAGAGTGGATTCCCTCGCCCCAGCCGGGGAAGCGTTACTGGGTGTTTCGCCAGCCGATCGGGCCCGTCGCGGCGGTGACCCCATGGAACTTCCCGGCGACGATGGTCACGCGCAAGATCGCACCCGCCCTCGCGGCGGGCTGCACCGTCGTCCTCAAGCCGGCCTCGGCCACGCCACTGACGGCGCTGGCGATCGCGAAGATCGCCGAGGACGCCGGACTGCCGCCCGGCGTGTTCAACGTGCTGACGACCAACCGCTCGAGCCTGGTTGGCGAGCATCTGCTCACGCACCCGCTCATCCGCAAGATCGGCTTCACGGGCTCGACGGACGTGGGCAAGGGGATCATGGAGATGGCGGCCCGGCAGATCAAGCGGCTGTCGTTCGAGCTCGGGGGCAACGCGCCATTCATCGTGTTCGAGGACGCGGATCTCCAGGCGGCGGTCGAGGGTGCCGTCGCGATGAAGTTCCTGCGCGTCGCGGGCCAGTCGTGCATCTGCGCCAACCGGATCTACGTCCAGCGGACGATCGCGGATCGGTTCGTGCCGGCGTTCATCGACGCGGCCAAGCGGCTGAAGGTCGCGCAGGGCTTCGAGCCAGGCGCCCAGCTCGGCCCGCTGATCAACGAGGCGACGCGCGCCAAGGTCCACGCGCTGGTCGAGGATGCCGTCAAGCGGGGCGCCCGGCTCGTCATGGGCGGCCACGCCCTGACCGGCGAGCGGTACGCGCAGGGCTTCTTCTACGCGCCGGCCGTTCTCCTCGACGTGACCGATGACATGCCGATCGCCCAGGAGGAGATCTTCGGCCCAGCGGCTCCGATTCTCACGTTCGACACGGAAGAGGAGGTGATCCGGCGGGCCAACGCGACCAAGTTCGGGCTGGCGGCCTACTTCTATACGCGCGACATGACTCGGCTCGTCCGGGTGGCCGAGCAGCTCGAGTACGGGCTCGTCGGAGCCAACGACGCCGCCGGCTACACCCACGAGATCCCGTTCGGCGGGTTCAAGGAGTCCGGCCTCGGGCGCGAGGGAGGCCACGAGGGCATCGAGGAGTATACCGAGGTAAAATCGGTCGTCGTCAACCTGGGCTGAGCACCGGCGTGGGAGGAGGAATGACCATGCCTCTCTACGAGTTCTATTGCGACAAGTGCCAGAAAGAAGTCTCCGTGACCATGTCCATCAGCGAGCGGGAGAAGGGGCAGGCCGCGTGCCCCCGCTGCGGCAGCCGCGCGATGCGCCCGCTCATGGGGACGTTCTTCACCCAGACGTCGAAGAAGTCCTGACAAAGGAGCGCACATGAAGCTTGAGGGCAAGCGGATCGCGATCTTGGCCGAGAACATGTACCAGGAGATGGAGCTCTGGGTGCCGTACTACCGGTTCAAGGAGGAGGGCGCCGACGTGAAGGTCGTGGGCGCCGGCGGCGCCAAGTCGTACACCTCCAAGCACGGCTACCCGGTCACCGTGGACGTCCAGGCTGACCAGGTGAAGGCCGTCGAGTTCGACGCGATCGTCGTCCCGGGTGGCTACGCCCCCGACATGATGCGGCGGCACGCGCCCATGGTCGCCCTCGTGCGCGAGGCGGCGCAGCAGGGCAAGGTGGTCGCCGCGATCTGCCACGCCGGGTGGATGCTGGTGTCGGCGGGGATCCTCAAGGGCCGGAAGGCGACGTCCTTTTTCTCGATCAAGGACGATCTGGTCGCCGCGGGCGCCAACTGGGTGGACGCCGAGGTGGTCGTGGACGGCAACCTGATCACGTCGCGCAAGCCGGACGATCTACCCGCGTTCTGCCGCACGATCATTTCCGCGCTCAGCAAGGCGTAAGCGACGTCGAGGGGAGCGGCGCCGCTCCCCTCGACACCCCCACCGGTCACTCGCGGCGGCCTCTGCGTAACCCGATTGCACGGGCCGAGCCCGCGCTCGAACGGTGGTAAATCCGGCGCACTGCTAGCGCTGGAACTTGGGCGCGAGCTGCCAGCCGAGGTAGGCGACGGCGGCGCTGAGGAGGACCAGCACGCCTGCGGCCGCGATGCGCGACGAGATCGAGAGCACGGCCAGCGTCCCGCTCGAGAGACCCGTGAAAACGAGTCCGACGACGGGCAGCACGGGCGCGCCGCACCCGACGACGCTGCACGGCCCGGTCGAAAGCCCGAGGACGCTCGCGAACGCTCCGACCACGCCGCCGCTCTTCGTCGCCGAGGCGCGCCAGCCCGAGACCTGGCCCCGCTGGCGCGCGTAGAGCCAGAGGGCGCCGTACGCCCCCACGAGGAGCGCCATCACCACGAAGCGCAGGACGTCCATCGTGTCGACGGCGAAGCCCCACTCGGGCGCGCCGTAGGGCCCGTCGGCCGTGAACCAGTAGAGCGCCACCCGTGACAGGAAGTCGAGTTTCTTCTCGAGCGTCTCGCCGGAGGCCACGTACTCGGGGAGCTTCTTCAGCCACGGGTTGAAGGTGAAGTACGTCCACGGCTTGCGCGTGACGGCGAGCACGAGTGGGGGA
>QHTD01000246.1 GCA_003220675.1 Candidatus Rokuibacteriota bacterium | reverse complement strand
GTCGGCCGGGTCGGTCATCCCGGCCGTTGGGGTCGCGCATGCGCAGGAGAAGCCCAAGGGCAACATTCCGGACACCCCGTACAAGATCGGCCACATGACGTTCTTCACCGGGCCGGCGGCGGTGCTGGGCGAGCCCATGTTCAAGGGTCAGCAGCTGGCGGCCGAGGAGATCAACGCGGCGGGCGGCCTCCTGGGCAGGCGGAAGATCGAGCTCCTCAAGGCG
>QHTD01000388.1 GCA_003220675.1 Candidatus Rokuibacteriota bacterium | reverse complement strand
TGACCTTGAGATTACGAGCCGCCTCGGCGCGATTCCACCGCACGCGTTCGAGCACTTCTGCGAGGGCCTTGCGCTCGGCTGCCAGCGCGCCACGGCGCGCGACCTCCCTCAGGCTCTCGATGGCGGCTGGCGCGGGTCGAGGGGCCGCGGCGTCACCGTTGCGACTCCGTGCGACCACGGTCTCGAACGCCTCCTCACCGTCCGTCAGCACTACCATGCGTCGAATAACGTTCTCCAGCTCTCGGACATTGCCCGACCATGAGTACTCCGTGAGGCGGGCCATCGTCTCGGGCGAGAGCTGCTTCGTCCGCGCGTGCTCCTCGTTGAACCTGGAGAGGAACCACGACGCTAAGAGGGGAATCTCCTCTTTTCGCTCCCGGAGCGGAGGAACGCGGATTTCGACCACATTGAGGCGGTAGTAGAGGTCCTCGCGGAACTCACCACGCGCGATCGCGTCCTCCAGGTCGCGATTTGTCGCGGCGATCACGCGTGTGTCAACATCAATCGACGCGTGGCCCCCCACCCGAGAGAACCGAAAGTCCTGGAGCACATGGAGGAGCTTGGCCTGGAGGGCGAGAGGCAGCTCGGCAATCTCGTCCAGGCAGATCGTGCCCTTGTTCGCATACTCGAATTGCCCCAGCTTCCGCCGGTGCGCGCCCGTGAAGGCGCCCTTCTCGTGGCCGAAGAGCTCGGACTCGAGCAGCTCCGAAGGGATTGCGGCACAATTGATCTTGACGAACGGACCGTCGCGGCGTGTTGAAGCGGTATGGATGGTCCGCGCGACGACATCCTTACCCACGCCGCTTTCCCCTAGAATCAGGACCGTCGCATCAGTGTCGGCGATGTTCTCGATGATGGTCCGGATTGCCCGCATCTGAGGGCTTCCGTCGAGAAGCGGGACGTGGTCGGTGAGGTAACGCTCTCTAGCGTGACCGTTGTCTCTAGTGTGACCGTTGGTGGTGTGGCTCAAGTAAACCCCGTGCGAGAGCGAGTATGAAAAAACTTCGCTAGCGTGTCAAGAGACTTCGTAGCGTAGATCCTTGATTTTTCAGCAATATTTGCACTTTGTTCACATTTCTATTCACCACGGCGACGAAGGGGCGAGAAGCATCACAAGTCGCTTGATCCCGCCCGCGCTCTCGGCGATGCTCTGGGCGCCCATGGAGAGAAGCATTCTTCTGCTCGCCACCGCGCTCGTCGCTATCCTCTATGAAGCGATCCTGCTCTTCACGCCGCTCCTCGCCCCGTATCGCTTCCCCATCCCGTATGCCGTGCCCATCTTCGACACCCCCTTCGCCCTGATGGCTATCGGCGTGGCCTACCTCTGTCTGGAGCGCCACCGCCTGCGCCAGGACGCCCAGTCGGCCGTGCTCGGCATGACCCTCTGGGTGGCCGGGCTCCTCGCGGTCGCCCACATCTTCGCCCAGCCCGACTACCCCGGCACACCGGGCGTCAACGCCGGAGTCGCGCCTTACTTTTTCTTCTTGAGCTATTTCTTCGTGCTGACCGGCCTCGCGTTGGCGGCCCACTACGGCGACCATCAGCTCCCACTGAGTGATGGCGCGCGGTTCAAGATTGTGATCGGCCTCCTGGTACTAAGCGCTGTCATCGTTATCGCCGTCGTCCAGATCCGCCCGATCCTACCCTCGCTGGTCATGCCCCCGGGCCGCATGACTCCGTTCGCCTGCTGGGTCGGCGGTATCACCAACGGCCTCGTCGGCATCTGGGCGCTCTGGGGCGGGCGGACGAAGTTCGCCCGCCGCGACCCGTCCGGATCCCAGCCCCTCCTGTTCTGCGCCGGGTTCATCTGGCTGATCGGCCTGATCGGGTTCCTGCTCCACCCGTACCGGTATGCCATCAGCTGGTACGTGGCCGGCGTCGTGAGACCGATCGGGGTGGGGCTGATCTTCGTTGGCCTCTTGCGCGAGCAGGTGTGGCTCTATCGGGAGGCACGTGCGCGCCTCGGCGACCTGGAGGGGCTGCATCGTGCCGGCCAGGCGCTGGTAATGAGCCTCGATCCCGCTCACATCGTGTCGACGATCGCCGCCAAGGCGCTCGAGGTCTCCAGGGCCGATGCCGCTATCCTCCTTCGACTGGACGCCGACGCCGGCGTCCTCCGCGCGGCAGCCGGCGCCGGACAGGTAAGCCCCGATCTCGTTATGGGTTTAGAGGTTGCGGTGGGCCGAGGCGCCTCAGGCCTGGCGGTGGCCGAGGGGCGGCCCGTGTGGACCTCAGACCTCCACGACGACCCCCGCGTGGCGGTGCCCGACGACGTCAAGCAACGCATGCGCCGCGAGGGCCTGCGGAGTGTCCTCGCGGTGCCCCTCCTGATCCAGAGTGGCGAGGCGTTCGGCGCCCTCGCCGTGTTCTACAGGAGCGAGCGCGCGTTCGCCGATGCCGACGTCGAGCTCTTGTCGGCCTTCGGAACCCAGGCCTCGGTGGCCATCGAGAACGCCCGGTCCTTCGACCACCTCGCTCTCAAGGCCGGGCACGACGCCGCGTTGCAGGACTTTTGCCTG
>QHTD01000387.1 GCA_003220675.1 Candidatus Rokuibacteriota bacterium | reverse complement strand
GAAGATGATGGGCGTGTAGACCTCCAGCAGTGCGCCCAGGTGTCTCTCGAGAACGTGCTCTGGGTCTTGAGGGCGGTTGACATTCGTCGCGTTCTGGCGGCGCAGCGCCTTGAGGAGGCCTTCGTTCTCGGGAAACTTGAGGCCCACTCCGGCAGGATCGTCCGAGTAGATGACCGTGCCGTCCGCCGCCCAAAGCTTCACCCGGGCGGTGCGGTCGGAGACCAGAGACCGCTGCACAAACTCGTGGAACCTCTGGTACCGCGCGCCGGTCATCGGCACTTCAAGGTCACTCGGGGTGATTGCCGTAAGGACGCGGCCCGACGCATGACCGACAGCCTCGGCAACCAGGGCATCGACAGCGTCTGACCGGATTTTGTCAGCCAGGGCGATCGCCAGGACCACTGCGACGAGGGCCATCACCACGAAACTGACGGCCGAGAACCGAAATAGCAGGTTTTCTCTCAAGCGCCTCATTGTTGTCGCCGCTCAGGTCTCCGACGTGCCGACGGAGGGTTCGACTGGTTGGTCCCCCCCCCGCGGCCGACTCTCAGGCCGAGACAGGCGACCAGGTGAATTCCTGTGTCGCCGTCTCGTGGGCGATTACGTTAGCATGCCGGCTCGCCCTGTCAATGCAGGCGGGGAAGCAGTGGCGACACGGCGGATTGTCTTTGCCGGCGGCCGGCGGTAGCATCCCCGCAGCACAGACGCCTCAGGGCAAACGCGAGACCAAGAGGGAACCGATGCCGAAGCACTCGGTCCTGGTCGTGGGCGCCGGAATCGCCGGGATGCGGGCGGCCCTGGCCGCCAGCGAACGGGGCAGCGATGTCGCGCTGATTTCCAAAGTCCATCCGCTGCGGACCCACGGAGGGACCAGTCAAGGGGGGATCAACGCGGCGCTACACGCCGAGGACCGCGCGGACCTTCACGCGATGGACACCGTCAAGGGCGGTGACTACCTGGGTGACCAGGACGTCGTCGAGCTTCTGACCGGGGCGGCGCCTCGCGCAGTGATCGCGCTGGACCATTGGGGGGTCCCGTTCAACCGGGACGCGCACGGCCGTCTCGATGCCAGACGCCTGTGCGGAGCCACTCGCCCGCGTGCGTGCTTCGTCGACGACATGACGGGCCATGCGACCCTTCAAGTGCTCTACGAGCAAGTCCTGAAGGCGGGCATTCGCGCCTACGAGGAGTGGGTGGTGACGCGACTGCTCCTCGACGACGGGGCGTGTGTCGGCGTCGTCGCGATCGAGCTCGCCTCGGGCGCGGTCGAAGCCTTTGCGGCGAACGCCGTGGTGCTCGCGACCGGCGGATGCGCCCGCGTCTACGAGCCCACGGGGGCGGCCTATGGAGTCGCCGGAGATGGCGTGGCGCTCGCGTACCGAGCGGGCGCCCCCTTGATGGACATGGAGATGGTCCAGTTTCATCCGCTCGGGATCCGGGGAAGCGGGATGATCCTGACGGAGGCGCTCCTGGGGCTGGGAGGGCACCTGGTCAACGGCGGCGGGGAGCGATTCACGCTGAAGTATGCACCGACCCTCGGCGAGCGAGCGCCGCGCGACATCGTGGCGCGAGCCGCGGAAGAAGAAATCGTGAGCGGACGTGCCGAGTTCGTCGCCCTCGATCTCCGGCACCTCAAAGGCGACGAGGTGAAGCGCCAGCTTCCGTTGACCAGTCACATCGTCAAGACGCAGGCCGGAGTCGACCCCGCCAAGGAAACGGTTCCGGTGCGGCCGGTGGCGCACCGCACGATGGGCGGAATCCACGTCAGTCGGGACGGAGCCACGGGCGTGACGGGGCTCTACGCGACGGGAGGATGCGCCGCCACGGGCGTCCACGGCGCCAACGCTCTCGGGGGCAACTGGCTCCTGGAAGCCCTGGTCTTCGGCGAGCGAGCCGGTCTGGCGGCGGCGCAGCAGGGGCCGGGATCCGCGAGGGCGGTCGACGCGCAGCTGGAGGACGAGCGACGCCGAATCGCCGAAATCGTGGACCGATCGACGGGTCCGGAGAGGGCGGGAGCCATTCGCAGCGAGTTGGGGCGCCTGATGCGGCGGCACGTCGGTCCCTTGCGGGACGCGTCCGGCCTTCAGGAGGCCGCGAACGAGATCCACGACCTCGGCGCGCGCCACCGACGGGCCGGGATCACGAACAAGGGGCGGCGCTACAACTACGAGCTGATAGCGTTCCTGGAGCTGGAGTCACTCCTGACCGTCGGCGGAGTCATTGCGGCCGCCGCCGGATTCAGAGAGGAGAGCCGCGGCGCTCACTTGC
>QHTD01000386.1 GCA_003220675.1 Candidatus Rokuibacteriota bacterium | reverse complement strand
AGCAGCACCGCGAGCCCCGTCGACCGTCGGGGCATGACTAGCCTGTCTGCTCACCGGCGATCCGATCGAGATCGCGGATCACGTCGAACTCCTCCAGGAGGTCGAGCCGCTCGACGACCTGGTACTGCTCGAGGAGCCCGAGCCGGCCTCCAATGGCAGCCTCTTCGACTGCGGCGAAGTCCACGCCGGTCCCGTTCTGACGCCCGCTCTGGATCGCGAAGAACGCGAAGAAGAGGAGCAGACCCGCGAGGCCCGCCGAGAGGGCGAGCGGCACCGGACGCCACCACCGCGCGCGCCGCCTCACGCGGCGCGCCTCGAGCTTCTCGCGGAGCTCTGCGCGGTAACGGCCCCAGTGGACGTCCGGCGGTGTGGGCACCGCACGCGCGAGCTCGTCGAGGATGTCGCGGAACTGCTCGAATTCCGGCTCGGGATGTGTCGCCATGTCAGGTCTTCCCCATCGTCTTCCTGAGTGTTGCGAGCGCGCGGTGGAGGTGCACCCGCACCGTCGCCTCGGAGCACTTGAGCACCGCCGCGATCTCCGGCGTCGGCAGCTCCTCCTGCACCTGTAAAATTACTGCCACGCGCTGCTGTGGCGCGAGCCGGCCCACGGCCTCCCAGACCTGCTTCAACGTCCGCTCCCGCCCGATCGTGTCCACGGGGTCCTGGTGCGACGCCGGCTGGCGGTCGAGGAGCGACTCGCTCGACTCGGGATCGCCCGCATCACGCGTCCAGAGCTTCCACCAGCGGTCCTTGCGCCGGTGGTCGAGGCACAGGTTGACGAGGATGCGGTAGAACCAGGTCGAGAATTTCGAGCGCCCATCGAAGCGCCCCGCCGCCTGGTAGAGCCGGATGAAGGCCTCCTGCGACAGGTCGCGCGCGTCCTCGGCATTCCGCACGATGGACCATGCGAGCCGGTACGCGCGCTCCTGATAGCGCGCCACGAGGACCTCAAACGCCGCCTCGTCGCGCTCGGCCGTGCGCCGGCACAGCACCTCATCGGAAAGCTCCACGCCGCGATCGTCCTCTCGTCCCCACCATCCCACTCCCGCCTCATAAACTGCAAGGGCGGGGAGCCGGGCTCCCCGCCCACCTGGTCCCCGAGCACTTACTTCCGGTCCTCCGCGCGCTTCGGATGCAGGTCGTGGCGCAGCTCGCGCCGGTCCTGGTGGAGGTCCCTCACGTCCTTCCGGATGTCCTGCCGGTCCTCTCGGACGTCCTTGATGTCCTTCTTGACCGCGTCCTTGTCCCCGGCCTTCCGGTCTCTGTAAAGCTGCCGGCGGTCGTGGCGCAGCTCGCGCCGGTCCTGCTGGACATCCCTCACGTCCTTCCGGATGTCTTGCCGGTCCTCTCGGATGTCCTGGACGTCCTTCTTGACCGCGTCCTTGTCGCCGGCCTTCCGGTCTCTATAAAGCTGCCGGCGGTCCTGGCGCAGGTCGCGCCGGTCCTGCTGGACATCCCTCACGTCCTTCCGGATGTCTTGCCGGTCCTCTCGGATGTCCTGGACGTCCTTCTTGACGTCCTGAGCCCATGCGCCGCCGAAGCTCAGCGCCGCCAGCGTCCCGCTCACCGCGATCACCTTGAGAGCCTTCATCGCCGTCCCCTCCCAGGTCGAAAATGTGTGCTGCTTGGTTGGTAGGACGGCGGGGTGTATCCGATCGTTTACTGCCGGAAACGTGTGAATTTCCGGATGCCTAGACTAGACGGCCAGCAGCGTGCCGGTGATGTGGGCCGACTGCTCGCGCGCGAGCATCGCGATCGCGTCGGCCACGGCCTCGACGGGCACCCAGCCCCGGCGGTCGCTGTCGGGCATCGCCGCCCGGTTCGCCGGCGTGTCCATCGTGCTCGGCAGCACCGCGTTCACCGTGACGCCGTGGGGGCCGAGCTCGCGGGCGAGAGCCTGGGCCAGGGCGATCACGCCCACCTTCGACACCGTGTAGGCGAGGACGCCGCCCGCCGGCACCACGACCGCGCGCGAGGCGACGAGGACGATGCGCCCGTAGCGCGCCCGGACCATGTGCGGCGCGACGGCTTTCGTCGCGGCGAAGGCGCTCGTGAGGTTGAGGTCGAGCATCCGCCGCCAGGTCGCCTCGTCCGTCTCGAGGAGCGAGCCCGCGGCGAAGCCGCCGACGGCTCCGACCAGGATGTCGACGCGACCGCGCGCCACCACGGTGCGCTCGACGAAGGCGGTCATCGCCGCCAGATCCGTGACGTCCACGGGCTCGGTCACGAGGCGGCCTCGGTCGGCGGGGGTGGCGCGCTCGCACAGCTGGTCGCGCTCCTTCGCGACCGCGTACGGGACGGCGACGACCGCGCCCTCGGTGAGGAACCGCAGCGTCACCGCCTGGCCGAGGGCGCCGGTGCCGCCGGTCACGATCGCGACGCGATGTTGTAGCGGGGCCCGCGCGCCCGGCGCGCTCGGTGGGTGGCCTGAGACCAGGTGCGGCCCGGCTCGGTTCGGCGTGTCGCTATTCATTCCACCGGACGCTCACTCGGTCGGCGCGGGAACCGCCATGATCGCGGAGCGCTGGATCTCGTCGTAGCGCACCTTGGAGATGTCGAACGCCTCGAGGTTCTCGCGGAGCTTCTTGAAGGTCTGCTCGAACGGCGGCAGCGTCTTGCGCGCCCGGGTGAGGGGCGTGGTGCGGGCCAGCACGTAGTTCTTCACGTACGGGTGGTTGATGCCGCGCTTCTTGATCTTCGCCACGACCTCGCCCAGCGCCGCGTCGGCCTCGCGGACGAGTCCGGCGCGCTCCCGGCG
>QHTD01000412.1 GCA_003220675.1 Candidatus Rokuibacteriota bacterium | reverse complement strand
CGCCACCATCCCGTCGCAGTCGGCCGCGCGCGTCACGTCGGCGGCGAAGGCCGTCGCCTCGCCGCCCTCGCTGCGGATGATCCCCACGGTCTCCTCCGCGCGCTCCTTGAGCTGGTCGACGCACAGGACGCGTGCGCCCTCACGCGCGAAGAGGATGGCCGCCGCCTTGCCGTTGCCCAGGCCTGGGCCCCGCGACCCGGCCCCCGTGACGATCGCGATCTTGCCCGTCAGTCGATCACTCATAGCCTCGGTGCGTCCTCCACTGCCGTGGATTCCCTCCGGTGGCGCCAGAGGTTACCATGAGCCCGCCGTGAGACGCGTGCTGATCCTCACCGCCAGCTACGGCTCGGGCCACAACGCCGCGGCGCGGTGCCTCGTGCGGGCCTTCGAGCGCGAGCGGTGCGCCGTCACCGTCGTGGATCACTTCGGCGAGCTGGTCTCTCCGCTCTTCGAGCGCGCGTCGCGCGCGCTCTACTACGCGATGCTCCGTCGGGCGCCCTTGCTCTGGAGTATCGGCTACGCGCTCGGAGATTGGATGGCGAGCGACTCCCCGCTCGCCCTGGGCGTCACGCGCCTCGGCGCCCGGCGGCTCGCCGCGCTCCTCGAGTCGCTCTGGCCCGACGCGGTCGTGACCACGCACGCGACGCCCGCCACCGCGATGTCTTCCCTGGTCGCGCAGGGCCGGCGCACGCCACCCCACACCTCCGTCGTCACCGACTTCGTCGCGCACAGCCAGTGGATCGCGCGTCACATCGACTGCTACTGCGTCGCGGCCGACGAGGTGAAGCACGAGTTCATCGCCCGCGGCATCCCGGCGCAGCGGATCGTCGTCACGGGCATGCCTGTGCGCGAGGAGTTCGCCGAGCCCGTGGACCCCGCCGCCGCGCGCGCCGCGCTCGGGCTGTCTGACCGGGCGCCCGTCGTGCTCGCGATGGCGGGCTCGCGCGGCTCGTTGGGTCGTCTCCCCGACGTCGCCCGGGCCCTCGACGCGGTCGAGCGGCCACTTCAAGGGCTGCTCGTGTGCGGCCACGACCGGTACCTCAAGCGGAAGCTCGAGCGCCTGACCGACGGCACGCGTGTCCGGACGCTCGGCTACACGGACGACGTCCGTCGGCTCATGGTTGCCGCCGACCTCCTGGTGACGAAGGCAGGCGGCCTCACGCTCGCGGAGGCGACGGCGGCCGAGCTGCCCGTCCTCGCCTATGGCTCGCTGCCCGGCCAGGAGCGCCGCAACGAGCGCTTCGCTGCCCGAGCGGGGATCGGGCTCGTTCCGCGCTCCTACCTCGAGCTCGTCCATCTGCTCGACCGCGCGCTCGGCGACCCCGACCTCCTCGAGCGGCTGCGCGCGCGGATCCGCCGCGTGCGGCGGCCCGACGCGACGCAGCGCATCGTCGCCGCGGTGCTCGAGCTTCTGGAGCGGCCGGTGCGGCTGCCGTGATCCTGACGCGGCTTGGTCTCGCCGCGGCTGCCGGGTGGGCGGCATATGCGTGGGGCGCCCACCTGCTCACGCTCGGCTGCGTCTGGCGCGGCAGCGACGCGAGCCGGCGCGTGGCGCTCACGTTCGACGACGGTCCCGATCCCGACTGGACACCACGCGTCCTCGACCTCCTCGCGGAGCGCCGAGCGCGCGCGTCGTTCTTCCTGGTGGGCGAGCGCGCGGCTCGGGCGCCCGACACCGTGCGCCGCATCGTCAGCGAAGGCCACGAAGTCGCGAGCCACGGGTGGTCGCATCGGTCCCTGTGGCTCTGCGGGCCGCGGCGGACCGCCGAGGAGATCGGCCGCGCCCACGAAACGCTCGCCGCGCTCGCGGACCGCGCGCCCCGTCACTTCCGTCCGCCGTGGGGCATGGTGAACGCGGCGATGTTCGGCGCGCTCCGCCGCTTGGGTGAGCGGTGCGTGTTCTGGTCCATCCAGCCGGAAGGGCTCAGGGCCGTGGCGGCCGAGGATCAGGTGAGTCGCGTCCTCCGCCGCGCTCACCCCGGCGCCATCGTGGACCTGCACGACGCCGAGGGAGCCGCGCGCGCACCGGAGC
>QHTD01000411.1 GCA_003220675.1 Candidatus Rokuibacteriota bacterium | reverse complement strand
GGGGCCGTGTCAAGTGGCTTCCAGCCAGCTGCAGGATGAGGTACAGGGGCCACGCGCCGTGGGAACTGGTCCTACGTACGCGCCGGTAAGCGGCGGTGCGGCCCTCTCAAGGCTGAAACACGGGTTCGAATCCCGTTGGGGCCACCACCATACTGGTCTCGGTCAGATTCGACGGCCGATCTGCACTTCGGCCAGTGCGCGGACGGTCCGGCTCCCGATGCCGGTGCCGGCACCGGTGACGAGAATGGTGGAGTTCATGGCACCACCCTCCCGAGAAACCGGCAGGCGGGCCGCGACAACCGGCGCTCACAGTTGCGAGCCGGAAAGCGTCGCATCGCCACGTCGATCCGACCCGATCCGTCGCACGACGCCAGCCTCTCTCCGGCGTCTTGCGCGCTAGCGCGTCGTGTACCCCCCATTGGCGAAGATGGTCTGGCCGGTGATCCACCGGCCGTCGGTCGCGAGGAATCTTACGATTGGGACGATGTCCCTGATGTCGGTGAGCTTGCCGTTCATGCTCGCCGACTTGTGGTAGGCGATCGAATCCGGCGTCTCGGCGGGATAGAAGAACGGCGTGTCCATTGGCCCCGGCGCGACATTGTTGACCGAGATCCCGCGCGGGCCGAACTCCTTCGCGGCCGCTCGCGTGAAGTGCTCCACCGGCGCCTTGCTGCCCGCATAGGTGGAATAGAGGCCCGTGAACGCCGCCAAGAGCGACGTCAGGATCGTGATGATCTTGCCGCCATCGTTCATCCGCTTCCCGGCTTCCTGGATGAAGAAGTACGCCGCCTTGGCGTTGATATCGAACATGCTGTCGTACTCTTCCTCGGTCGTCTCGATGAACGGCTTCTTGAGCACTTTGCCGACGGTATTGACGGCGATATCGACGCGGCCGTAGCGTTTCACCGCCTCGTCGAACAGCCTGCGGACTTCGGAGACCTTGGTCAGATCGCCCTGGACCCCGAACGCATCGCCACCCCCCTTGTTGACCGCTTTCACGGTTTCATCGGCTGCGGCCTTCGTGGAATCGCTGTTGTAGTGGACCGTGACGAGGGCGCCTTCCGCACCAAACGTCCTGCTAATGAGCCCGCCCAGATTCTTCGCTCCGGCGCCAACCACAAGGACCTTGCCCTTGAGTGAGTGATCAGCCATGGCACCTCTCCTTCCTCTGTCTTGGGTTGTGCTCACCCACGCATCGCCCGGCCTCGCTTCAGGCGCCGGTGATGCGCAATTCCCGAATCCGGTCGCCATCGAGCACGAAGGCGAAGCGGCTGGCGCCGCTGTAATAGTTGCTCTTCCAATCGGCGTTGAAGCTGGCCCCGTTCTTTGTTTGGGTCACGCCAGTGACGGTCATCCGTCCCTTGGCGCCGATGAACTCCCGATCACTCCAGCGGCGGATGGCCTCGTGCCCGATAGAGCGGCGCCCCTCGTCGGCGACGAGGCCGTGCTCAGGGAGGAACGCGAGGAACACCTCGGTGTCGCCTCGGTTGACCGCCTCGACGAACCGGTGAATCGGATCGGGAAGTGTCGGCGGCGATTGTGTGGGCCTTGGCTTAGCCACTGCTCAATCCAGCGAAGGGCCCGCCGCCCTTCTTCGTGCCCGTCAGTTCCAGGCGCTCCGGCAGCAGGTCGAGCAGAGTGACCCATGACTCGACCGCGAGCGCCTGCATCGGGACAGCGCCGTAGGCCGGGATTCTCCCTCCGAGCTCGTCCGGTGTCAACGGCAGGCGATGCGTGTTGGGTCTCGTCAAGATTGACCCCTGCTCTGCGGTCTGGATCGGCGGTCGGTAGCATGGGTTCGATCACGCGGCGGAAGCCGGGAGGACATCAGCGAGCTTCTCGGCTGGCATGCGCCCCTGCAGGGCGAGGGAGAACCGTTCGTAGTTGTACGTTCGCTCCCACGCT